>JANQFJ010000018.1 GCA_028277915.1 Saprospiraceae bacterium
AAATCATTGATGAATTAGACGATAGCGATTTAGAAGAACTTTTATAAAAATGTGCTACAAATTATTAAATCATAAAGTAATGAAACAATCAATCTTAGTATTATTTGTATTTTTTGGAACATTCCAGATTGCCATTGCACAGGATTTTAACAATCCGAATGTTCAGGAAATGAGGGAGAAATTTTATAATGAACAACTGCAATTTACCGAACAGGAGCAAAAAGATTTTTGGCCACTTTTCAATCAATTTAAAAAAGACGAACAAGCGTTGAAAAAGCAAACCAAACCTAACCAGCGGTTTGATCTCATGTCCGATGCCCAGGCTGAAGCCTTTATTTTAAAATCGCTGGATACAGAACGGAAAATTATCGATTTAAAAAGGGACTATGTCGTGAAATTGATGAAGGTCATTCCAGTCCGAAAGGTCGCCATGCTCAATCGAACTGAACGGCAGTTTAAACAAAAAATCCTAAATAACTTAAAGAAAAAGCGTCAACCGTCAAGAAGGAACTAGGCATACTAGTCTAACCATAATTTTATATACCTTTGCGAAGGTGAGATCGGTGTTTGTGGATACAGACACCGATTTTTTATTAAACCGAACTACCTACATTGAACACTAAGATTAATGCCCATATAGCTCTTTTTTTGGTAGCCTTGATTTACGGTGCCAATTATACTATCGCCAAAGAGGTCTTGGACAATGAATACATAAAACCAATTGGATTTATACTATTGCGAGTGGTGACAGGCTTGGTCTTATTTGTAATAATTCATACGATTTATGTCAGGGAAAAAGTAGAACGAAAAGACATTATTCGCTTGATCCTTTGCGGATTATTTGGCGTTGCTATCAATCAAACATTTTTCTTCAGCGGGCTAAAGTTAACCACTCCGATCAATGCTTCTCTTATTATGACTTCTACGCCAATTTTGGTGCTCATCGCATCATCAATAATGATCGGAGAAAGAATAACGCTAAGAAAAATTTTGGGAATAATAGCAGGATGCACAGGGGCTGTTTTATTGATTCTCAATGGAGAAAAAATAAATTTTGAAAAAGACCAAATACTTGGCGATCTCATGATTTTCATAAATGCCACATCTTATGGGATCTATTTGGTGATAGTAAAATCATTGATGAAAAAATACAATCCTATAACCGTAGTTAAATGGGTTTTCATTTTTGGAACACTCTTCGTTTTTCCTTTTGGTGTCAATGATTTAACACAAGTAGATTGGTCAAGTTTCAAATTGTCCATTTGGCTGGCTGTGTTTTATGTTCTTTTCTGCACTACATTTTTGGCTTATCTTTTCAATGCCTATGCACTAAAAACAGTAAACCCTTCAGTCGTAAGTATCTACATCTATTTGCAACCTTTACTTGCAACAATGATTGCATTGATCTTTGCAAAAGATCAGTTAACCGGGATTAAGATTATATCAGGTATGTTGATTTTTACAGGAGTTTATTTGGTGAGTAGCCATACTAAAACAAAAAATGTCACAAATTAAGACTTTTTGTAATTTCAATCCACTAATTTACATTTTCTACAATTTTTGATATTTGATTTTTTAACCTTTAATTTTCACTTCATGTGTTAAGTAGTGAAAGAGAGAGAGTTATAACAATAACGAAATTCGTTTTCGAATTAATAAAATTTTTAATTTATTGATTATCAACATATTATTACCATAGATCACCTAAACAGAAATCAATTTCCTCCGCTTAATTTTTTAAAACTTTTGTCCAAAACATGTAGTTGCTTTGAAGTCTTTTTATGTATATTTACCACAAATACAAGTACGCGCATACCATGAAAAAAAACAATACCTCCAACAAACAAAACGTAAAAAGCCTAGTTGTTGAGTATGAGGCTATGTCACAAAAGGGAACGGTAGGTTTTTATGAGAAAACGGCATTTTTGCATCTAATTAATCACTATTTAAACAAAGAACTTATTGACAACGCTTTGGAGGTAATTGGACATGCTGTGAATCAACATCCGTTTTCAGGTACATTCTACATTGTCCAAGCGCAATTATATATTGAAAAAAATTGTGAAAACCTTGCTTTAGACGCTCTGGACAAAGCAATGCTTTATGCATCTTCAGTTTTTGAAGTTCAAATATTAAGATCGGAAGCGCTAAATTCACTTGGAATCTATGATGAAGCATTTGATACTTTAGACCGTTTGCTTCTAAACGCAACTCCTGCACAAAAGAGCGAAATCAATCTGAGCAAAGCACTAATCTTTGAAAACCAAAAACGGTACAACGACATGTTCATAGCTTTAAAAAAAGCAGTGTTGTTAAATCCTGAAAATTTGGATGCACTTGAAAGAGTTTGGTTTAGTGTAGAAATGACTCAACGATATGATGAGAGCATCAGGTTTCATCAAAGACTTTTAGACATTGACCCTTATTCCTATATAGCATGGTACAATTTGGGTTTTGCATACTCAGCCTTAAGCGAACACAAAAGTGCATGCGATGCTTTTGAATATGCTTTTATCATCAATGAAAAATTTGAATTTGCATATCGCGAATGTGCACAATCTTATATCCATTTAGAAAAATACGACCAGGCACTCAAGTGTTATGATGAATTACAGGAGCACTTCGAAGCAGATACCGACCTCTATTTAAATATCGGATTGTGCCACGAAAAACTTGGAGATATTGAAAAAGCAAAATCTTTTTACTTCAAAGCAAGAGCCTTTGAAAAAGATAATGATGAGGTTTACTTCCGGTTAGGAAATTGTTTTGCTAAAGAGGGGTCTTATAAATCCGCTATCACTTCGATCAATAAAGCGCTTCTGATCAATGGTTTGAAGGAAGAATATTACCTCGCTTTAGCTGATATATATCATAAAATCAAAGATCTTGATTCTGCGCAAAATTTTTTCCAAAAAGCAGTCGATATAGCTCCGGAAATAAATACATGTTGGATTCGTTTTGCCTGTTTTTTAATGGAAATAAGCAAAAACAGAGAGGCATTGGAATTGTTAGACGAAGCAGAGATATATTCTTGTGGCTCTGAATTAATGTATTGTCGGATTGCCTGTCTTTTTTCGATGGACAATCGAGACGAAGCATTTGTTTTATTAAACACTGCGTTGAGCAAAAACTATAAATCACATCAGGTATTATTTGAAATGACCCCTACACTAAAAAATGATCCTGAAATTTTAAACCTGATCTCTACTTTTTCTTTCTAAATAAAAAGATACTCACTTCTACTTCTAAATAACCATAAAGCTGTCATACATTAGAGTATGGCAGCTTTTTCAATTTGCAGTTTGAATTTTTCGGAAAGCGTGTTATAAAATAGTGATAGAACCTTCAACCAATCGTCTTAGACGCACTACCTACCATTTTTTCTTTATTAAATGCATGGATTGCAGCACCGATGATCCCAGCATTGTTGAGCAAAACTGCTGGTATGACGGGTGTTTTGATAATAATCTGATCCTTAAATTTATCAAATTTTTTACTTCCTCCTCCTCCTAAAATTATTAGATCAGGGGCAATGATCAATTCTATGTGATGCAGATATTCATTGAATCGAGCCCCCCATTCTTCCCATGAAAGATTTTGTTTTTTCCGAGCACTATCTGCTGCATAATGTTCTGCGATATTATAATCCCCTTTTAAATAAATGTGCCCTAATTCAGTATTAGGAACCAAAATGCCGTCTCTGAAAAGAGCAGATCCCAAACCACTTCCAATTGTTATTATCAAAACGGTACCATTTACATTTTTTCCAACTCCAAATTGCAATTCGGCAATTCCTGCAATATCTGCATCATTGCTTACAACCACCGGACAACCACAATATTCTGAAAAAGTCTCAGCAATATTGATCCCTAACCACTCATCATCAATATTTGCAGCGGTTTGGGCAAGTCCATTTTTGATTACAGAGGGAAAACCACATCCAATTGTTTTTCCTTCCCAACCGAAATATCGAACAATTTCATTGAAGGCCGTAGCTACATTTTTAGGTGTAGATGGTTGAGGTGTAGGTATTCGGAATCGTTCTGTGACAAGTACTCCTGCTCTTACGTCAACAATTGCTCCTTTGACTCCTGAAGCTCCAATATCAATACCTAAAAATTCAGCGTTTTTCATACAATTAATAAAAGCTGTTAATTGTTAGTTTTTAGTGAAAACAAATGGAAACGATGTCAGTTTTATAAAAACTAAAAAGCATACCAGAAAATGTAAATGGATAACTTATTATTTGATCACTTCAAATTCCATTTTCACATCTTTTATTGGTCTGTCTCTGCCATCCGTCTTGACTGCTGCGATTTTATCAATCACTTCTATTCCGTCAATTACCATCCCAAAAACGGTGTACTGATTATCCAATTGAGGCGTCCCTCCTTTTTCCATATAAGCTTCCCGTTGCTCCTTAGAATAATGAAAATCACCGCGAGCTTCGAACATATCCAATTGTTTTGAATCTATTTTTTTACCCTGAACAATATAAAACTGAGAGCCGGATGATTTTTTCTGTGGATTATTGGTCCGAGCTGCTGCAAGAGCGCCTTTGACATGATAAAGCGAATCTACAAATTCAGCAGGAATCTGGTAACCAGGACCACCGCCTCCTAAGGGAGTTCCTTGTTTTGCATTTCGTGAATCTGGGTCACCACCCTGGATCATAAATCCATTGATCACGCGATGGAAAATCAACCCATTAAAATAACCATCTTCCGCTAATTTTATAAAATTATCGCGATGCTGAGGAGTTGCATCATACAATTCAACTAGCATTGTTCCATAATCCGTTTTGATTCTAACCAAACATTTTTCGGGAGCAGAGATATGGAGTTGTTTTTCCTTCGTTGAGACTTTATCTCCTTTTTTGGCTTTAAGCACGATGGTATAACTTCCGGAGGAATTATAATTGTGAACAGGCGATTCTTCGGTGGATTCTGTACCATCTCCAAAATCCCATTCGTAAGTTTCTCCTTTTTTAGATTTATTTTCAAATCGAATATCAGTCGGAGCAACTGTTTTGTTACTCGAGTAGGAAAAGTCAGCAATTGGTTTTGCACAAGAGCCGAAAATCAATAAAACTAATCCTAATTGCAAAAATCTCATTTTCATTAACTTAGACACTTTGACAAATATTTTATTTTATAATTCTTACTTTCATTTTAACATCTTCAACTGGTCTGTTGGGTGAAGCTGTCTTAACGGCAGCAATCTTATCAACCACTTCAATCCCCTCCACAACTTCACCAAACACCGTGTAATCGTTGTCAAGTTGGGGAGTACCGCCAAGGTTTTTGTACAACTCTCGCTGCTCAGGAGAGTATTTCACGTTTTTATTTCTTTCAATTCCATCAAGGGCCGCATCTGATTGTATTTTCCCCTGAACAATATAGAACTGAGAACCTGATGATTTCCTTTCAGGGTTTATCCCATCGGAAGTTCTTGCGGCAGCCAGTGCTCCTTTGATATGTAATGCTCCGATTTCAGCATCAATCTGGTAACCCGGACCTCCTCCACCTAATGGTTTATCAATTGCAGCGCCTTTAGAATCGGGATCTCCCCCCTGAATCATAAATCCTTGAATCACCCGATGGAACAATAAATCTTCGTAAAAGTTTTCATTGGCCAATTTTATAAAATTATCGCGATGCAATGGTGTTGAATTGTACAATTTCACCTTCATTATCCCAAAATCGGTTTCAATTTCTGCGTAGGTATGTTTGTCCTTATTACAAGCCGAAAATAATACGGCAATAAAACTAAGTATTAGAAAAAATCGATTCATAATTATTTTTTAAAAATGATTCAACAATTATTATTCATCCAAAGCTTTACTGAAATATTGAACAATTTTTGTTTTCAGCAATCTTTCCTGGTCTTTAACTCCTTCTATTGACACCGGCCTTAATTCTTTGTAATGCGGCCACCCATCAGCATCCCGCCCTTCAAACTCAAAATAGCCTTCAGTAGAGAGCAACTCACAAATCGCAATATGCATCAAATCTTGTTTTTCTTCTTTTGTGAAAACGTCTTTCCATCTACCCAACTCCTGAATTCCTATTAAAAACAAAATGCCATTTAAGTCAGGCAAATTGGGTCTTTGCATAGAATCTTTTACAAAATGCCTCACACGTAACCATTCATAATCCAGTTCCCAATCTTCCATCATTGTAAAATTTAGAGTGCAAAAATAAAAAACTTTAGGACAAGTTTTTGAAGCAGCCGTTCAAAGCATGACGACGTAGCGGCAGAACTACTCTTCCCTGATTAGAGCTGACACTTTTGAGGCCTTTAAAGCCGGTGGGATAGCAGCAATCAACCCAATAACTACAACAGTTATCGCCACGACGAAAAAATCAATAATTCGCATGCTGATCGGGTAAGCATCAACTACAAACCCTTCAGGGATAGGAACTACACCAAAAGTTTTTTGGGAAACATACAAAATGATCGCAAAGAAAAATCCAATCATCATACCGAAAGTACAAAGTAACAATCCTTCATTTAAAAAAATATTGCGAACAGTGGTATTGGTCGCGCCCATTGATTTGAGAATGGCAATGTCTTTTCGTTTGTCCAAAACGATCATCCAAAGTGACCCTATCATATTAAATGCGACCAAAACCAAGGTCAGACAAAGGATCGCGAAACTCATCCATTTTTCAATATTCATTAGTTTTAAAAATGCTTCTTCCTGTTGATACCGGTTTTTGATAGCATAATCCGATCCCATAAAATCCTGGATTTTGGAATGTATCGCTGATTGGTCAAGATTTGGATCTAGGCGTAATTCAAGTGCACTGACACGGTTTTTCATATCCAGCAAACTTCTGGCAAATTCCAGTGATGTCAGAACATATTGATTGTCAAAATCCTGCTGTATGACAAAAGTCCCTGCGGGATAGACAAATCGTTTTTTAAATGGTTTGGTAGCTGACTTTGAACGTTTTGCCATATATATAGTGACTGGCGAAAGGTAATCATCAACATTTACGGAAAGTTTATTTCTCATGCCAACGCCTAAAACAGCAAGGTAGCGACTGCCATCATCAAAAGCCAGGACCCCTTCTCTAATCGTCGAATCAATACTGGTGACATCTTTATAAAACTCATCCACACCTTTCACAATCCCAAAATCCTGATTTCCTTTGTATTCAAAAAAAGCAATTTCCTCCAGCGTTTGCGAAACAAATTGAACGCCTTCGATCTTTTTTAATCCATCGATCATTTCGGGGTTCACTTCAAAAGTTTTACCCTTCAAAGCTGTAATTTTTACATCCGGATTGAAGGCGCCAAACAATCCGCTGATCAAATCTTCAAAACCATTAAAAACAGACAAAACCAAAATCAAGGCTGCAGTTCCAATGGATATTCCAAATACCGAAATCCCCGAAATCACGTTGATGGCATTGACAGACTTAAGTTTGATAAGCCCTGTTGAAGTCAAAACGACCAATAAAAGGGAAATAGGGAAAAGCAGAATGAACAACAAAACAAAAACCACCCCTCCGATGCTGTTGGAAAACAAATATCTGCGCGCTATTTTAAGGGATAGATTCAAATGTTAAAAAGGTTTCTGGTTTTAGGTTAAATGTTATGGGTTAAAGAGTTGACTTGGTTATTAAGTCCAATCCACATATCTTTCTGACTCGTCCTCCATTTTCTGTCCTTTTCTCCACTTCCTCTTCTCTCCTCTTTCATTTTCCGTCCTCCACTAATTTCAATCACTTTCTCCTATGGCCTCATATATAATTTCTTGAATTCTTGAGCGATAATCTTTTTCATTCAATTTATAATTGTGCATAGAAGGATAAGTACGGTTTGCTAAGAAAATATAAACGAGATTGTGTTCCGGATCTACCCAAGTACAAGTTCCTGTGAATCCAGTATGACCAAAGGTGTATTTAGAAGCATTTTCACAAATATTCATTTTTTTTGCAGCATCCAACTCTTTCAAATCAAATCCAAGTCCCCTTCGGGAGCATTCGGGATGCCTGTGAGTAAATAACTGAGTAGTACTTTCAGAAAAAAATCGTCGGCCACCATAATATCCGCCATTGAGCACCATCTGCATGATAATCGCCAAATCATTTGCATTGGCAAAAAGTCCTGCATGCCCACTCACGCCTCCCAGCATCGCCGCCCCCATGTCATGAACATAACCCTGGACTTTTTGACGACGGAAGTATCGATCTACCTCAGTAGGTACAATCAGGTTTAAAGTCTGCGTCTTCCATGGGTTATAGGTTGCAGTAGTTAAGCCTAATGGCCGATAAAATGTTTGTTGAACAAATTCATCGATAGGATTATTGGTTAATCTTCCAACCATATCCCCAATTAAATAAAAACCTAAATCACTGTATTTGTACCTCCTGGTTGGAAGCAAATCCGACTGATAAACCTGTTCTTTTATTTCATCTAAATAAATATCTCGCATGAAAAGCTTATCCGTAACAGGAACTGTATTCTGACTGGTCACAGTTTTCGAATAATATTTAGATAGCGGGCGAGGGTTCCTTTTACTTTTTGAGATGGTTTGTTGATAAAAAGGTATCCACGGGTACAATCCAGCCCGATGGGCCATTATATCCAAAAGAACAATATCAGATTTGTTCGTTGAAACCAACTCCGGCAAATAATCACTCATCTTACTATGGATACTGATTTTGCCATCATCATACAATTTCATCATAGAGATCGTAGAAGCAGCGACTTTTGTAATCGAAGCCAGATCATAAATATCTGACGTCGATACCTTGTGTAGTTTTTGATAGGTATGAAAACCATAAGATTCATGGAAAACCACTTTTCCATCTTTTGCAATCAAAACAACGCAGCCTGGAGTTGCTCGTTTTTGAATAGCATCCTGTGCAAGAGTATCAATTTTTTTCAAAATTCTGGAGTCCAAACCAACTTCTTCGGGTAACGTGTATCCCAGCCTGAAAATATGCGTTGTGGTAATTCCGTCATTAAATCTGCTTTTTGAAGAAGCTGTAACCGGTAATCTCCCCTGAATGCTGAAGGCACCAAACAAAGCCTGCGCAGCCAAATCTTCGGTCATTTCATCGCCATCATAAGCCTCCAGCAACCAATCGATATTGTCAAAATATTTGAGCGAATAAGGGTTTCCAAAAACTACCAAAACCACTTTGGTTTCCTTGCGTAATTTTTCAATGAAAGATTTTGTGCTTTCTGTCAACCCAAAATCTTTTCTGGAATCAAAACTCATGTCATGCAATCCAACTATGACAACCTCATATTTTATTAATTTAGAAATCAGCGATTTAGCATTCGAAGCAGAAATTGTCTTTCCAATATTGTAATGAGTGAATTTACTGTACAATCCCAGTGTTTTTTGGAATTTTGTCCGACTCGTCGAACCAATGCTCAACGAAGCCATATTAAGGGTGTCGAGGTTTTTGAATGGGATCAGACTCTTTTTATTGCGAACCAGGGTCAAGGCATTTTTTATCAGTTTTTGTTTTAATACCTTAGCTTCTTCAGGGAATAATTCTTTGCGGATATTTTCTTCTTTGATCTTATCAAATTTTGTCAATCCAAGGCGATACTTTGCACGAAGCAGTTTTTTGACACTTTTATCAACTTGGCTCTGGTTCAGTTTGCCTTCTTTGATATACCTTTTTATCTCCCGAAAAGCTGCCGGAACATCTTCAGGAAGCAATAAAACATCGTTGCCGGCGGCAAGGGCCATAGCTTCAACTTCTCCAGGTTTGTAATGTTTTGTGACCCCTTTCATTCCCAATCCATCTGTAAATATCAATCCTTCAAAACCAATTTTTTCTTTCAATAAATCATTTACAGCATTTGGAGAAAGTGTGGTAGGAAGGTTTTCAGTTTCGTCAATTGATGGAACAGCCAGATGCGCAATCATCATACTTTGAATACCGTGTTGGGCAAGCACTCTAAATGGAAATAATTCAACACTGTCCAATCTGTCCATTTCATGACTTATAAGCGGCAAATCATAATGAGAATCCACATTGGTGTCTCCGTGTCCAGGAAAATGTTTAGCGCAAGCCATCAAATTATGATCCTGCATTCCTCGCATATAAACATAACTTTTGGCGGTAACATTGTACCGGTCTTCACCAAAAGAACGTGTGTTTATGACAGGGTTTTCAGGATTATTATTCACATCGGCGACAGGTGCAAAATTGACATGTACGCCCAGACGCCGACATTGCCTTGCAATTTCCTCTCCCATCTCATAAATCAATCGATTATCCTGAATGGCTCCCAGCATCAGTTGTCGCGGAAAGCTCAATCCATCTTTTTTGAAACGCATTCCTAATCCCCATTCGGCATCCATCGCAATCAACAAAGGAATGTGTTTTGTCAGTTTTTGATATTTGTTGGTCAATTCAGCTTGTTTTTCAGGCGTACCTTGGAAAAAACACAAACCTCCAACCCTGTAGTTTTTAATCAAATTTTCGACAGAAGCAATGTGAGCAGGTCCTTTGTCAGAATGAGCCCTGACCATCATAAGTTGTGCAATCCGCTCATCAGAAGTCATCACCTGAAAAACTGAATCGACCCAATGCTGTTCTTTTGCAAAAGTTTTGGATAAATTGACTGGATTTTGACCTATTTTCTCATTGGCACTGATCGCAAATAATCCGATTAAAAATATGTATAAAAGCCTCCTTTTCACTCTTTACTAAGTTTTGTAATAATGTAATTTTCTATTCGTATTATTTATTGCCTCGGTTTGCGATTTCTGGGTCAATTTGTAATGCTTTTTGGCGAAATTCTGCTGCTTTGGCTTCATCGCCGCTGTAAAAATAAGCAATTGATAAATTCCAAAGAATATCTGCACTATTGGGTTGTATATTTAAAGCTCTGTTAAAATAATCGATTGCCACATCATTTTGTTTCAAACTTCCATAAGCTACACCTAGCAATCGCAAGGTTTCATAATCATTTGGAAGCAATTCATATGCCTTTTCCAAAAATTTGATGGCTGTAGGAACGTCGCCTTTCTGCTCTCCATAATATTTCCCAGCGTCCCGATAAGTAAAAACCAAATTATTTTTGGCATTTTCATGGTCCGGATTTCGTGCTAAAATTTTATTGTAATAGCTGATAGACTTTTCATATTGCTTTAAATAATTATAACAATTCCCCAATTGTAGCAAGCTGTTCATGTAAGTAGGATGAATGCTCAAGGCTTTTTCAAGATGCTGAGCTGCTTCCATCAATTTTTGATTTTTCAAAGCCTCATTTTCTTCACCGTGATACACTCTGATCAATTCTCCTCCGACGGCATTGTTCAATTTGGCACTATTTGCTGATGTCTTGATGTCAGTTGTAAAAAGGGTAAAATCATCTTTCCAAACAGGATTTCGAGTTATCGTTTTTATAGTAAAAAGCAATGCGACAATCGCCATAATAGCAATGGCCGGATTAAGTTGGTTGAAAGTCATCAGTTTGCCTCCAGCCATCCTTTTTGAAAACAGCAATGACAAAACAGCAATGACAAAACAAAAACCAACCGATGGCATAAACATAAACCGCTCGGACATATTGGTTCCGACTGCAAAAACGATATTGGAAACAATTGAAAGGGTTATTAAAAAATATAAAATACCAAAACTGATGGGATCCTTTTTCTTAAATCCTTTAATCGCATAAAACAAAATCCCCAAATACAGGAAAAGACTTCCAATGGGTTGCCAATTGCTCCACTGCATAATATCCACATGCCGAGGATAATAGTCATGGGTCAAAGGATGAGGAAAAATCAACAATTGTATGTACTTTCCAAGGGTATAAAATATGGTCGCCAGTTTTTCAGCACCTGTAAAAGCAACCCATTTATCACCCTCTACTTTTAAAAACGGGTTGTTCATCAGTTCAGCCGGAGGTTCTCCCAATGACCAGCCGAGTATCATTCCTCGTATGCCAAGGAACACAATTGTAGCAACCAATAGTGGAACAGAGTATTTAAAAATTTCACTTGCTTTGGCCTTTGTGAAAAAGTAGAACATCAGTGGAACAATCGCGAGAAAAGTAATAGTGTTCTCTTTGGAAAGTAGCGCCATTAAAAAGACCAATACAGCACCATAATATAACAGGGGCTTCTTTTCATAATAGGCTCGAATAGTCCAATACGCCGCAGTCAAACTTCCCAGCAAAGCGATAATTTCATCGCGTCCTTTGATATTAGCAACTACTTCTGTGTGGATAGGATGAGCCATGAAAAGCATAGTCGTCATAAAAGCCACTCCATAAGCAAATATCTTGCTCTTCCCAGGTAACAGCAATTGTAACAGCAGCAAATACAAAACGATCCCTGTCAAGCCATAAAAAATTATATTGAAAATATGACCAATTGTTGAGGTAGTATAAATTGTATTTCCATCACCATCCTTCTTAAGAGTCCCATCGGGATTTTTTTTCGGTGTTTTAAAAAAATGCCACTCAATCGCAAACATGATCAAAGTAAATGGCCGATACCTTCCTCCAGCAACCAATTTGTCCTTTCCTTCTTTTTGAAAAAACCCTTTAAAAGTATCATATTTCAAAAGCTCATCAATACCTCCAAGCCCTTGCTTGGTGTACATATTTCCTGTGATCACAATGGCATCATCCTGCGCATAATCATGGTTGATCGTATTAAAATAAAGAACAAAGGAAAACAGGAATATCAATAGACAGCACAACCGCTTTTTGATTAAAAAAGAAAGAAAACCAGTTGGAGCAGCCAATGGTTTTGATTTTGGTGTGTTCTTAGCGGCAACTTTTTTAGCAGGCCTTTTCTTTTTTGCCATTTGAATCAGATTAATAAAAAGCCAAATTATTGATTTTTTTAATCTTTATGGAAAATGAACGGTTTTAATTTTAAGTCCTTGAAACAAAAAAGGTTACAGCTTTTTTGCCGTAACCCTTTATTAATTGAAAAGAATTTTATTTAAAGTTCCACAAGACCATCTTTTGATTTGTGTGCCTTATACCGGCCTTTGCCAAATTTGGTGCCGTTGAAAACTTCGGTCTTGCGACGTTCTTTTTGTTCTTCTTCCGGCAATTTCATAAACTCGCTGCATTTTTCGGAGCAGCATTTGTCAAACTTTTCTGCACATTTTTCGCATTGGATGAAAAGAATATGGCAGGCATCATTGGCACAATTGATATGCGTATCACAAAGCTCCCCACATTGATGACAATGTGCAATTGTTTCTTCGCTGATCCTTTCGCCCATACGTTCGTCAAAGACGAAATTTTTACCAATAAACTTATTTTTTAGCCCTTGCTTTTCAACCTGCCGAGCATATTCGATGATTCCCCCTTCCAACTGGAACACATTTTCAAATCCACGATGCTTGTAATAAGCACTGGCTTTTTCGCAGCGAATCCCACCAGTGCAGTACATCACGAGGTTTTTGTCTTTTTTATCAACCAGCATGTCTTCGATTATTGGCAGAGACTCCCTAAAAGTCTCCACATCTGGCAATATAGCGTTTTCAAAATGACCAACTTCGCTTTCGTAGTGATTGCGCATGTCCACAAGTACCGTTTCGGGATCATCAGTCAGTTTGTTGAATTCTGCAGCTTTCAAATGCGTGCCCTTGTCAGTCACATAGAAGGTATCATCGTTCAATCCATCCGCCAGTATTTTATCACGTACTTTAATTTTTAAAACATAAAATGATTTTCCGTCATCCTCAATTGCAACATTCAAACGAATACCATCCAAAAAATAAATGCTGTACAATTGTTTTTTGAAATCTTCAAAACGCGCCTCAGGAACTGAAATTTGGGCATTGATCCCTTCACTGGCAATGTAAGTCCGTCCAAAAACACCTAGCTCTGTCCATTCCATAAACAAACGATCTCTAAATTTCTTTGGATCGACAATTTTTGCATATTGATAAAAGGA
>JANQFJ010000036.1 GCA_028277915.1 Saprospiraceae bacterium
CACATGAAAACGAAAATGCTTTTTCCATTAAGTTGCTCTGCATGGACATTTTTACTGCTTTTACTGGCCTCAGCATGCAATAAAGAAGACGATGAAATAACTACTACAACTACTACTACCGACTGCACTGATGTAGCTACTGTCGAAGACCTCAATGACCGAGGAGCCTGTAACGAAACGCTTTCTTATTCAAATGAAGTGAGTATTTCCGACTCCGGAAATGAAAAGATAATTACTTCCAATTCAATCCCGGATCACAAAGTAGGATTATTTGGTATGGTTCCCGGCTCTTTAAATCCCAACGCCATACAGCCTGTTTCCGGAACTTATCGAATTACCAACTCGCCAGCACTGACGGGTTCAGTGACTAAGCTCCTAAATACATCAATTGGACCTCAATACGAATTGGGAGTATTATTAAACGGTGTTTTGCTGGATCCCGAAGCTGCAGAACCCTGGCCACATGATGGCATTTTTAGTCCTTCTGCCAAAAACTGGGAATGGAATCTCGATGCCATGAGCATCAATTTAGGGCTTGATTGTAACAATGCGCATGTTCAGCCTACTGGAAAATACCATCACCACGGCACTCCGCATTTGTACCTCGAATCGATTAATATTTCTGCTGACGAGATGACTTTGGTGGGCTATGCAGCTGACGGCTTTCCGATTTATTATATGTACGGTTTTCAAGATGCAATTAATAGTGGAAGTGCGGTGAAGGAATTGGTTTCAAGCTATCAACTCAAAACGGGAGAACGGCCTGGTGACGGAGAATCAGCACCTTGTGGAGAATATTCCGGAATTTATACCAATGACTATGAGTATATTTTGGGACTGGGTGATTTGGATGAATGTAATGGCAGGACTGGCGTTACACCAGAATACCCCTCTGGGACTTATTATTACGTAATCACAGCAACTTTTCCATTTTTACCGCGATGTTTGAAAGGTACTCCATCTGATGATTTTAGATTGCATTAATATGAAAACGATAATACAATGTGTTGTGTGTTTGATATTGTTGATGCTGACTTCAGCAGTATTGGCGCACAACCCTTCGAAGACTTATATGACCATGAAAGCCCAAAATGGACAATTGCAAGTTCAACTTGAATTACCTTGGTCGATTACTGAAGCGGTAAAAAAAGAGTTCCCTGAAATTGGTGATAATACCTCAAAAGAGGAATTCATGGAATTCGTTTTTGAATATGTTGTCCGTAATTTCAAAATTTCAAAAAATGGTATTGAGTATCAAATTATAAAATCTGAATTTTTACCGGGAGATCATTCGCACAGCACGACTTTAGAGCTGAGTTTTCCTCTCAAAACAATAAAAGGAACACAAATCATTAACACCCTGATGTTCAATTTAAATGAAAAACAGAAGAATTATCACACCATCATTTTGCAAGATGATACAGAATTTAGTTTCATTTCTACGAAAAAATATCCTCAATTCTTTGTAACTGAAAATGCTATCAACAAAGGAAAAAATAATTCATTGTTATTAATCTTTTCTTTGATGTTTGTTTTAATCTCCGTTTCATTATTTTGGAAATCGAAATCTATGACTGTTATTAAAAACAGTTTCAGAAAAGTATTGAAAGAGAGGCAATTAAAGATTTTTGGCAATTTAGGTACAATGGATAAAATGTAAAATGATTGAGTTTAGTAAACCATTACATCGGGCAGGCATCCAAAGTATTTTTTGGATTGCAATCACGGTACTGTTGATTTGGTTGCCTGCTTTGAATAATGCAAACGCCAGAATACCAACTCATTGGATAGTTTTGCTATCCGTTCAGTTAACATTGATTTGGCTGAATACTTATCAGCTTTTTCCAAGGATTTTTATGCTCAAAAAGTATTGGTTATACTTTTTGCTATTGGGTGGGGCTGTGATCGGGATAACATTTTTTATTGTTCCAATGACACCTCCACCGCCGAGAATGGAATCTTTCAGAATGCAGCCCAATCCGCTAGTACGATTGGGAAGCGTTGCATTTCCATTGATCATTGGAATAACGGGCTCTATTCTCTTTGAAATTTGGGAAATGGCACAGCAAAAAATCCGGGAAAATACACTTCTAAGCCATGAAAAACTCCAGACGGAATTAAAACTTTTAAAATCTCAAATCAATCCTCACTTTCTTTTCAATGCACTCAATAATATTTATAGCTTGTCGGTTTTCCAGTCCGAAAAGACGCCGGACAGCATTGCCAGGCTTTCAGATATTTTGCGATATGTGATTTACGACTGTGAAAAAGATGAAGTTCCGTTAAAAAAAGAAGTAGATTATATTAGGGATTATGTGGAACTTTTTCAATTGAAAAAAGAAAAAGGACTGAATATTAAATTGGACTTACCTAAAAATTCCAACGGACTTTCGGTACCGCCTATGTTGTTTATTCCTTTTATTGAAAATGCTTTGAAACACAGCAATATTGAAAACCGTAGTTCTGGTTGGGTGGATATCAGTTTAAAAACAGCAATAGATCATATCGACTTCAAGGTAAAAAATAGTCTTCCTAAAGAAGTGATTTCAAAAGATAAGAAAGGAGGTGTTGGATTGGAAAATGTAAGACGAAGATTGAAAATTCTATTTCCAGAAAAGCATAAATTGACAATTGTTTCCGAAAATGATACCTTCAATGTGGATTTGAAATTAGCAATCTGATTTTCACGAGTGAATAAAATAAAGTGCATAATCGTCGACGATGAAGACCCTGCAAGGGCCTTGCTGAAAAATTATGTCGAAAAAATAGATTACCTCCAATTGGAAGCTTCTTGTGAGAGTCCTATCGAAGCTTTCAATGTTTTGAATCGGCAATCCATTGATTTGCTTTTCCTTGATATTCAAATGCCGGAAATGAAAGGAACGGATTTTCTGGCTTCTCTCAATCCAAAGCCTTTGGTTGTTTTTACAACAGCTTATTCAGAATATGCCATTGACAGCTATGAACTTGAAGCAGTTGATTATTTGTTGAAGCCAATCCGTTTTGAACGGTTTTTAAAAGCAGTCCAAAAGGTAAATAAACTCCTGGAAATCAAAAAGGGAATAGCCAAAGAGACACTGACCGTTAAATCCGGTTATGATCTCCACAAAGTCAATTTGGATGATATTTTATACATTGAAGGGATGAAAGAATACGTTGCTTTTCATACTTCTCAAGGACGAATAGTTGGCCTGTATTCTTTAAAGTCACTGGAAGAAATTTTGCCTGCGAAGCACTTTATTCGGGTTCACCGGTCGTACATCGTTCAAAAAAAATATGTAAAATCCCTCTCCGGAAAAGTAGTGAAAATTGATAGTGTTGAAATCCCTGTTGGAGAAAGTTATTTGGAAGAGGTTCGTCAGAAACTATTTTGTTAACTGCGAAGATATGACGCACCATTAACATCGAGTATTGCTCCTGTCATAAACTCTGATCCTTCAGAAGCCAAAAAAAGTACAGCTTTGGCAACTTCTTCCGGCTTTGCAACTCTTTTGAGTGGACTTTGTTGTCGAATCGACTCACCCTTCGGTCCTTCCAGAATTTCTTTCGCCAAATCGGTTTCGACGAATCCTGGTGCGACTACTCCTACAAAAATATTGTGGGGAGCAAGCGATTGAGCTAGAGATTGACTCATGGCATTAAGACCTGCTTTGGATGCTCCATAAGCTGGTTGCTCGGGCTCACCTCTAAAAGCACCCCTTGATGAAATATTCACGATCCGGCCACTGCCTTGTAAAATCATATATTGAGCTGCACAATAACAAACGTTTGCCGGGCCAATAAGATTAGTTTGAAGCGTTAGTTGCCAATTGTCTTGCCAATCCTGGTAGCTCACTTTATCCACCGGATGAGGATGGTGAATTCCGGCGTTGTTTACTACGATGTCTAACCGGTCAAATTGTTTAACAATCTGGTTGATCAGTTTTCGAACTTTTTCAGGATTTTTGACATCTGCCTTTATTGCAATATGGCCTTCGCCATGAAGTTGTTGAAGAGTTTTATCTGCAGCGATGCTATTGCTTTTATAGGTTAGCGCAATTTTCGCTCCTTGTTTGGCAAAAGCAAGAGCACAGGCTTTTCCAATACCTCTGCTACCTCCTGTAATGAGCACGATTTTATTTTTAAAATTCATACTTGACTGGTTTTTAGTGGTTTAAATGAGGCAGTTGTTTGTAACATATGATTTCCCGGAATGTAAGAGAGTGATTAGGAATTTAGAACAAAATATTACTAAATAATTGACGTTTAAAGCATGATTTTATTTGAAAATGGAGCTTAGAATCCCTGAATTTTAAAGGATAAATGTAGTAAATTTTGAGTTTTTACGTAACTTGCAATTCTAAACAAACATATAGTTTATGTCTTATAATATAACACCTAAAACGACAGGTTCAAAAAAGCTTTTTAAAAATAAATTTTTGGAAAGTCTTACCAGAACTCACGTTTCAATACCCATTACAATTTTCTTTGTTTATGCTACAGCGTTATTGTATTATAGCGTTACGACAGTTACAGATTTATCTATT
>JANQFJ010000052.1 GCA_028277915.1 Saprospiraceae bacterium
AAGGAAACCTCATCGTTTCCACCCTGGGTTCCAGCTGTGATTGGATTTCTTTTAGGAGGATTTTTTTTGGCGATTCTCGACAAAATCTTGCCACATCTACATCCGGGATTTAAAATGGAAAAATCCGAAGGGATCAAAACCAATTGGAAGCGAAGCGTTCTGCTGGTGTTGGCTATCACGCTCCACAATATCCCTGAAGGATTGGCAATAGGTGTAGCATTTGGAGCTGTGGCCCACGGGCTCCCATCAGCTTCACTTGGTGCAGCGATTGCGCTTGCAATTGGAATTGGTTTGCAAAATTTCCCTGAGGGAACGGCTGTTTCAGTCCCTTTGCGAAGGGATGGAATGAGCCGTTCAAAAGCATTCTTTTATGGCCAGCTTTCGGCTGTAGTCGAACCCATAGCAGCTGCGATTGGCGTCATTGCGGTGATGAGTATGATGTCAATATTACCTTATGCCTTGTCATTTGCGGCCGGAGCGATGATCTTTGTAGTTGTTGAAGAATTGATTCCAGAAGCTCATTTAAAAGGCAATGCAGATACCGTAAGTATTGCTACGTTGATAGGCTTCAGTGTTATGATGGTCCTTGATGTGGCTTTGTCATAAACCCAATTCAAAAAGGACTCCTATTTTTAAAAATCCTCAAATAAGCGTCGGGCATTACGGTTGTAGCCATCCTGCATTCTTGTACCACTTATGTAATCACTTCCATCAATTTCTGTGGGAGCATCTCTGTACAATTCTATTTCCCACTGAGGATTGTTCCATTCTCCGATCGCAGTCGAATGCAATAATCTGAAATCACCAGTCGCCAAAGATGGATTATAAAACAAAAACTTCACCCTGGTTTGCTTCGTTTTTGGAAAATCATTGTACAACCACATTTCGTATGGTGGGGCACTGGGATCAGTTTCTACAGTCATGACATCGTCGGGTTTTCCATATTTCATAAAAATATTGCCACGATCGGTTTCAAAACCATAACCGAATCCTGATTTGTATAAATTATCCACAGCTCGAGCTACTTTCATGTAATGATGGTAAGCTTTTTCTGGTTCATTTGGGCTATAAGCTACCCAAAAAGTAAACAAAAAACGACGTTGTGCTTCAATGCTGTCCCTATTGGCAACCAAAATATTGATCAACTCCGAATCTGCATCATTTACAATAGGGGCAATGGCTTTGAGGCTATATCTGAGCTGCTGGGTATCAAGTCGCATTACAAATTCGCCTTCCAATGGAGCGTCTTTTGCGATTTCCAAATCCAGGTACGGGTTGCTTCTTTGGAAGAAGATTTTTTTATCGCTTAGTAGTTCACCGGTTCTATCTCTTATCTCAACGATTAAGTTATAGTTGCCGGATTGTAGTTTACTGATATCCATACTCAGAAGAAGGACATTGATCGGTTTTGGATGGCGCTTTTTGTTGCCAATCATTACCGTCTCGGTTTTTCCGTTGCCCTGCACTTTTTCAATTGAATAACGCACTAAAAATTCATCGCCAATTGCTTTATCTGTATTGTAAACTTCATTATAAAAAATGAGTGTCGAAATATTTTTATGATAAAAATTAAAAGGCAATGCTTCTAAGTAATAACCATTTTTCACTGCCGGTTTATTGGTAGCTTCTTCGTGGAAAGCAGACAATAATTCAATATCAGATTGCATTATTCCGTCACTTTGATAATCAATGACCAGTGGCGTTTTGAAAACTCTTGCATTTTCAGGTTTATTGATATCCCGTACTGTGACTTCCAGTTCGTAAGTTCCATTTTCAAGACCATACCGTTTTAAATCAAAAAAATTGATTACACCGGAAGTGAGCGGGCTTTCCAAAATGTATTTGTCAAATTTTACTATACTCTCACCTTGTTTGAAAATTGTGACCACTTCGACTTTTGATTGAAAAACAGAGTCATTGACAAACACCTTTTCAACAGAAGCACCTAAAATGTGCAAATAAATTTCTACGTAGGGCTGGTCAGGTGTGGTAAAAGTGGCATAAGTTACACTTACATCTAAATTCAAATCTTCAAAAGCGGCATTAATCATTTGCCCTAACCCAAAAAATAATGCAACGAACAGGACAGTCTTTTTCATGGTAAAAAATTTTGCTTTTCTAAATTTACGATTTTTCGGTATTTCTCTAAAGCCCTGAATTGCACAAAAGTCAGGCTCCAGACTTTGTGATCGTTTACAATTAAATGAACAATCAATGTGAATTGGGTTAGTGAGCTTTCTCCAAATTGAGTGTAAAATCGTGTTTCATCAATTTGGTGAGTAGGACAAGTTGGTTTTCCTCTAATTTTTCAACGGAAAAATTTAATTCAGTGTCTCCCTTTTGTTTGATAATAAACCCTTCAATTTCAAATGCTTCAGTTATTTCGTTTCCATCCAGATTAAAATTGGTGACCATATTCCCATCTTTAGAAAACTTAAAAAAGGTGCTGGCCAAAGTCTCCGTAGGACGACCATCACGCTGAGCGGATTTGATGGTCCAGTGTCCATAAAGCATATTTGTATCAAGCGTTTCAACATCCGATGTGCAAGCAGAAAAAGAAACAACGGCTATAAAAATGGAGAAAGAAAGGGTTTTTAGTACTTTCATTTTTGATTTTAAGAAGATTACCGGATTTTACGATTGGAAGCAAATTTAGTGAAATTGCTATTAATCCCCTAAGATTTACTTCTCACAATTTTTCGGATTTTATAACTGTTTCAATTCAATCGATATTGCACTTATTTCGGGTATTCTTTCTATCAGGCTAGTTTTACGATTCGTAGTGTTTTAATTTCAAAACCGTAATTTCCGGCAGGATACCTACTCTTCCGGGATAGCCTAAAAACCCAAGACCACGATTGACATAAAGGTATTGTTTTCCGGTTTTATAGAGTCCGGCCCATTGCTTGTAAACATATTTTATCGGGCTCCATTTAATCCAGCCAGGTATTTCGATTCCAAATTGAGCACCATGTGTATGGCCGGAAAAAGTAATGGCGATGTCACGAAATTTTTTAACCACTTCATCTTCCCAATGGGTTGGATCGTGCGAAAGCAACAATTTCAGCGCCGCATCTCCGGTTCCTTCATGTGCTTTTTGGAGGTTTCCATATTTTGGGAAACGAGGTGAAGCAGAGTAATTCTCAACTCCAATAATCGAAACCGTTTCGCCATTGATCTTTAGATTTCGATGTTCGTTGAGCATAATATCCCAGCCCATTTTTTTGTGCGTTTCAATCAATTGTTGAAAATTGGTTTGTTTGGCATCAATGCTTTCCCATCGAGCATAATCGCCGTAGTCGTGATTTCCCAAAATGGAAAATACGCCGTACTTGGATTTTATTTTATCAAAAACATCTACAAAATCAGTCATTTCACTGGCAACGGAATTGACGAGATCGCCTGTAAAAAAAACCAAATCAGCCTCTTGTTTATTGATCAAATCAACTGCAGTTTTTACTGGTTCTTTTAAAGTAAAACTTCCGGAATGAATATCTGAAATCTGTACAATCTTCAATCCATCCAGTGATTTTGGAAGGTTCTCTACCGGAACTATTTCTTTGTAAACTTTATAGCGGTATCGGTTTCGGACTATTCCATAGGTTAGCGTAACCAATGGAAGGCTACCTACAAAAATGGCCATCTGAGACAAAAAAGTTGACCTGCTTTTGTCATAAGTTTGCGTTCCGGCAATACCATCAACCGTAGTCATAAACAGTCTCCGTATATCATCTATAAACAACACCACAACGATTAAAAACTTCGAAAAGTAAATAATCATCAGTACCGACCTTATTATTGTAAATGTGTTGCGATCCCATTTCGAAACATCAAAAAACAGACTCGCGGAGAGCATTCCCATAGCCAATGCCGGGATTGTCCAGTAAATTGAGTATAGTATTATTTTGGATGTTTTTGACCAGTTTTGACCAATCTCAGTAAATGCCTGAAAAACATAAACATCAAAAAGCAGGATTAATATAAAAAGCACCAATAATCTCATAACCTGAATACGCGTTTTCAAAAATTATAATTAATAAACAAAATGAAATAGATTATTATTTTGTTTAAAAAAGCCGTACCAAATTTTACAAATTTCGCAGAGCTAAAGTTTAAATTTGATAATTCTAAAAATAAATCCTCAAAAAAATCAATATTATATGCGAATTATTCTTCTATTTCTATCACTCATCATCATCCGAATCCCAGGTTTTACACAACATAATTTTTATGAAAATTATCAATTCACTGAAGCAGATACTTTGAGGGGAATGCTGCGTCATGAAAGGACTTGCTACGATGTTACCTTTTATGATCTCAATATTACAATTGATCCGGATTCAAGATTTATCTCTGGGTATGTAGATGTCTTTTTTGATGTGGTTGAAGACTTTGAAAGGCTTCAAATCGACCTTTATGAGAACATGAAAATTAATAAAATAGTTTCGAATGACAAAAACCTCGATTATAACAGAATGCACAATGCAGTTTTTATAGAATTTCCAGCTCAAAAAAAAGGCACAAAAAATTCACTGCGTATTTTTTATGAAGGCAATCCAAAAACTGCATATGCTCCTCCCTGGGATGGAGGATTTGTATGGTCAAAAGACGACAATGGAGACCATTGGGTAGGCGTAGCTTGTGAAGGCGATGGCGCCAGTCTTTGGTGGCCAAACAAAGATCACTTAAGCGATGAACCGGACAGCATGTCCATTCGCGTAGCCGTTCCGAACCCATACATTTGTGTTTCAAATGGAAACATGAGATCAAAGCAATCCGTGAATGAAAATTTTACGAGGTATGATTGGTTTGTAAGTTACCCGATTAACAATTACAATGTCACGGTCAATATTGCAAAATATGTCCATTTTTCGGACATTTACATCGCTCAGGACCAGGAAAGGTTATCGCTTGATTATTATGTCTTGCCCTACAACCTTGAAAAAGCAAAAATCCATTTTCAGCAGGTTCCCCGCACTTTGAGATGTTTTGAACATTATTTTGGAAAATATCCGTTTTGGGATGACGGATACGCATTAGTCGAAACACCTTATCTGGGGATGGAGCACCAGAGTGCCATTGCTTACGGCAATCAATATTTAAGAGGTTACCTTGGAGCAATGATCCCCAGGAACATGGATTGGGATTACATCATCGTTCACGAAACCGGACATGAATACTGGGGAAACAGTATCAGTTGCAATGACCTTGCAGAGATGTGGATCCATGAATCGTTCACCACATATATGGAGGCGCTTTTTGTAGAAAATGTTTTCGGTTACAAAGAAGCATTGAAATACCTGAGAATATTCAGGCACCGGCCCAATATTTTGAATGAGCAACCTATACTAGGTCCGAAAGATGTCAATTGGGAGGACTGGACAGGAAGCGACCATTATTTCAAAGGTTCCTGGATGTTGCACACCCTTCGTAATGCGATAAATAATGACGAATTATGGTTTGATATTTTAAAAACGTTTTATCAAAAAAATGCCCTGTCAAATATCAAAACGGAAGATTTTGTGAATTATGTAAAAGAACAAACCGGTTTGAAGTTTATTGATTCATTTTTCGAACAGTACTTGCAATACCCCGATATTCCGCAGTTTGAATACACGCTTACCCAAGAAGAGAATGATTTGATCATTCAATATCGATGGAAAGGAACCATCAAGTCATTCAATATGCCATTGCTGGTTGGGAAAAAAGGAAATTACGGGCAAATTAATCCCACTACTAAATGGAAAAGAGCTACTATTAAAAACTTAAAGGCCGGACAATTCAAAGTAGCTACTGAATTATTTTTAATAGACATTGTTAAGTAAAAAGAATCGAGGCGCAATTTCAAAATTGCGCCTCGATAGGATGGATACAAAAAATCCCCGATTTCAAAATCGGGGATTTTTTTATTAATCTGCTTTAACAAATTTTCTTTCTCGGATTCGTGCTTTTTTACCAACAAGGTTTCTTAAATAAAACAATTTTGCGCGGCGAACTTTACCGCGTTTTAGCACTTTGATTTCTACAATTCCTGGAGAATCCAAAGGGAAGATCCGCTCTACCCCTACTCCATTCGACATTTTTCGCACTGTAAAGGTCTTTGTAGCACCGGTTCCTTTGATTTGAATAACGTCTCCTCTAAATGCCTGAATACGCTCCTTGCTTCCCTCGACAATCTTGTAATTAACTACAATATTGTCACCTGGACGAAATTCAGGATGGGTGTTTTTCGTAGCGTACATATCCTGTACATATTTTATAGCATCCATCGTTTAGATTTTTTAATAAAACACTTTTAATAAAATGGGAAGGCAAATATACGTATTTATTTTGATAAAAAACCTAGTATATCTTGGCATATAATTTCATAAAAATTGTTGAATTCCTGAAAAAAACATGCAATCAACTGGTTTTCAGTATTTTATTTAAAAAACTAAATCGTAAAGTTTTAGAGAAGAAAAAAGTGACAATCTCAGCGGATCAAAGTTGCAAATCCTTTGTATTCATGCGGCTGTCCA
Organism: Saprospiraceae bacterium; assembly: GCA_028277915.1. Taxonomy (GTDB): domain Bacteria; phylum Bacteroidota; class Bacteroidia; order Chitinophagales; family Saprospiraceae; genus JAHDHW01. Next base: position 6,519 of record JANQFJ010000052.1, read on the forward strand.
CGCGGCCCTTCAAACTGAATAATATAAACATAAACGCCGTTTGGTGACATTTGACCAAGGTTGTCTTTTCGTCCGTTCCAGCCGTTCGAAGGATCACTGCTTTCAAAGATCAATTCCCCGTAACGATTAAAGATATTCATTTTAAAATCCCGAATTCCCCTAAAATATCCTCCAGCTATAAAAAAATCATTTTTAGCATCATTATTCGGAGTAAAGGCATTTGGCAAAAAATAGGTTATTTTCGGTTCTATGTCCAACACTTTTGTGATGGTATCCTGACATCCATACAAATGTGTGGCAATTAGCTGAACCTCTTGTAAACCTGTATCTGGAAAAGTGTAAGTAGGGTTTTGTAAAATAGTACTTTCAAATTCTCCAAACTGCCACTCCCACCCTACCGTAAATTTTGACTGATCTGTAAAATCAACTGTAGCATTAAAATTGGAAAGCCCTTCCTTTGGATTATAATCAAAATCAGCCACTGGTAAGGAGTCGATAAAGATCCATTCAATGAATTCCCTGCTTGTAAAACAACCGATCGGTGAAGTGATCTCTATATTTATATCATACAAACCCGGAGATTCAAAGATATAAGTTGGACTGATCTCATTTGAGATGCTTCCATCCCCGAAATCCCAAAAAATTTCATAGGTTTCATCAATAGGTGTCGAAAGGTTTTCAAAAGAAATGGTTGCCGGCGGGCAGCCCACAAAAGAACTCGGCTCGATAATGATCAAAGGTGGCACTGGATACCAATTGACACTTTGTTGAACAAAATGCTGACACCCCAAAGTATCAGTTAACGTCAAATTCACATTAAACAATCCAGGATCCTGATACATATGTATCGGATGTTGTTCATAGGACTCTTCTCCATCTCCAAATTGCCAATACCACTCAGCGACAACAGCGTCATCAATCATCGTCACGTCAGAAAATTGCACAGGTCCAGCAACACAAGTATCGTATTCAAAAATGAAGTCAACCATGATCGGTTCTGCAATCAAAACATGCAACAAGGCAGTATCTGTACATTCGGTTCCGGGATTAATAACCATGACACCGGGATAATTTCCAGGACCAGGAAAAGTAACCATAATATTTGGATCTGAGTATGTCCACTGCGTTCCATTTACATCAAAAACCCATAAATACTCCTCAATAAATTGTGACTGATAACTTTCGTTGACAAACGTAAAAGTAGAATCTTCACAGGATTGATAAACATAAATGTCGTTTTCTACTGTTCCTTCAAGCTCCGCAACTACAGTTGGTTCACAGTAGGCAACATTGAACTGAAAATCCCTTTGTATCGTACTCAGCAATTCGCCATTGCGATATTCATTCACACAAATCCCAACAACAAATTGTCCCTGGATCTGTGGAATCCCTGTAATCAGACCTGAATTTATATCAATCCCTACAATCGGATTCCCAGCAAGTGGAGATAAGGCAGTATAAGTTGGTATAATAAAATCAACATTTTCATAAGGCGGCGGAGCGTCGGGGTTTGGTGCAAATCCATTTAAAGATTGCGGAGGACCTGTCAATCCACCTCCTTTCAGCGGGCTACAAAATTCATAAACCAACTGGTCTCCATCAACATCTGTAGCACTATGATCAAAATTCAAAGGCTGATCTACACAAATAATAACTGGCGGAAAATTATTAAAAACCGGGCTGTTATTGCATTCCTCCTGACCTGTAGGTGTGATTTCAACAGTGTAAGTCGCTCCCGTATCATCAGGATTGTAAATATTTGTGATGGTGGAATTACGACAGCATCGCTGATAAGTAATCTGATAACTTTCATCAATGACTTCCAAGCTCACTTCAAATTCATAAACACCTTCCTGAACACAAATATTAGGCGGGACGATCAAACAGGGATTTCCGGCATCAGGGTCTATAAATACTATATCAGGAGCACTCAAATTAATCGTCGGAATAAAAGGAGTGGGATCATTTCCTTTAAAAACAGAAATAGTCCCGATAGTCTGACCTGGCAATGAATCAAAGTTCTGCCCCCCTCCGGCACAATCTCGATAAATTTTTAAGGTGAACTTGTAAATTTTGTATCCTGGATTGTTCGGGTCATCGCCCAAACACTCATAATAAAGCTCTCCTCCAATGATGTGAAATGCAGATGCTGTAAATGATAAAAAAGTAATAAAAATAAGAGGGATTAATTTTTTGAAGTTAGTCATAGCTTTTTTTAAAGATGAAGCTAACGTATTAAGGTTGCGAAACCTTTGTATTCATGCGGTTGTCCGCGAGGTCCGGTAAATTGAATAATATACACGTAAACCCCGTTTTGAGACATTTGTCCGGTGTTGTTTACTCTCCCGTTCCAGCCATAGTTTGGGTCAGAAGATTCAAAAACAACCCCTCCCCAACGATTGATGATTTTCATATCAAAATCCCGAATTCCCCGAAAGATTCCTCCAGCCATGAAAAATTCATTTTTGGAATCTTGATTTGGAGTAAATGCATTGGGTAAGAAGAAGGTAATTTTAGGTTCAACATCAATAATTTTAACCACCGTATCCTGGCAGCCATAAATGTGCGTGACGATCAATTCAACTTCCATGTATCCTGTATCGGGAAAAGTAAAAACCGGATCTTTTAAAATAGTACTCCCAAAATGATCAAATGTCCAATCCCAAGCTGCAGCTCTTACAGAAGTATTTGTAAATTCTACAGTTGGTTCAAAATTGGAAGAATGCTCTGGAGTATAAGTAAAATCAGCAACAGGCAAAGAATCAATAAAAATCCAGTCACTGAACGTACTACTCGTATAACAACCAATCGGAGAGGTAATTTCAATATTTATATCAAACAAGCCAGGTGTTTCAAAATTATGCGTCGGACTAATATCTGAAGCGGTGCCTCCGTCTCCAAAATCCCAGAAAATGTCATACGTGTCGTCTATTGGAGTTGACAGATTGACAAAAGATATTTCTGCCGGCGGACACCCTACAAAAGAGCTAGGTTCCACAATAATCAACGGCGGCACTGGGTACCAGTTTACATTGTGAACCACAGAATCCACACAGCCAATGGAATCTGTAACCACAAGTTTTACATTTCTATTTCCCGGTTCTTCGTAGCGATGGGAAGTATTCTGATCCGTTGAACCATTTCCATCTCCAAAATCCCAAACCCAGTCATAAACAGTAGCACCTCCAAGTGCTGTAATATCTGTAAATTCAACAGGCCCTGCCACACAGGTATCGTAATCAAAAACAAAATCCGCATTGATCGGTGGTGCTATAGTTACTTCAATATCAGCTGTATCCGAGCAATCTGTACCTGGGTTTAAAATCATCGTTCCGGTATAATAACCTGCCCCTGGAAAGGTCACAGTAATATCTCTATCAGAAAAAGACAAGGGATTATCTCCAGGAACCTCAAACGTCCAGACGTATTCTTCAATATATTGTTCATCTGTACTTTCGTTTGTAAATGAAATAACCGAGTCCACACATGAAAAATATTCAAAAGTATCACCGGCATTTATCCCTTCGAGGTCTGCTACAACCGTTGGCTCACAATAGGTTACATTAAACTGAAAATCTCTTTGAATTACGCTTAACAATTCTCCATTACGATATTCTTTGACACAAACGCCAACTACAAATTGCCCCTGAACAATCGGAGTACCACTTATCAATCCAGTATTAATGTCAATATTGACATTTGTGCTGGTTCCAAGTGGATTTAAAGCCGAATATTCTGGTAACACAAATTGCACTTCGTCGTGAGGTGGTGGACTGTCTGGATTTGGAGCAACGTTGTTAGTTGAACCTCCTAACAAAGGGCTACAAAATTCATAAACCAATTGATCTCCTTCTGCATCAAATGCACTGTGATCAAAGGACAACGGTTCATTTACACATATCACCACTGGCGGAAAATTATTAAAAACAGGAGTGCTATTACATTCTTCCTGTCCCTTTGGTGTAATTTCCACAGTATAGGTTGAGCCAGCATCATCAGGATTGACAATATTGGTAATAGTTTGGTTTCTGCAACATCTCTGATAAACCAAATGATAGCTATCTGTATCATCAATTGGCAAACTTACTTCGAAAGTATAAACACCCTCCTCAACACAAACATTCGCTGGAATTAACAAACAGGGGTTATTGTTTAGGTTGGGATCAATATCCGTTATTATAGGAGGATCAAGAAAAATCGTAGGAATAAAAGGACTGTTAGAATTGCCTTTATAAACGGAAACCGACCCTGTCGTCCCACTCCCCAGTGCTGAGTCAAAACCAGCACCACTACCAAAACAATCCCGATAAACTTTCATGGTCACTAAATAGAGGTTTGAACCTGGGCTATTTGGGTCTTCCCCAAGACACACGTAGGTCATTTCTCCACCGATTATATGTAAGGCCTGGCTTTGTTCAAGGAAAGTAAAAAACAACAACAGTGCTAGTAGTGCCTGGTAAATTTGTTTCATGTTTTGTTCGTTCAAAATGCAGGTTGTAGGCTAATGCCTGCAAAACGGCTTCATTATTACAATGAAAATATCATTCTTATAAAATAAATTGATATACAAGATAGAGTATAATGTACTAAAAGGAAAGCCAAAAGCTAAAAATGTCGCTTACTTTATAAAGCCTTTCGCAAAGTAAAATGTTGTTTTTCAGACTCTATTTAATCAATGTAGCGAACCCTTTGATTTCGAAATTGCCACCACGAGGCCCAGAATACGTGGCGATGCATACATACACGCCACACGGTGCAAGT
>JANQFJ010000062.1 GCA_028277915.1 Saprospiraceae bacterium
TTCAGATCAAGGTTTTTATTCTTCTTCAATGCGCCAAAAGCGATACGAGCAGGACCTTTTTGGATTGGGCGCAATCGTTTCTCTTGAATAGTCGTGCCTTCGGCGAGGATCATGAGCGTTTTGTTCTGCGAGAGTATTTCAAAGCAGATTTCAAAAGTGGAAAAATTTTGTCTTACATTTCCAAAACCACCATCTCTTTTCCTGTAAATCGGGAGCATATGCAGCCCTTTAAAAACATTTTTTGCAAGTATGGAAGTAAACATATCTCCCCTAACCAAAAAATATAGTGGTTGAGGAAGCAAACAAGCCAATAGGCAGGGTTCTAAAAAAGCAGAGGGATGATTGACGGCTAAAATAACCGGTTTATCTATTGGGATTACCTGTGCATTTGAAAAATATATCCGCCGAAAATTAGTCTTCAGGGCAATTGTTGCAAATGGTTTTACGATCCGATAAAGCATTTTTTGGATGTTACAGGTATCCTTGTTTTTGAGGGTTTTAATTTTCGTTCAGCGCAAAGATAAAAAGCTTTCGTAATTTCGCAGCATGTGCTCAAACAAGTACCTGATCGTTTTGGCCGGGCCTACCGCAAGTGGTAAAACCGAAGTTGCGATAAAAATCGCTGGGTATTTTCAAACGGAGATTATTTCTGCAGACAGTCGGCAGTTTTATCGTGAAATGAACATCGGTACGGCCAAACCTTCCGAAGAAGAATTAGCCAAGGCACATCATCATTTTATCAACTCCCTGAGCATTCACGATAATTATACTGTTGGTGATTTTGAAAAAGAAACTCAAAATCTATTAATTCAACATTTCAAGAAGCACAAAATTGTAGTAATGGCAGGCGGATCAGGTCTTTTCATAAAAGCTGTTTGTGAAGGCCTTGACAAATTTCCCGTTGTTCCTCAAAAGATAAGAAATGCAATTAATGACCTTTTTAAAAAAGAAGGAATCGAAGCGTTGCAGAAAGAACTCAAAAAACTGGATCCTAAATATTTCCAAAAAGTTGACCAGCACAATCCCATGAGACTCATCCGTGCCCTTGAAGTATGTTGGGCAAGCGGAAAACCTTTTTCCAGTTTTATGAAAGGAAAAAAAGAAAATCGCTTTTATAAAATTTTATACATCAATTTAGAACTCGATCGTGAAGTCCTTTATGACCGAATCAACCAACGGGTTGATCGAATGATCGAAACTGGCCTGGAAAATGAAGCCAGAGAATTATTTCCATTCAAGGATTTGACACCTCTTCAAACTGTCGGATACCAGGAATTGTTTGACTATTTTGATCAGAAAATCACTCTTGAGCAAGCCATTGAGCTAATAAAAAGAAACTCAAGGCGTTACGCAAAAAGGCAAATGACATGGCTTAGAAGAGACGCTCACTGGAAAGCGTTTTCCCCTTCTCAAATACAGGAAATATTAAAATATATCACGGAAAAAATGCAGGAATAGAGAATTTTAAACCAATTCCAAAACATTCACCGGAGGTCTTCCGATAACTGCCTGATCCCCTTGGATTACGATTGGCCGTTCAATAAGTTTTGGATAGGATACCATGGCTTCGACCCACTCTGAATCAGTCAATTCTTTGCCTTTAAATTTTTCTTTAAAAACAGGTTCCCCTTTTCGAATTAATTGCAATGGCTTGATCCCAAGCTTATTGATGATAGCTTCCAACTTCTGTTTGGTCGGAGGATCATCCAGATAAAGTATAATTTCAGGTTCTTTCCCTTTTTCCCGAAGCAATTCAAGTGTTTCTCTACTTTTGCGGCATCTTGGATTATGGTAGATTTTCATTCGCTAATAAATTGATTTTTAATAGCGGCAAATATAGTGATAATTTTGGATGGAAAAAGGACAACGGTGAGATTGACATCCATGCTTACAACACCTGAAATATTGGAAAAATTATCACATGTTTGGAATATCGAGATACAAATCACTCCCGACAAACTGATTTGTGTCAGCCGATTGACAATGGCTATTTTTAAAAGAAGGAATTAATTGTCTCAAAAATGCTATTTTTGTGTGCTTTTCTTCAGAACTAATTACCCGAAAACAAGTTTCATATATAGATTTTGATTATAAACAATTTACATTTTAATTGCGATTATGAAAAAAACGATATTATTAATTATTGGATTGTTGAGTTTGCAATGTGTTTCAGCACAGTTGAACATGGAATACAAATCCCATGTCGAGTACAACGAAAACCTGAATGACGTTTGGGGCTATGCCGCTCCTGACGGGCGGGAATATGCACTGGTTGGATTAAATGGCGGGGTATCTATCGTTGATGTCACTGATACTGAAAACCCGATTATCAAAGGTTATGCTCCTGGACCTAATTCGACTTGGAGAGATATAAAAACCTGGGGAGATTTTGCTTATATAACCAATGAAAATTCAGGAGGACTACTTGTAATCGATCTTTCCAATTTGCCAAATAATATAAGCTCAAACGATTACTACTACTGGGAACCAGAAATACCTAGCCTTGGAGGTACTTTATCTTCTGCTCACAATATTTTTATTGATGAGTTTGGATATGCTATTATAACTGGTGCAAACATATTTGACGGATTATTATTCGTTGATGTAAACGATCCAGGCAATCCACAATATGCTGGTGTAGGAGCAAATGTTTATTCTCATGATGTTTATGCAAGGGGCAACAAAGCTTACTCATCTGAGATTTATTTGGGTCAATTTGCGGTCTATGATATTTCTGATAAATCAAATGTAACCCTGCTCGCTACTCAGGGAACAGAAGGCAATTTTACCCATAACACCTGGTTGAATGATGCAGGAGATGTGATATTCACTACTGATGAAACCGGCAATGCTCCAGTCGGATCATACGATATTTCAGATTTAGGAAATATTCAGGAATTGGATCAATTCAGACCCTTAGTGACTTTAAATCAAGGTGTAATTCCACATAATGTTCATGTTTGGAATGACTGGTTAATTGTTTCTTATTATTCGGATGGTTGTATAATCATTGATGGATCGCGCCCGGAAAATCTGATTGAAGTAGGCAATTTTGACACTTATATTCCTACAAATACAGGATTCAATGGTGCCTGGGGAGCTTATCCTTTTTTGCCATCAGGAACTGTTTTGGTTTCTGATCAAGGAAATGGTTGTTATATCCTCGAACCAACTTATGTTCGGGCGTGCTGGCTAGAAGGAAAAGTTACTGATGCAGGGAGTGGAGGATCAATTAGTGGTGTAAAAGTCGATATCAACTCTGCACAGGAAAATTATGGGGAAACTGATGGCGCTGGAAATTATGAAAGTGGACAGGCAATTGCAGGCACTTTTGATGTAACATTTAGCCATCCTGAATATGAGGTTTTAACTGCCCAAGCAGTTCTGGAAAATGGTGAAGTAACCATTCTGGATGTCCAATTGACCAAACTAGCGACCTATGACCTAAGTGGAACGGTAATTTCTAAGGAAGATGGGACACCGATTCCTTTTGCTCTTGTCTATATTGAAGGCAATCTTGCTACTTTTGAAACAACTGCAAATGCTGATGGCAATTTTTCCGTTCAAAGTGTAGTTGAAGATGATTATATCATTTATGCCGGGTACTGGGGTTTTGTAAACGATAGTATCCACGTGACTGTGAGCGGTGGCCCTGCAAACCCGACGATTGAATTGGAAAAAGGCTATGCTGATGACTTTTTATTCGATCTCGGTTGGGCTGTAACTGGAAATGCCGAAACCGGTGGTTGGGAAAGAGACGAACCAAAAGGTACAATTTTCAATAACCAACAAGCCAATCCTGATTTTGATCTTGAAAACGACCTCGGTCATAAGTGTTACGTAACTGGCAACAATGGAAATTCAGGTTTTGACGATGATATTGACGATGGATGGACATTGGTGACTTCTCCTGTCATGGATCTAACCAGTTACAACGAACCCGTTGTAAAATATAGCACTTGGTTTTTCAACGACGGAAACGGACAACCAAATGATGCGCTTGAAGTGAAAATAAGCAACGGAACCGATGAGGTTGAATTAGAAACAATTTCACAGTCTAACAGCGAATGGAACGAGGAGGTGGAATTTATACTCTCTGATTACATTGACATTACAGACAATATGAAGATCAGCTTTTATGCTTCTGATGAAGTGAATGATCCCGCCGGACATGTCGTTGAAGCAGGAGTTGATGGGTTTTCCGTTTATGATGCCAGCCCTACAAGCCTCAATCCTGTTTTTGATGATCGCCTGGCATTAGAGGCTTTTCCAAATCCATTTCAAAATAATTTTACTATAAATTATCAATTAGCGGATTTTGATAAAAATGCAATTTTAAAAATATACAATGTCATTGGTCAGCAGATAAAAATGATCAATATTGAAAACCAAGCTGGTTCATTGGAAATTAACGACCTTCAAAGTAAAGGCATTTATTT
>JANQFJ010000278.1 GCA_028277915.1 Saprospiraceae bacterium
ACTTTTTCTTCCATGTAAGCAAAAACGACATGATAGACCCCGTGTTCGCCATACCCTCGGGTGCGACCAAAACCGACATCCATTCCGGCGAGTGTTTGGATTTCCAGTGCAATGTGCTCAATGACATGTCCCATCCAGGTGCCTTCCTCAACACGCTGAAAAAAACCTCCAGGCTTTCCCACAGAACATCGGTGTTCGTACATCGAAGGAAACATAGCTGTCAGGCGATCGTAAAAGCCATCAATTTTATTGGTAGGGTAGTCTTCCAATTCTTCCAAATCAAGCGTCATGACGATTAATTTGTGTCGACGAACAGACCAGTAGTTGGGACCTCTCATTGCTCTTAGTTCAAGTATTCTCATATCATTTTGTTTTTTATGGTATGTATTAGTTGTCCCAAGTTGTGGATAGTCCAGGTGAAACTCAGATTTTGTGAAAAACCTTTGATTTTGATTCAAAATTGGACGATTTCAGTTGGATGGAAAGTTTTCCGCAACTTGAATTAGTTAAATGTAAAAAAATATTTAGAAAATTTAATTCTATTTTTGCACTCTTTCATTTTATTAAAACTTTATGTATAAAAAACAAATTGTAAAAGGCACGCTGATTCCGATAGGAGGAAATGAAGACAAAGGGGTAATCGGAGAGAGTGAAAATTATACACTTGATTTTATTGAAGAAGGGATTTTGTCTCATGTGGTGAAGGAAAGTGGAGGGCGGCAAGCACTAATAGTTGTTATTCCGACGGCATCCAGTATTCCTGACAAAGTGGGGGACAACTATATCAATGCTTTTCGAAAATTGGGTTGTGAAAATATTAAAGTATTGAATATCACAAAACGAAATCAATCTTTTGATCCTGACTTTGTAAAATGGATTGAAAAGGCGAACTGCGTGATGTTTTCAGGAGGAGATCAGTCAAAGATCGTTGATAAAATAGGAGGCACTACGATTCACCAAGTATTGACTGAAAGGTTTGTAAATGAGCCATTTGTCGTTGCCGGGACTAGTGCTGGAGCCATGTGTATGTCTGAAGAAATGGTAGCGGGAGGCAGTAGTACTGAAGCTTTGTATAAAGGTGCCGTTCGGATGAGAGATGGGATGGGTTTTATTTCAGCATTGATCATTGATTCTCATTTTATCCGGAGAGGACGGTTTGGAAGATTGGCGGAGGCTGTTGCCAAATTTCCGAAATTGCTTGGCGTTGGTTTGGCGGAAGACACTGGATTGGTGATCAAAAACTGCAATGAATTTAAAGTGATCGGTTCGGGAATGGTGATTCTTTTTGATGGAAACAGGCTGACACATAACAATGAGGAAATATTGCCTGAAGGAACGCCAATGACCATTTCCAATCTAGTGGTTCACATTCTTTCAAATGGCGACCGATTTACGGTTGATCAGCGAAAAATTGAAATTTTACCGGTGGACGCCGATTTTATTTGAAATGTTCGAATAAAGCAGCTTTTGCAAAACTGCCGGCGTTTTTATAACAATATATTTAATACTTTGGCCCTGTTATGAAAACACAATTTGTACTTTCCATTTTTCTATTTCTTCTTTTTGTTAGTAGCTGTGAAATTGTAGAATTCCAAAATACTGAGCCTGTTGGTACTGTAGAGGGTGTTCGGCCTGTATATGCAACTACTGATGGATGGAATGAAATCATCGCAACTGATCCGCAACCCATTGAATATTTAGGTAAGATTTACTACAAAGACCAAATTATTTATGTCAATGAGCGATATAAGGGGATACATGTTATTGACAATTCTAATCCAAGTTCTCCAACACCTATTAAATTCATTCAGGTACCTGGAAGTGAAGACATCGCAATTAAAGGTGATATACTTTATGCTGATAATTTAACGGATCTTGTTGCTATTGATATCAGTAATCTTGACCAAATAAAAGTGACAAGTCGATTAGAAGGTCTATACGAAGAAGGTAAAAAGAACTATCCTGATGGGTATAGTGGATATTTTGAATGTGTTGATCCGGACAAGGGTATTGTTGTGGGCTGGGAAGAAGTCATCCTGGAAAACCCTCGTTGTTTCCGATAATTTTAAAACAATCAAATAGATGAAACGCTCATATTTCTCTCTTTTATTTTTATTGATGCTAGGATTGTTATCCTGCCATAAGGATACGAGCTCATCAGCGGAACCTTCAACAGATACTGGAGTAGCAGGTTCTTATGCCCGATTTATTGTTGTAGGCAATTTTATGTACATCGTTGATGATGCTTCCATAAAAACATTTGATTTGACTGACCCTGCTGACCCACAACAAATTGACAAACAAGCGATAGGTGAGCGGATAGAAAGCATTTTTCATTTTGATCAAAAGCTTTTTGTTGGTTCAGGAGCAGGCTTGTTTATATACCAAATCGAAAATGATGGGATACCTTCTCAATTATCTGCCACCGAATATTTTAATACGTTTAATACTTTTGCTTGTGATCCTGTAGTAGCTAATAACACTCATGCTTATGTCACCCTCAACTCATTGGCTCGTATTGGTGGACCTTGTGGCGGCACAGTGGAGATAAATGTAAATGAACTGCGAGTTTATGATATTGAGGATATTACACAGCCTGACTTGATCGCGGCCTATCCAATGTCTGCTCCTAAAGGAGTGGGTTTAGATGGAAACACATTATTTGTCTGTGATCATGATCAAGGATTAAAGATTTTTGATGTAAGTAATCCTCTGGATATTCAACTTATAAAGCATTTTGACACTTTCACTGCCTATGATGTCATTACTCTAGATGGGTTACTCCTGGTTGTTGGTCCGGATAATGTGTATCAATTCGATTATTCTGATTTAGAAGATATTCAGTTAATATCAGAAATTCCTTATGGTGCATGAAGCATTTTTTGATACGCGCTATATTTACTGTTCTTAGTTTATTATTCACGATTCAAGCCATAAGCCAAAAGAAGGATAGTTTTAAATTTGCTTATCGGCCTGTTGTCGCTTTTAAATTTGCTCCGCTTTCCCTTGTTGATTTTACACCTACCATCCTGTTTGGTGTGGAATCAAGAACATTTCGCCATCAATCTATCCATCTTGAGTATGGCGTGGTTAGGGATTTTTATAAAAGAACACAAAACGGGTTTGATGGTTTTAAATTGAAAACGGAATACCGATTTTACTTCCCACGGCCGATAAAAGTTTTATACAATGCTTTTTGGGGCCCACAGTTTATCTGGAAAGAAGTTAATGCTAGCGGAACAGCAACCGTTTGGAGAAATAATCAATCCTATCAGGAAATAATGGAAGTCCGGATCAATAACCAGACTCATTCCTATTATTTGACAAGTGGTTGTGCATTTCGATTTTTTGGCCCTTTTAATTTTGAAGTAGCAGGAAGTATAGGACTCAGAAGGCTCAAAGTATCTGTTAAAGATATTCCGGAAGATGCGGTTCTTTCAGGGGGTGTTGGCAATAATAGTATTTTTAACCCTGTTCGCGGAGAAGGAACTCATCATTTATTTGGGCTCAATTTAAGTTTTAAAATAATTTACCCCATAAATTGATTTTTGCTCAAATCTTTTGAGTATTCTAAACCATCAGGAAAGCATGATTCCCACTCACTTATAAATAGAAATCTCTTCAGATCCGTCAGATTTTCTAAATGCTCGATACATTCCTTCGGTATTGAAAGGCATGGCAATGTTTCCTTGCGAATCGACTGCGATCAAACCTCCGTCTCCATTGATTTTTGGCAACCTTTTGTATATCGTTTCAAAACTCGCCTGTTTCAGAGAAAGGCCTTTAAATTCCATCAGGCAGGAAACATCGTAGGCAATGACACCGCGAATAAAAAATTCACCACTTCCCGTACAGGAAACTGCGCAAGTAGCATTGTTGGCATAGGTTCCAGCGCCAATGATTGGACTATCGCCGACTCTTCCAAATTTTTTATTGGTCATCCCACCAGTTGAAGTTGCAGCGGCGAGATTGCCAGTCATATCGAGAGCAACTGCTCCGACAGTGCCAAACTTTTGTACCTTTTTAACACTGTGGTCCAATTGGATTGAATCAGTGTCTTTAATGTCCAGCCACTGCTGGTATCGAAAATCATCATGAAACCACTTTTCGTCCTGAAAAGTACAATTCATTTTTTTTGCAAATTCAACTGCTCCAGCTCCGGCCAGGAAAACGTGTTCGGATTTTTCCATCACGAGACGAGCCAATGTGATAGGATTTTGAACTCCGCTGACCATTGTTACAGCTCCGGCGTTTAAGTCTCGGCCATCCATGATCGAAGCATCCATTTCGTGTTTTCCTTCAGACGTGAAAACGGATCCTCGTCCTGCATTGAACAATGGGCAATTTTCCAATTCAACGACAGCTCTTTCAACAGCTTCGATGGCTGATTGTCCATTTTTCAAAACTTCATATCCCGCATCCAAAGCAATTTTCAAAGCATTTTTGTAAGCGGTTTCTTTTTCAGGAGTCATGCTGCTTTTCAGGATCGTACCGGCTCCTCCGTGGATGGCTATTGAAAATCTTTCCATGTGCTTTTTTTTGTGGCACAAAAGTATTGTTTTGATTTAAAATATGGATTTTAATTTTAAATAAATATAAATTTTCATACCCTGTTTAAGGTATATTTTGAGATAGATGGGAGATTAAATTTGATCTCAACCCAAAAACCAATAATTTTGTTTACACTCCCTAAGCATTCTTTTGCCTTACAATAAAACTTTTCCCCTCATCAATGATTTCCCTGTCTGACAGGGAATGAAGTAAAATTAAACAATGTTCAAAGGTTTAAATTTTGGACATATTTTTTAAGCGTGTTATCTCAAAAAACAAAATACTATGAGTAAACTAATCACATTAATATTTTTCTTTTCCATGTCTTGTGCATTGTACGCTCAATGCCCTTCCAGCGGAAATCATAAATTAGAAAACCAAGACGAAGTTGATGCTTTTTGCAATGGAGGAACAAATTGCACAATAAACGGTAAATTGGAAATTGATTACAAGAATGGAACGCCAATTACAGATTTAAGCCCTTTAGACTGTATAGTGGCAGTAACTGGAGATCTGAAAGTTAAAGATTGTGATATAACAGATCTGGATGGCCTTGGAAATATTACATCTATTGGAGGAAGTTTTAAAATTGAAGATAATACTTCCTTAACAGATTTAGATGGGTTGGGGGCGATTGGTTCAATTGGAGAAGAGCTTAAAATTAAAGGCAATACAGTTCTGTCTGATATTAGCGGACTTACAGTAATCACATCTGTTGGCACAAGTTTAAAAATTGAAGATAACCCGGCTTTAACAAGTCTAAACGGACTTCAGTCAATTACTGGAGCAGTATCACGGGATCTTAAGATCAAGGGAAATACGCTTTTGACAAGCATCGAAAAACTTAGCGGGATTACTTCTGTAGGTAATAACCTCGAAATAGATGGCAATCCGGATTTAGCAACGCTAAATGGCTTACAAGGGATTACTTCTGTGGGCAATGATTTAAAAATCAAAAATAATACTACTTTAGGCAGTGGAGGTGAGTCAGATTGCATATCAATACCTGCTGGTATTTGCACTGCAGTCAATAACGGAATTGGAAACAATATTGAATATTCGGGCAATCATAGCAATTGCAACCTAAGCGAAGCTGAAGTTGAAGCTGCATGTCTTGCAGCCTTGCCAGTGGAACTAGTTGATTTCAGAGTAAAAGAAGATGAGCAGAAGAATGTGGTGCTTTTTTGGACGACCGCTTCCGAGACAAATAACATGCATTTCGTTATCGAAAGAGCAGCGGACGGAAGGAACTTTGAAGCACTGGAAACTGTAAACGGAAATGGGACTTCCACAGGTATTCAAAATTATTCTTTTGTAGATTCTAAGCCTATTTCATTTGCTTATTATCGCCTCAAACAAGTAGATTATGATGGTGCTTTTGAGTATTCAGATATTATTTTTTGGGAATTGAAAAAGCTAAAAGATGACAAAATTGTAGCGTTTCCGACTAATGCCGAAAATGAAATTAATCTGAGAATAAATACTTCTGGTACAAAAAAATCCATCCTTAAAATTGTAAATTCTCAAGGGAGAATTATGTACGATGAAGCGATTTATACTAGCGGTGATTTAGAATATAGAAAGCTTGATTTAAAGGATTTTAACACGGGGATATACAGTATTATTCTCTCCGATGGTTTTGATGTTTATACTTTAAATTTTGTTGTGACGAAGACTTACTAAAAGTCATTACTTTGATAAAACTAAAGCCGGATTGGTGTTTATTTCACCAATCCGGCTTTTAATGTTTTGAGCCTTTCCTTTTTAAAATCTTCATACTCAGGGTATTCATTTTGTCGAACTTTTTTGTCCATTTGAGTCATTAAATGCTGAAGCGGTCTAAAGAATTAAGCTAAAAACAGGATAAATGCTACATTTGGAAAATTATTTAAAATCAATCAACCTTTAAGTTATGAGAGTCATATTTTACAAAGGCTACAACTCACCTCTTTTACTTGTTTTTATTTTTACTTTCTCCATTTCCAGTTTTGGTCAAAATACTTCCAATCACGGAAACAAATTTGAACAATTGGGCTCCTTGCTTCCTACTGGAAATGAATTCCGTGGAATGGACGGAGCGCCTGGGCCAAAATATTGGCAACAACGATGCAATTATGATATTGAATGTTCTTTAGATACGGATAATCAAAGACTTGATGGCGATGAATTGATCACTTATTTCAACCAGTCACCAAACACGCTGCGCTACCTTTGGCTGCAACTCGATGAAAATCAGCACGATCCGAATAGTGATAATCAATCCTTCAATCCAAGTTCTATCCAACCTGTAATGAGTGAAAATGCTTTGCGGCAATTGGAACCATGGCGCGAGTTGGACAAATTCGGACATAAAATCGATGCAGTTACTGACGAAAATGGGACACCGCTGAATTATACGATCAACAAAACCATGATGCGTGTTGATCTGCCACAGCCTTTAAAATCCGGTGAAAAAGTTTCTTTTCGGGTCAAATGGCATTATTATCTGATCGATCGCATCAATTCGGTAAGCCATGGGCGTGGAGGATATGAATATTTTGAAAAAGATGGGAATTATCTGTACACCATTTCCCAGTGGTATCCCCGACTGTGTGTTTACAGTGACTTTGAAGGATGGCAAAATAAGCAGTTTACCGGTAGGGGGGAGTTTGCACTGACCTTTGGAGATTTTGTGGTAAAAATGACTGTTCCAGAAGATCATGTGGTCGGCTCAACAGGTGAATGTTTGAATTATTCAACCGTTTTGTCACCAACGCATTTGAAGCGTTGGGAAAAGGCTCAAAATGCCACAGAACCTATCGAAATTGTTACGCTCGAAGAAGCAAAAAAGAATGAAAAAACCAAAAAAGCTAAAGCGACCAAAACATGGATCTTTAAAGCGGATAATGTAAGAGATTTTGCCTGGACAGCCAGCAAAAAATTCATTTGGGATGCTATGCCACACATTACTGAAGACGGCAAAAAAGTGATGTGCATGAGTTATTATGCCAAAGAAGCTTATCCAATTTACAGGCGGTATTCAACAAAAACGGTTGAGCATACTTTGGCTACTTATTCTAAATATTCGATCCCGTATCCATATCCAACAGCAATTTCCGTAGAAGCAGCCAGCGGGATGGAATACCCTATGATTTGCTTTAACCCAGGGCGTGCCGAAGAGGATGGAACGTACACAGAGTCTGCAAAGAATTCTGCCATAACAGTGATCATCCACGAAGTAGGGCACAACTATTTTCCTATGATTATCAACAGTGATGAAAGGCAGTGGGCATGGTTTGATGAAGGAATTACAACATTTGTACAATACCTCACAGAACAGGAATTTGATAACAATTATAAGTCTTGGGTGGGTGCTCACAGTATTACGAATTATATGAGTCTTCCAAAGGATCAGCTAGAACCTATCATGACCAATAGTGAAAATATAGTTCAGTATTTTCCGAATGCTTATTTAAAACCTGCTGCTGCTCTAAACATTCTTCGGGAAACAGTTATGGGTAGAGAGTTGTTCGATTATGCTTTTAAAGAATATTGTCGTCGTTGGGCATTCAAACATCCTACTCCCGCTGACTTTTTCAGGACAATGGAAGATGCCAGTGGTATTGATCTTGACTGGTTTTGGAGAGGTTGGTTTTATGGCATTGATGCGGTAGATGTTTCTTTGGATAGTATCAAGTGGTATAAAGTTGATTTGGAGACGGATCCTGAAAAACAGGATTATGTTTACAAACATAAAACAGAAAAACCTTTTGACGATATTTCGAAGAGACGAAACCGTGAAGAAGGCATTAAATTTTCCGTTGAGGAAGATCCAGAATTGGTTGATTTTTATACCAACTACAAACCCTGGGAAACCAGCGATTCGATAATGGAATTCACGACACATTTGTACGAAGAAACCTATTCCGAAAAAGAGAAAAAGGAAAAGTTTGGCGATAAAAATTATTATCAATTGTATTTCAGCAACAAAGGAGGACTCGTAAGTCCGATAATCATCGAATGGACTTTTGATGACGGAACCACTGAGGTTCAAAAAATTTCTGAACAAATCTGGCGCAAAAATGAAGAAAACTTTTCCAAGGTGTTTGTGAAAAACAAAGAAGTGAAAGGAATAGTCATCGATCCTTACAAAGAAACTGCTGACATCGATGAGCGTAATAATAACTGGCCGGTGAAGGAGTTGCCAAGCAGATTTCAGGTGTTCAAAAAACACAAAGAAGGGGATAATCCTAATCCAATGCAGAAGGCCAAAAAGAAAAAAACAAGACCATAATTTTTTAAAATTTTTATAACAAAGCCTTCAATCACGGTGACACTGGATTGAAGGCTTTTTAAAATTGTGTAGTTTAGCAAATAAAACAAGTCTTAAATCATGAAACATTTTTATAAAAATCCAATCTACCTTTTTGCTTACCTTGCTTTTAGCACAATACTCACAGCTCATTTGAGCAATGCTCAAAACACTTCCAATCACGGAAACAAATTTGAACAACTGGGACCAGAGTTGCCAACCGGCAATCTTTATCGAGGCATGGACGGTGCTCCGGGACCAGCGTATTGGCAACAACAGTGCAACTATGATATTGATTGTGAATTGGATGTTGAAAATATGCGACTGAACGGATCAGAATTGATCACCTACTACAACAATTCGCCAAACACATTGCAATATTTATGGCTGCAACTCGATGAAAACCAACATGCCAGTCATAATACAAACCAATCTTTTGATCCCAGCACTATAAATGGAGCGATGAGCGAAAATGACCTGCGTGGCCTTGAAGCATGGAGAGAACTTGATAAATATGGAATCAATATCGAAGAAGTGAAAGGGGATAATCAGCAACTTCTGAAATATTCGATCAACAATACCATGATGCGTGTTGAGTTGCCTCAGCCCCTTAAAACCGGAGAAATTTTTTCCTTTCGAGTCAAATGGCATTATTACATTCCTGATCGGGTCGCGTTGATGGAATTTTTGCCAACATTTGCAAACTATCCTCGTGGTGGGTATGAATATTTCCCTGATGATGGAAATTATTTGTTTACGATCTCTCAGTGGTATCCGAGGCTTTGTGCGTACACGGATTATGAAGGTTGGCAGAACAACCAGTTTACCGGACAGGCGGAGTTTGCACTGACTTTTGGAAATTTTGTTGTAAAAATGACGGTTCCTGATGATCACATTGTTGGTTCGACGGGAGAATGTTTAAATTATTCAACTGTTTTGACGCCAACTCAAATGGAGCGTTTTGAAAGAGCTACAACGTCTAAAGAAATTTTGGAAATAGTCACTTTAAAAGAAGCTAAAAAAACCGAAAAATCTAAAAAATCCAAAGGCAAGAAAACTTGGATTTTCAAAGCCGATAATGTTCGTGATTTTGCATGGACTTCCAGCCGAAAATTTATCTGGGATGCCATACCTCACATCACCGAAGAGGGCAAAAGAGTGATGTGCATGAGTTATTACGGCAAAGAAGCTTATCCGATTTACCGCCCATTTTCTACAAAAGCAGTTGCAAAAACTTTGGAAGTTTATTCTAAATATACAATTCCATATCCTTATCCGGTTGCCATTTCCGTGGAAGCTGCCAATGGCATGGAATACCCCATGATTTGTTTTAATCCAGGGCGTGCAGAAGACGACGGCACTTACACAGAAATGGAAAAAAATAATGCTATCTCCACCATTATTCATGAAATTGGACACAATTATTTTCCCATGATCATCAACAGTGATGAACGACAATGGTCATGGATGGATGAAGGATTGAATAGTTTTGTACAGTTTCTGACGGAGTCGGAGTTTGACAACAATTTTGATGTTTGGTTTGGGCCAACAACTTCAGTGACAGGATATATGAGCCAACCAAAAGAAACGCTTGAACCCATTATGACAAACGGAGAAAACCTCGTCGATTTTTTCAATAATGCCTACACAAAACCAGCAGCTGGTTTGAATATACTCCGCGAAACTGTTATGGGCCGTGAATTGTTCGATTTTGCTTTTAAAGAATATTGTCGTAGATGGGCCTTTAAAAGTCCAACACCAGCTGATTTTTTCAGAACGATGGAAGATGCCAGTGGAGTTGACTTGGATTGGTTTTGGAGAGGCTGGTTTTATAGCATCGATGCAACAGACATTTCATTGGATAGCATAAAGTGGTATAAGGTAGATTTGGAGACTGATCCTGAAAAACAGGATTATGTTTATAAACATAAAACGGAAAAACCATTTGATGATATTTCCAGGAGGCGAAATCGTGAAGGAGGTATGAAATTTTCAGTTGAACAGGATACTGCTTTACAGGATTTTTATACGGATTACAAACCCTGGGAAACGGAAGATTCCATTATGCAATTTACGACACACCTGTACGAAGAGACTTTTTCGAAAGAGGAAAAGCAGGAAAAATTTGGCGATAAAAACTACTACCAGCTACATTTCAGCAATAAGGGTGGACTCGTAATGCCCGTGATCATAGAATGGACTTTTGAAGATGGTACCACCGAGTTGCAGAGGATACCTGTTGAAATTTGGCGGAAAAATGAAAATCAATTCACTAAAGTTTTTGTGAAGGACAAAGTCGTCAAAGGCATCGTCATCGATCCTTACAAAGAAACCGCCGACATTGATGAAAGCAATAACAACTGGCCTGTGAAAGAATTGCCGAGTAGATTCCAGGTTTTCAAAAAGCACAAACAAGGTGACAATCCTAATCCAATGCAAAAAGCCAAAAAGAAAAAAGTGATCAGGCCTTAGATTACAATTTATCTTTTAATTGATATTTTGGTCGCTCCAAATCTTGTTGGATGTAATCCAGCAGAATTCGGAAATCATTTTGGGTGATTTCGCGGGTTTTCCTTTCGGGGAACATCTTTTTAAATGGAAACTTCAAATTAAGCTTAAATTTGAGTGTGTAAAATTCTGCGAGTAAATTACCTTTAGCGCTAAGATTTGGAACTTCTAATGCAATGGATTTGCGTTCATTCTCGGAAATCAGCAATGGTTTCACCACCGGGTAAACGGTCAACTGCCTTTGAAGGAGGACTTTCCGGCTCGGAAGCTTTTTATCTCTGGTCCACCAGATATCTCTGACGGATTCCATCGCAGCATAAGTAGCTGCTTCGGTCTCAACTGCTTCCAGTTTTTTCAAAGTTGCTGCAATCAAACCAGTCATGGCTTCTTCATAAGGCAAATGACTTTTCAAAGCTTCAGTGCCTAATCTTGCTCCAAGCAGATTGGAATACGCATCTTCGATAGAAAAGCTGGAATACCGTTCGGGGAGCAAAGGAACTGTCGAAGCCCCAAACCAGGTAGCGATTTCGTGCCAGACCGACAAATCATAAGCGATCCTTCCGGCGAGAGTAGCTGCATCCAAGGAGTCTAATTCTGAGGGAATTTTTAGCGTTAAAGTTTTAAGGCCACCCTCATGGCCCAGTTTCAATTCTGTCTGGTCATTCCGCTGGCTTAAAAGAATTTTGTGATATAAAAAGGCAGTCCAGTCGGCAATATCTCGCAAATGACCAATGTCTATAAAACCACCATTTTTAGTGTAAATAATTCCGTTACCCTCACTTCGGCCTCCAAGATAGCGGTGAGTGCCCAATTTTTCGATACTGGTGATGTCCGTAACTTTAACGCCGGGGATGATCATGACCTTCACGTCTGAACCAAAAGAGCAACAAGTCCGGATAATTCTTGGCGGAGGAGATGCAAGATCTTTTTCTGATAAAATAGGTCCTCTGCCGAAAGCTGTGTGAATGGAAAGCAACATTATTCCAATTAAAAAATGTCTCATTTGCATCATTTTTTCAATTAGTAAAATACCAATTACAAAAAATTACAGGATCTCATCTACTTGTTTTGAATCGCATCAAGACATCTTTTTAAAAGATAGAAAATGGGTAAGATGTCAGGATTTTTCTCGCCGCTGTGAACGGAAAGAAATAAGGTGTAAAAATAACCAATAAGAATGCAAAAAAGTTGCTTATCCAGTCAAATTTTTCTGGTTGAAATTTACATTTAAAACGCACCTGGATTATAAAATCACCTAAATTGCTATAGAATTAAAAGTCTTTAAAAAGTATAATTAATCCCACAACTAAAGTTGATACCTGGATCATCAGCAAAATAACGCAGCCTGTTGAGATAATCCCGATAATTTTCATTGAGTAA
The DNA here is from genome assembly GCA_028277915.1 of Saprospiraceae bacterium. Lineage (GTDB taxonomy): Bacteria > Bacteroidota > Bacteroidia > Chitinophagales > Saprospiraceae > JAHDHW01. The sequence goes on from JANQFJ010000278.1 coordinate 12,731, forward strand.
ATTGTCAACTGTTAGGGTGAATTTTAAAGCGGAATCGTTGAATTGCAAACTTGTTCCGGTTCTTAAACCAAGTAAAAATAAGCATCAGGAGGAGGTGAAAAATCCTGTTCAGGAGTAATTCTCCATTGCTTAAAAGTATACTTTCCATTAATCGAAATGTAGTTGTTTCTCCAATTATTAAAATTTGAAAAGGAATAATGAGCGTAAGCGAAAATATTGTCAGCAGGTATATTTGTCAACCCAACATGATTCCTAACGTCGTTTTCCCTTACGAGGGCGTATTTGTTTACAAACTTTAAATCTTTTCATAGTATAAAATGAATAAAACAAATGAAAATTGAAAGACAAACCATGTTATTAAGCTATAAACATATCCGGCATTTTTCAAAATATTTTTCATAACTTAGCCGATTATATTTAAAACAGACTTACGATCAAATCAATTCCAACATACCGTTCATTTGCTGCACTGATCATTGCCTTCTTCTTGGTCAATGCTTTTGTGATCAAAGAGGCACACTATCTGTTTCATGATCATCATTCCGGGACGGAGCATACGGAACAATGCGGAAAAAATACGCATTTTCATATGCAGGAATATGATGCTATCGATTGTTTCATCTGCCATTTAAATTTTTCACAAAAGGACTACATTAAAGTAGATTTCTCGAACATTTTAGTACTGAATTTTTGCATCGGACTTAGTCCGTATCAGATCCGACCTTATGTTCGTTTTGCATGTTCCTTGCCAGCACTTAGAGCTCCACCGGCAATTCTAATCTGACCCTTTTATATATATATTCAAATAAATCACTCCTGTTTTTAATTCCTAATGGCAATGGCTATTGGGCTAGTTCTAATTATATTAAATATTATAAAAATGAAATTATTAAAAAATTTTCTGTTGTTGATTTTTGCTTTTTCAGTTGTATTCTTAAATTCTTGTAAAAAAGATGAAGATCCACCTGTAAACATGATTACAATAACTATTGAAGAGCCTCATGCAGATGAAAACATCCCTATAGCTGATTGTGCCGATGTACATGTACATGTTGATATTGTTGCATCAATTGAAAATCATGAAGTAGAAATCGTTTTACACCCTGAAGGTGATGTAAATGATAAAATCATTGATTTTGATAAGCACGAACATGATAAGGTAATCACTTTCGAACAGGAAGTAGATTTATGCAGCTATGGAGCGGGAGCCTGTTTCCATCTCGAAGTGGCGGCTTGCATTGACCATGACTGTGCGGAAAAGGAAACTGCGGATGTTGAATTTTGTTTACAGTAACGTAAAATGGAAAGAGGTTTACCGAACTGCTAAAGTTTTGTAAACCTTTTATCCTTATTTTTTAAAATTTCCCCCAAAAGGCACTTTGACCGTTAGTGTCACATTACGTCCCTGTTCGGGTACATTGATGATACGATAGCGGCTGAGGTGCGCAAAATAAAAGGTGTCGAAAAAGTTCTGCACCTGACAGCTAAGTTGTACTCTTTGTCTTCCAAAAAGGAGATCAGCACCTATACCTAAACCAAAAAGTTGGTAAGTTGGGGTATGTTGCTCAGAACGATCAATCCGAAAACGACCTTGAGCGGCAAAGTGATATTGATGGCCAATTTCTATGTAAAAGTCATCGAGCCAGTTTTCTTTTGAAATATTATAACGAAGGTCGGTACGCACAGCGGGCTGTGGGGTGAAAGGCAATGCTAACTTTGTTTTAGGGTTGTAGCTCTGCACGAAGTCTATTGCTTGATTGATGGAAAAACTGTTTAGAAATTTCCATGTCCATTGGAGTTCAAAACCCGTGTATATTGCGTCATCTTGTCGATAACGGAAAATCTGCCCAGCTTCAGGAAGTGGAGAAAATTGCGCAGGGAAAGTAGGACCGAGGTAAATATAGTTGTCAAAATAATTGAAATACAGGGCCAGGCTACCGGTGAAATTATTAGCGTTCCAATTTGCACTGAGATCAAGTTGATAACCATGTTCGGATTGCAAATCCGGCGTGCCAACCTCATGTCTGAAGGTGCCATGATGAATCCCGTTAGATACAGTTTCTGCGGGATATGGAACCCGAAAGCTTTTACCAAGATTGCCTTTTATTATCCATTTTCCATCGTCCAGAATGAGGTTGCAACCAAGAGATGCAGACCAGTTAAAGAACAGGTCATCCGTTGCAGGGGAGACAAGGGAATCGATAATATTCTCGTTGCTGTCCCAGACAAATTGTCTGTAGAATTCTGAATTATTATGACCAAGGTCAAGACGGAGTCCGCCATTGACGAGTAATTTTGGATTAAGTTCCCTTTCAGAGATAATAAACAGACCTCCTCGAAAAGTTTGGAAATCTGGTAGCAAATACTCGAAACCACCTCGTTGGTTGTGCTGCCATTGTACATTTCCTCCGAAAATGTTTTTCCAATCGGAACGGAAGCGATTTTCATAGTGAGTGGCAATACTAAAAGTTTGTAGTTCGAGCTCTAAAGCGAGCTTGTCGTTAGGATCTTTGAGTTGGGATAAAGGGATGCTATGAAACTCAGGTTGAGAATACTCTCTTCGATGATTGCGCTGAAAGCCCACGTCAAAAGTGAGGTGGTCGTTTTTAAAGAAAAAGGTTTGGTTGAGTGATGCCCGATAATGATCTACTCCTTGCCAGGGTACGTCAATATCGCGATAGTTGCCATCATCGGTAAGGGCATAGGAACGCGGGATGCCAACAGCACCACTAAACAATCCGGCATCCAAAGAATAGTGGCTGAATAAAATCCGGGTAATACCCCAGTTACGTTTCAAGCCAGCAGAAATACTAAGGTTGCGTTCGTCACCTGCGGTATTTTTGAGTCGTTCGTTGACAATAGGCAATTCGAAGCCATTATAAAGGAATAATCTGCCTGGAACTCGATAGTCAGCATAGTTCTGGCGAGTGTATCGCGCAGTGAGGAACCAGTCATCGATGTTGATGCCTAAGCGAACCGAACCCCCATAGTGGTCATTGTTGGTTTTGTAAACTCCCTGTATACTACCGTCAAAACTATTTTTCGGTATCAGTTTGCCGGGCATGATGTTGATGACACCACCTAGGCCATCAGAGCCGTATTGGAGAGAACCGGGACCTTTAATGATTTCGGCACGTTCTACATCGAATTGGTCAATCTCTAATCCGTGGTCACTGCCCCATTGTTGGCTCTCCTGTTTTATGCCTTGGTGGTTCACAATGATTCGGTTGGCTGACAGACCTCGGATAACTGGTTTGGCAATACCGACGCCAACGTTGATAGCACTGATGCCCGGCAACTTTTCGAGGGATTTGGCAAAAGAGCCTTCTATATTCTGTTGAAAAAAATCTTCATGAATGTGTTCTGTTTGGAGCGTTTCTTCCTGCTTAGCATGTTCCTCTGTAACTTCAACAGTTACAAGCAAACTAATTGAGGGTTGTAGGTTGATACTGAGTTCTTTGGAGCGTCCGTTAATTACTTTAACGGATGATGTGTCAGGCTCATATCCAATAAAGGAAACTATCAATTTGTATGAATTGTCTGGCAATTCTACAAAAGAAAACTTTCCATCTTTATCTGAATGAGCCCACAAACTATCTGGAAGAAGCAGGATATAGGCGCCGGGTAAAGAATTTTTATTTTCGTCATAAATAAAACCGCTTATCTGTCCCCAGTTTGGAGAAGATATCATCAAAAAAAGCATGAAAAACAAAAGTCTTTTCATCATAGTGCGAAAATAGCGTTTTTGCTAATGAAAAAATAAAACTTTTAGTTAACTGAAATTATTATGACAAATATTCATAAACATGA
>JANQFJ010000093.1 GCA_028277915.1 Saprospiraceae bacterium
AAAAAAGTAGCGGAATAACCGTAGCTGATTTGATGGTCTTTGATAAAATAGGCGTGATTTTTAAACTGGTGATTTTCCTTCGGATTTTGTTTTAGCAAAACCTCGAACGGAATGTAGCTCAAGACTCCATCGGGAACAATGATTAGTTTTTCGGGCAGGTCTTTTTCAAATGGAGCCAGCAACTTTTCGTACAACTGATGCGAAGCCATTGCAAAAGTATCTGCATAAGCCTTGTACGAAGCTTCATCATCTTTTCCCGAAAGGTGATAATTATACAAACCACTTCTCATTTGTGTCACCCAATCGCGAAGCGGAAAATCTCTTTTGAAATCATGTACCTGGTAGTCATTTTGGGTAATGATGAAAACAAAAATACTGCTATCGCCCACAAAATATTCCAGCAAGGCCTGATCCGCTTCCAGCAGTTCCGACTGCACTTGCTCAACGCTTGCGACTTCAGATTTATACTTTAGCTCATAATACTCAGGATAATCTTTTTCCAGTTGCCCTGCAAAAGTGGTCAATTGCTCTTTGAGATCGAAAATTTGTGAATTGAATTCGTTGATGAGGCTGTCGTTTTTGGAGGTTCCTTTTTCAAATTCTACATATTTCTTTCTTTCTAAATGAGCAATTTCGATTTTAAGTTGATGTTCTTCTTCCAAAAGGTTTTCAGGCACTCCTACAAATTCTTCAGCATGGTTTTTATTGAGCGCTTCTTGTAACAAATTGGCTTTGCTTCGTTCAGCATAAGTAAATGCAAAGTTCAAATCAACCTGTTCAGGGGATTGTAATTTTGCTTTGCAAATCGTTTGGATAGCATCCTCAAAAATCGAATAACTCTTTGCCAGGTGAAATTTTTTAGAAGCCTGGTTTGAAGCATTACGATTGAAAAGCACCAAACTGTTTATTGCTTTATTCAATAATGCTAATGCTTCTTGGTATTCTTTCTTTTCAATTTTTAGATTTGCCAGTTTATGATAAGTCCTAGCTACTTCAGGGTGGTTTTCGCCGAATACCTTTTGCCAGACTTTTAATGCTTCTCCGAAATAGACTGATACTTGTTCATCATCTCCTTTTTCCCGATAAATAGAAGCAATATTAATAAAAGCGATTGCTATCTCGGGATGAAACTCATTATGCCAATTGTCTATTACCTTTTCAAAAAAATGCAATGCTTTTACCTTATTTCCTGCTTTTTTATGAGTTATCCCTTTAAGGGCAAGGGCTTTGATTATTTCGGGGTGGTTTTCAATTCCAGACACCTTTATTCGTTGATCTATGGCAAGATCAGCATGTTTGAGGGCTGTTCTGTATTCTCCAATTTCAGAATAGATGTTTGCCAGACAAAGATGGGCAAGGACTATAAAGTCTTCTATTCTACCTGTCGATGTATTGAACATCTCCAAAGCATTAAGCGAAAAGTTCAATGCTTTATTATAGTTGTGCAAACTAATGTAGGCTTTTCCAAAATTTATATATAGATTGGCTAGATCAGGGCCATATTTATAGCCCAAATTATGTAAAACAGCTAGTCCTTTTTCAAAATACTCTATTGCTTTTTCATATTCACCTATTTCAAAATATACTACTCCCATACTTTCGTAGAGCCTTTCGTATTGAAGATGATCACATTGCAATACGCGTTTATAATTTGGAAGTGCTCTTTGAAAATACTTGAGCGCTTTATCAAACTCGCCCGTTAAAAGATAAACATCTCCAATATGATGATCGTATCGGGCTACATTGAAATGATTCCCACTATAATAGGCAAAACATATGTTATAGGCTTTAGTATAATATTCTATCGCCTTTGGATAATCACCTTCTGCTAAATAAAGATTTGCAAGACTGTTATAATCTCTGGCTACTCTTGGATGGTCTTCACCAAAAACTTTCAAATCTATATCAAGGCTTTTATTGATGTACTCCCATTTTTTTCCATAATCCTTATGCATATGTACCAATTTCCAATAACAAGCGCTTATGTCAGGATGTTCTGGTCCTAGTTTTTTCAAACGAATATCCAGTGCTTTGCGAACATAAACTACAGCGCTATCTGATCCGTGGGTATCAGTTAAGTGCCAGCCGAGTTCATAATAAGCTTCGGCGGTTAATAAATGATCCTCTCCTAGCGCTTGTTTATAAATTGCCAAAGCTTTTTTCCTAAGGTCATAAACAATAGCACCATTTTGAAAGCAGATCTCTGCTCCATCGGGATAATATTTTATACTATCCAAATACTGCCTTGCCAAAACTGTATCTGCTATTTGAGCTTCTGAATAAGATTGAATAAAAAACAAAAAAAGGAAAGTGTAAATTACTGATTTCATCTGGAGGATTTTTTTGGGTGAGACACTCTAAAGTTAAGCATTTCACCCAATTTTATAAAATCCGAATTGGGTTGACTATTTGCGGTTATGGAAGCGTTGTGAATGTTTGAGGATCACTCCATGCTGACCAACCATTTGGACAATGATATTTTACACGATACTTATAGGTGGTATTTGTCTCTAAATCCTGAATATCGATCAACACAGGCAAGCCTAAACAACATTGATTGTTTGTACTTTGAACTATCGATCCTGAATTTGAATTACCAGCAATGCGGTATTTTATTTTATACTTATTTGCATCTAATACTTCATCTACAGAAATTTCCGCTTCGGTAGTTTGTATTTCCGATACCCAGGATCTGGGGGTAAATGTTCCGCATTCCATTGTGACCGCACAGTCTGCCTGTACTTCTTCAAGGCTGTTACAACCTTGTGCATTGTTGCTGATCGTTGCTTGGCCACCGTTGTCTAAAAATTCGCAAGTTCCTTCTATGGCACATGTGGAAAGTTGAGGGTTTCCTGTAATGACTATTCTTGTAGGCCAATTAGGACAATCCCAAGGCTTATCAGGCAGGATTGATGTTATAGCGGCATTTTCTTTGATTTCAAGTCCTCCACCAATACATTCCAGGGATTCCAGATCACTCAAGTCAACCAGGACATTATTGTTTTCAATGATGAGATCCCCACCAATAGAATCAACGGATTCCAGACCATCCATAAATTCAGTATACTCATTGCTCTCAACTCTGAGATCGCCTCCAATTGTAGTGATATTATGCAGTCCTTCAAAGTTTTCCAGCATCTCATTATTTTCGATCACCAGGTCACCGCCAATTCCCTGTAAAAAGCTCAGTGCCACCAGCGAAGTTATGGGATCATTGGAGTTTTCCTCTCCGGAAATAAATATAGAGCCATCCGGCAATAAACAATTTGGATATTGAGCTGCAAAGTTGTCCACTTCAGACTGTGTGGTCAGTACAATGTCGCCGACTGGGCATTCTGAACGGGACGCTGCTGAACCGGAATAAGAATTCCAATCTGTTGTAGTCGATGTTGTTTCCTGAATTTGTTCTGGGACATCAAAATGATCCTTTTTGCAGGAACTAAATCCAATAGCGAATAATACTGCAAAAAATACAAAAGTTTGAAATGTAATTGTCTGTCTCATGATATTATTTTTTAAAGGTTAATGACAAAATGTTTTGTTTGATTTTCAATGATACTATTGGTAGGAAATGCGGATCGTGACAAAAAGAAATTTATTTTGCCACTTGTGTCACGTTTGGCTTTATTTTGCAATTATGGTAGAATGAGGTGAACGATTTTGAAGCCTGAAAAAAGGAAAGAAAAGGATATCTCAGGCAAAAACGAAGAGACGCAAAGCGTTTAAAGTCAACACTTTGCAGCTTTAAAAAGCAAAAGAAAGTATTACTGGGAAAATAGCTTAATCAAGCATTTTGATTTCTTCTGAATAGCCAAAACAAAACCAAAACAGCTCCAAGAGCAAGCAAACCATAACCCATCCATCCGCCAAAGGATGCACCTGAACTCACAGGCTCCATATTTCCCAAAGGGATCAGTCCGGCCCAATAAAACGGATGTGCTTCGAGATGAGAATTTTGTTCGATGTAATCCAGTTTGGCCTGGCGCAAGGCTGCGTCTTTTTCCATGCCCGATTTGATATTTTCGTAAAAAGGCAACATCAGGTCTTTAGTATTTTCATCGCTGACACTCCAAAGCGTGGTGATAATGCTTTTAGCTCCGGCGTAGGAAAATCCGCGTGCCAGGCTGACTACTCCTTCTCCGCGCTGCAACTCTCCAAGTCCTGTCTCACAGGCACTCAAAACTACCATGTCGGCGTTGAGTTTCATGTTGTATAAGTCTCGCACGTAGAGGAACTCATTTTCCAATGAATCTTCAATCTTTGTGAAGGCCAGGTAGGAATAATCTCCTGCTCTGTCATTGGCTTTGCCATGAGTAGCGAGGTGGAGGATGTTGTAATCCTCAGCAAGTTGGGTAAAGTTTTCTTCGGTAGCTGATTCCCCCAAATAAATCTCACCGCCAAGAAGCGCTTGAATCCCTTCCACTTCTGGAACACTAAATTGTAAAGGCCCCAATTCGTTTCTTCGGGTTTCCACATTGGCCAGCAACTGGTCATCCAATTCAAATGATGGTGCAAAAGCCAGCAATCCTTTCGAAGCTTTTGTTTTTTTGTGTTTCAACTCCAATAAAAATGTAGCGGAATAACCGTAGCTGATTTGATGGTCTTTGATGAAATAGGCGTGGTTTTTAAACTGGTGATTTTCATTCGGTTTTTGTTTTAACAAAACCTCGAAAGGAATGTAACTCAAGACTCCATCGGGAACGATGATCAGTTTTTCGGGCAAGTCTTTTTCAAAAGGAGCCACCATTTTTTCGTATAACTTATGAGAAGCCATTGCAAAGGTATCTGAATAAGCCCTGTACGAAGCTTCATCATCTTTTCCCGAAAGGTGATATTGGTACAAACCGTTTCTCATCTGTGTCACCCAATCCAGAAGTGGAAAATCTCTTTTGAGATCGTGCACCTTGTAGTTATTTGGTGTGATGATGAACACAAAAATGCTGCTATCTCCCACAAAATATTCCAGTAAGGCCTGATCAGCTTCCAGCAGTTCCGACTGCACCTGGGCAACGCTTACAACTTCAGATTTATACTTTAGCTCGTAGTATTCAGGGTAATCTTTTTCCAATTGTTTAACAAAGGCATTCAATTGTTTTTTGAGATCGAAAATTTGTGAATTGTATTCATTGATAAGACTGTCATTTTTTGATTCTCCTTGGCTGACTTCCTCAAAGCGTTTTTTATCGTAGAAGGCCAGGTCTGTTTTAATATCATACTCTTTTCGAAGTAATTCCTCAGGAATACCTGCAAATGATCTGGCTCTGGCTTTATTTACCGCTCGAAGTAACTGATTACTTTTACTTTCTTCAGCATATTGAAAACTTTTATTTAAATCATAGGCTTTCGGTTCTGCTTTATTTGCTTCAAAATTGAAGATTATTGTATGTTCATAAATGTTATAATCAAATGATCCTGCCAGAAATTGATCGACTGTTTCATCAGCATATTTTTTTTTCATCTCCTTAAAAGCACTTAAGGCACTTTCATACATTTCCTTGGCATCCCGATAAGCATATGTCAAATACAATAGTAATGCGACTTCCATGCGTGAAGCAATAACATCCGGATGCTCTTTTCCGAAAACCTTTTCCCGAATCTCAAAGGCTTTTTGCTGGTTCTCAAGAGCTTTCTGATAATTTTCTTTTTTTCTCAAACTAACTCCTATGTTGTAATAACAGTCAGCTGTATAAGGATGCACTTCTCCGTATGAATTGAGACAAATATCTAATTCTTTTTTTCTAATAGCAGCTGCTTTATCATATTGCCCTTCTTTTGAATAAATCCCTGAAATGTCATGATAAATACTAGCAACAATAGGATGGGTATCTCCATAGACATTTCGATCAATATCAAGCGCTTTCTGATAATAATCTAACGCCATTTGGTTGTCATAATCGATATAACTCCTCCCAATATTTGTATATGTGATAGCCACATTCAGATGATCTTTTCCAAATATTCTTAAAAAAATATCTAGTGCTTTTTGAAAAGTTTCTATGGCTCTAACTCTTTCGCCATTTTCATACAAACATCTTCCAATGCTTATGTAGGTATATGCCGGATTATCATGGTTTTCTCCATAGATTTTCAATCCTACATTGAGTGCTTTCTGGTGATAATCCAATGCTTTGCTAAAATCCATCAAACCTCGATAAGCCGATCCCAAATAATCATAGGTAATAGGTATTTGAGGGTGAGTTTCGCCTAAAGTTTTTAATTGATGTTTTAGTGCTTTTTCATGATATTCAATCGCATCTCGATTCTTACCCAAACCGTTGTAAATCCTTCCAATATTATTATAAGAGTAATGTAAATTCTTATGGTTTTCACCTTCAAGCTTTAATAAAAGCAACATTCCTTTTTCCTCAAACTCCAATGCTTTCTTAAGCTGGTTTAACTGGATATAGATATTACCAAGACGGTTGTAAGATTTAAAAAGTTCGGGATGATCGAGTCCTAGTACTTTCTGTAGAACATCCAACGCATTATGCGAATAATCCAACGCATTTTTATAATCACCAAAATACATATATAGGACACCAATGAATGAATAGGTTTCGGCTGTTTCTCTATGATTTTCTCCTAAAAGATTAAGCCGGATATCTAAAACCTTTTGAGAAATTTCCATGGACTTTTGTAAGTCTCTTTTTTGGAGTTCAACAATTCCGAGCAAATGAAGTGCTCTTGCAGTTAGTGAATCTGTTTCACCGAAAGCGGTTTGATAGATATTCAGTGCTTTTTCTCCAAAACTCTGCGCTCCTGCAATATCTCCACTTCGGTAATATACTTCGCAGCTATCCAGATACTGCCTCGCAAGAGTAGTATCTTCTATCTGGGCATGTAAACAAAAAGGAAACAAAAAAACGAGGGCGTAAGAGATCGTTTTCATAAGGAAGATTTTTTGGATGAAGCTCTTTAAAGTTAATCAATTAGATCGAATTGAAAAAATCAGCAAATTGAACAGGTTTTAAAAAAGTTCCTACAAACAGCAAAGTCGGCAATCAAATTGATTGCCGACCTGTGGTTTTGGAATTTAATGATTAGGGGTTAATACAGGGCAATATTCATAATACTCTACCAATCAAGGCTTGGTTTTAAAGAACTTGAGTTCGCCCCAGGTGGACCATCCGTTTGGACAGTGAAATTTGTGCTGGTATTCATAATTTGTATTTCGTAAAAGATTAAAAAGCGATTTGTACGTGTTTGTTGTTTGTTTTACTTTCCAGGGGTGATTGCTGTTCTTTTTTCGGTATCTTACTTTGTAGTTGTCAGCTTCGTTTACAGCATGCCAGTTGATCTTTGCACTGCGTGGCTTGATGTTGGAAGCCCATTTCATTGGTTCAAAAGTTCCACAATCCATCGTAGCTGCACAATCTGCTTTTACCTGGTTGACAGTGTTGCAGCCACCAGCATTTTGGCTAATAATCGCCTGTCCGCCATTGTCTAGAAATTCGCAAATGCTTTCCATCGCACAAGTGGCTAATTGAGCGTTATTCTGGACAATAAGAAGATTATTCTCACCCAGTTCCATTTCACCGTTAAGCATCAAAGAAGAAAGATTTGCATTATTTTTTATAGTTATATTTTCAGCGGTTGATGGTCCCTCGTTAGTAATGTTGATTGAAGTTAAGGAGGCATTATTATCAATGATCAGGTCGCCGGAAAATGTTAATAGCCATTCATCTTGATCTTCCGCCATCCAAGAAGTTATAGCTGCATTATTTCTAATCTCTATATTGCCACTAATGGATTCCAAAGATGCCAGGTCACTCAAATCCACCAGTGCACTATTTTCAATAATCAGATCGCCAGCAATCTCCTCCACCTCATGCAAGCCCTCCAGGCTAACCAAAGCCGGATTATTGATCAGCCTGACTTCATTGGGCATGAATATACCCATATCATCCGCTCCATCATTCACCAAAGAAGTCAGGTTTGGGTTGTTTTCGACAACAAGTGATCCAACTATAGTAATATATCCCATGCCATCCATGCCACCCGTCAAAGAAGACAGGTTTGAGTTGTTTTTGACTTTCAATGCTCCACCCACGGTGAGGTCATTTCCTTCAACACCTACCAAGTGGTTGATTTGTTCATTATTCTTCACCACAAAATCACCACCGATTGAGGTCAAAGAAACCAGATCATCGAGATTTTCTAAATTATCGCAATTGTCAATCACCAGATCTTCGCCTACGCTAGCGATGTTGTGCAATCCCCAGGTCGTCTCCTCCGGCCAACCGTCTAAGATAATAGTAAGCGTGACTTCTGTCACATTGGACAAAGCTTCGAGTGAAGTAATGGGGTCATTGCTATTGCCACCTGAAATGTTGAGAAAACCATTGATGATCGTACAGTTGGGATAGGTTGTAGCAAAACTATCAACTTCTGCTTGAGTGTTTAATACTACATCTCCTGCCGGACACTCCGAGCGAGCAGCTGCTGACCCGATTTCAAAATCTCCAAAGGAGGCTGCCTGTTCGGTTTTGGTTTCAGAATCAGGTATTTCAATATTTTCTTTTTTACAAGCAGTAAAGCTCAAAAATGTGAGTATTAGAATTGTAATAACTGTTTGAAATTTGTTTGTCTTTTTCATGATACGATATTTTAAAGTCAATGAATGTTGTTTTTGAATTCATGGATACTATCGGGGAAAAAGGCAGGCTGTGACAAAAAGAAATTTATTTCCTGATGTGTGTCACGTTTGTGATTTTTATGCAATTATGATTATTTAGGCGGGACACGGAAAATAGTGTTTAAACAGGTATTTTTATTTGAAAGAAAACTATTGGAGTAATTAAAGCTCTTATTATTCAAAAATATCAATGTAATAATGGCAGGTATATTTATCAGAGAGCATTTCTTTTTCAGGGTTTTGCATCCTCCAAAATTTGCGTTTCCCGCTTTTCAAAAAGGTAAACTTTGCCTTTAACTCCTGATAGCCAGTACAATCAGCTATGTTTATGGCTGTTTTCCCATTGATAATAAATTTCTTTTTATTGACTACAATGACCTCACCGTTTAAAAACAAAAAATCTTTTTCGTTGGTTGAAATTTGTTCTCCAAGAAAAAACAGTTTGTCACCCTCAAAATAAAACTCCCCATTACCATAACCATCCCAGATAAACTGTACGCCAAAAACATGATTTCCTAACAGGAAATGATCTTTCCCCGAAAGGGAATTTTCATTAACCCTTTTCTGCTTTTCACGATGTTTTTTAGCCTGTTCGACAAAGTCCGGAATGCTTAATTCATTGTCTTGAGTGGTACCTGATTTACAGCCAGCTGAAGAAACAGGATCGGCTGGATTTTGGTTCGACACTCGCTCTTTACAACTCAGAAAGAGAAAAGCCCTTTCAGAATATCCAAAAAGGCTTTCAAAGGTTTAAATTCCGTAAATTCAAAACATTTAATCATCGGGTACCTACACGTCTGGTTTTTTTCTTTGAATTCATGATTTCTCCAGGGTTTTTTGTGGAGTTGGGATTCAGACAAGTTTTGATCAGACTTACTCTATCATCGTCCACATCATCCAATATTTTTTCTGCTCTTTTGAGGAATGCGTAAAAATTCATTTCATTTTTCGATAGCGCTTTGCTTACGTTAGCTTTTGGATGAGCCAGAAAAACCTTTAAAACTTTAAGGTAGGTCTTGGCACCTTCAGAGGTTACAATATTTTTTGTCAACTCCGCATATTTTCCAGAACCATTGAAATCCATATTCTCCAGCTGGTAATCTGTTGTGGTTAAGAGATTAAACAATGAATGCCAACCTCGTTCTGAATAATCCATGTTAGCCAATTTGCGTTCTGAGCGACTAAAATGTTCGCCGATATACTTTCTGCTTAATGGCCGGTGCGGATAATTAAAACTGTTGTTGTCGTCAAATTTCTTCAACTTTTTATCCGTAATTGCTCTTAACACCCGATAGCTACTCCATTCTGCAAAAGCTTCCTGGAAAGGAACAAAAGTAGTGTTTTCGCGATCCTGGTGCGTCGAACCATGTTTGGCTGCCTGCCAGGTCATTGCATCTTCTCCCTTGCTGTGCTGGTACGACCAAATATGCATCAATTCGTGAATCAGCGTATTAGTGCTGCCTTTGAATTTGCTGGTTGAATCCCATTTGTTTGCAATATAAATATGGTTGTTCACCGGATTAGCGTAAGATACTCCTCCAATATTCATTGGGTATTTTGCAACGATTTTTTTCTTAAACTTATAAGAGCTGCCATAACCATCAAATAACTTCAGGATCTTTGAATAAAGCACCCAGATATCACCGAGCCTTTGCTTCCGGCCAGATTTCACTTTAATGTTTATTTCATGCGTTCCGGCTTTTCTTTCTTTGCCTTTATCTTTATCGCTGTAAACCAGGAAATAGTCTTTATCCGTAAAATCAAAGGCATTAATTTCAATCGGAAAACCACTGTTATTGGTTGACCAGGTACCGCCTTCTTTCAATCTCAATTTACTATTGTCATAGAATAATTCAATCTTAAATTGGCGTCTATCGGTCCCTTTTTGTTTTGAAATACTAAATTCTCCTTTGCTGTTAGTTTTGATATTTCCCCAGCTGTTCCAGGTACCCCAACCTAAAACATTTTTAGCCCGAACTTTTACCCTAAGCGTAACATAAGAAAGCGGGCTGCTGGTGTTAAATGCATCGACCAATTCAGGGAGGAGGTGATTAACAGAAATTTTCCCTTTGATTTTCCAGGTTTCCTTAACATCCTCATCTTTTGTTTCAATATTGTGACGCTCGATGCATTGTTCTGATCCATCATTTATGATTTCAGGGCAAGAAGTGATTTTATTATCCTTTGAAAATGCAGCAGACATTACAGCAATGGATAAAAGTATGGTTAATAAATTACTTATATTTTTCATAATTATTGATTTTAAAAATGTTTAAAAAATGAAGGCTGGAAATGGGCGACCAGCCCCTAATTCAAATAAAATTATATCACGAGAACAACTTGTAAAGTTTTGTGAAAATGGCCCTATTCAGAGTATTCATTTTCCCTTTTTTGGTCGGATTTTTAATCCTTTTGGCAGTTTTTTCCCAATCCGGTCTTTAGCTTTTTTGGTCTGATCAGAAATGATTTTTTCTTTTTCGGTGTCAAGCTTTTGCTTAACTTCTTTCCTAAGTTGATCTTCAAGATTTTTTTGATCTTTACTTTTTGCTACCAGTACATCCGACTGCCCCTTCATTTTTTTTAACTGCCCTTTGTAGATTTTCGATCCTCCATTATCATTAAGTTTTTGATGGAGTTTTTTTCTAAAATCCGGATGCTTCTTTCCTTTCATCAATTGCTTGTTTAACTGATCTTTTGCTTTTTTCATCTGACCTTTTATGACTTCAGTTTTTTTAGCGTCAAGTTTGCGCTTGATTCGATCTTTAAGACCGTTCTGGGTTTGTGCGTGCATTCCAATTGTAATGAATAGGCATACGCAAGAAATAATTAACTTTTTCATTTGATTAGGTTTTTATAGGTTAAAAAATAATGATAGTTGTTTTCACTAAATGCTCTTTAGAACAATTGAGAGCGAAAATCAATAACTTTCCTTTTAACTTTAATTGCTTCTTTATTAAGCCGGCAACCAAATGGGTCACCGGCTTGTGGTTGATTTTGGTAATTTTTGGTTAATACAGGGTATTTAAAATTCTTGTTAAATCAATCGAACACTATAATTTCTGTCATCACATAAATTATGGTTTGGTTTTAAAATATCTTTCTTGACCCCAGTCTGCCCAACCGCCAGAGCATTGACATCTTATTTGCCATTCATATGTTGTGTTAGCCAATAGGTTGTGCAAAGTCTTAACGGTATTTGTGGTTTGCTTGACTGTCCAGGGATGATTTGAATTCTTTTTACGGTATCGGACTTTGTACAAAGTAGCTTCATTGACCGCATCCCACTTGATCTTGGCGCTGTGACGTTTGATACCGGTAGCCCATGATCTTGGTTTGAAAGTTCCACATTCCATGGTAGCAGCACATTCTGCTTTTACCTCATTGAGACTTTTGCACCCCTGGGCATTATTACTAATAATTACCTGGCCACCATCATCAATGAATTCACAAATGCTTTCTATAGCACATACAGCCAGTTCATCATTACCAGTGATTGTTAAGGTAACCTCAGAAGGTAATTGATCTACAATTACAACATTACTAAGATTGTCATTATTTATAATGCTTAGGTTTCCAAATTGAATAGCTACACCATGATCACCTCCTGTAACTGAATTAAGTTGTGCATTATTCAAAATCTCAAGATTGCCATCTATGGTAATGCTACCGAATTGTTCATCAACCTCAAAAGAAGTCATCGCTGCATTATTTGAAACAATGTAATCTCCTCCAACATAAATGCCTCCGGTTGGCGTTCCGCCCCCCAATCCTGCCTGTACAGAATTAACTTTCTCATTGTTTGTAATCTTCAGGTTGCCGCCGATAGATTCCAGTTCCTCAAAAACATTGACATTGACCAAAGCATCATTGTTATTGATGATCAGGTCGTCCTGGATGGTAGTTATATTTTCAAAGAAGCTGATGTCAGTCAGCAAAGGATTATTGCTGATCCGAATACTGTTAAACATGCCCGTTGGCATACCACCTGCTCCGCCCATTACAGAAGTCAGGTCTGGATTGTCTTTGATCTCTATGGTTCCATCGAAACTTAGATTTTCCCAATCGACGCCTTCCAATGTGGTAAATCCACAACCGAGGAGGAAGATGTTATCCCCCACCGACTCCAGACCTTCCAGCCCGGTCAGGCTAAACAAGGCCTGATTTTCATTGATCCGAAGACTACCTGCTATTGAAGTAATATTATGCAAGCCTGTGAGGTTGTTGAATGTCCCCGTTCCATCTACATCCAGGTCACCGGCAATTCCTACTACATTACTCAGGGCATTTAGTGAGTTAATATCATTCTCTGAAGCAGGCATGATTTTCAGGCTACCATTTAAATTTGTACAATTAGGGTAGGCCTGAGCAAAACTGTCTACTTCGGCCTGGGTAGTCAGGATGATATCACCTGCCGGGCATTCAGAACGAGCCGCAGCCGAAGCAACATTATAATCCCAGGATGTAGCTGTTGCATCCATTTCCTGTTCCGGAATGTCAAAGTGATCTTTTTTACACGCTGAAAAAACTAAAGTTAAAAGCACGATTAATAAAAAGCTAGTTTGAAAATTTCTTGACTTTTTCATGATATTATTTTTTAATGGTTAATGACAAAATGTTCCGTATGAAATTCACTGATACTATTGGAGAGGAAATGCAGATCGTGACAAAAAGAAAATTATTTTGTGAAGTGTGTCACGTTTGGCTTTTTTTTGCAATAATGAAATGAAGCGGATGTTTTTAAGGGTGGTAAAAAACTATAATATAAAAATTGAAAAAGCGCTTTCTCCTTTTCAGAATAAAGCGCTTTTAGTTTTGGACAATTGGCATTTCTAACTTCTTTTTCTTCTTACTTTCTTCTTTTTAGTTTTAGTACCTCTCTTTATCAAATCATTTGAAAAAATTGAGGGGTCTGTAATTACTTCTGCTCCGGAACGAGTTTCAGGAGTGTTGTACTTTTCGTCGATTTCCTCAATAGTTTCTTCATCTATAAAGCCTTCCACTTTGACTTCGTATTCCGCTTTGTTGGTTACAATAGCGCCTGAAGCTACTAGGTGCAAGGAAATGTATTTGTCAGACTGGTTGTAAAAAGTAAATGTACGTGTCTCTCCGGATGAGCTTTTTCCGGTGTCAATCGATCTGGTTTTGGTATCATAAACCGATCCTGAATCAGTATAAAAAGAACAGGCTTTCATATTAATACCTCTTCTTCCTCCGGTTTTCTTTACCGTGATTTTTACTTTGTCGTATGGAGCTCCTATTATTCGGATGGTCCTTTCCGTGTAAAGGCCGTTGCAGTCTAATTTTTTGGTTGGCACTTGCAAATAAATCGGACCAACAGAACCGCAAGCCGTTCCCCAGTTGTCTTTAATGTTTTTCCAGAGTTCTTTCTGTAAATCTGCAGCGGCATCAAGAACCTCTTCGGCGTCAACAGCATCACTAGCCCCGCCCGTTTTTGATTCAAGGATAAACTCCGCAACTTCTTTTTCAAAATCGATTATATCATCTACCGAATCATCAAAAATACCGGCAATGGTTGAAAATGCACTTTGACATGTTTGTGCTTTTGATATTACGCTCATAAAAACGCAAATAGTGGTTAATAAAACGAGAAACTTTTTCATGACTTTTAAATTTAAGTTTTAAAAAATATGGTTAATTCTTTTGTGTTTATCCAAGCAAAAGTTGACTTGAAAACATTTTGTTATTATTGAAGCTATTTAGTTGAAAAATTCTAAAAATGGATACTTCCAATTTTCAATAAGTCGCATATTGAGGGTATTGTAACGATACATTTCCCAAGGCGTAAGCCAAATTTTGAATGGCATCCGAATTCCCCGACTGTTGTGCCACTGATCTGTACAGCTCGATGTATCCGGCCAGGTAAATCCTGTTTGGAGAGAAAACTTTAGCACACCATTTACAGGTTTTCTTTTTCTTCTTTTTGTTGAGTTTAATCCTTGCTTTGAAGCCAAGCAAAGACACTGAGGCAACGCCATCTTCTACATCAAGTCCCGGATCAATTGTTTCCAGCAATTCATTTGATTCATCCAAATTGAGTCGTTCTAAAAAGTTTTTGGTCTGCTCATCTTCTTTCAAATATTTCCAGATACCATCAATTGCAGCCTTTCCAAGATTATTTGAGATTAAAGGTGTGGACATGATCAGTTGTCCTAGATTTGAATTACTCCCCGAACCCAGCTTGTATTTGTTTGCTTTTGCGTTAAAATTATTCAGGTTATAAACTATGTTGTCCGTTTCCCGGAATTGACTTTTCAATGTTTTGTCAACAGGTTCCTTTTGCATATATTCTGACATACTCAATCCAAAGTTTTCTTTAAACAGCTGTTGCATCACTATGCCGTAGTTGAGGACTTCATAGGAAAGCTTGGCGATAACTTGTATCGACACATCCTGAAATTTCACTTTTGCTTGGCATCCTTGTAATTTGTGTAAAATGACATTTTGTAAAGTTGTCGCCGAATCACCTTTTTGACTCAATTCACAAACGAATACTTTAGGAGATTGAACCGGCTCATAAATAAGTGTCTGACCCATTTGAGAAAAAACTGCCTCATGGGCAATGAGATTGATCAAGATCAATGCAAAAATTCTGATTAATGATTTCATTTTATTTGGTTTTTATAAGTTTATAATTCTAAGCTGAATTCACTTTAGTAATTGGTATTCGGGATTGATGATTTGTAAAAAATTAATTGTTTTCCAGATCCAACAAAACCACTTCCATCGTTTTATCGTATGAATCAAGGAAATACTTTTTAGTGTATATAAAATTGAAATTCAATTGCTCTCTCAACACTTCAAAAGTTCCTTCATCGTCGGCGTGTTTGGCGATCCAATCGATAGCGGCCATCCGGGTTTTGAATTTGATTTTCATGATGTTGAATTTTTAGTGAAAAAATGTTTGTTATTGTTTTCACCCTTTCAATTGGCGGGAGAAGGAAGAAGTGACAAAAAAAAATTATTTTTAGGCTGTATGTCACGTTTACTATTTTTTTGCAATTAGTATCATGGAAAAAGTTCTAAACACTTGCTCGGACGAACGAATTATCAAGTTGATCATTACGCTTGAAAATGAAGACGGAAACCTTGCTGTACGGTGTATTTACAAGATTTACGGAGCCGGAATAAGGCGATTTTTAAATCAAAAAATCCAAACGAACAAAACAGAATTGATCGAAGATATTCTTACAGATACTATCCTGGCTTTTTTCAATGCCATACGTCAAAAGCGGTTTGAGCTGAGAGATCAATCGAGTATCCGGTCTTATTTGAATCGAACGGCAAAGAATCTTTTGAACCAGGAATTCAGAGCTGCTTACAAAGGAAGTCAGATAAAAGTAGAAACACTCGACAAGATCGAAAAATTTGTTTTGAATAAAATGACAGAAGAAGAGCGAAAGGATTTTCTCAGCCAACTTGCTGAAGATACAGATTTGCAGGAAGAAGTAGAACTCAAGCGGCAAATGATCTACCGTAGACGAAGGGTGGAAGAGCTCGATGAAAACATCGAAGCAGAGATAAAACTCGAAATTGAAAATGTAGAAGAAATGACAGCACTGATTCAGCAACTTTCACCGCTTCAGCAGCATTTGTTGATTTCACATTATCACCAGGATATTGGGTTTTCGACTTACGCAGAGATTAAAAACATGACACCTGAATCTGTTCGTCAACAGCATCATCGCAGTTTGAAAAAACTGAAGGAACTATTTAAAAAATCCAAAAGTCAATGAATACATGAAAGACTTTTACCAAATTTCAGATACAATCACTAAATATTTGAAAGGGCAATTAAGCGGAGAGGAGTTGACTGCTTTTTCAAGCCAGCTGGATACTGACCCCGAATTGAGGGAGGAAGTAGCATTTCAGAAACTTGTGATGGAAGGAATAAAATCTTCCGCAAATGAGCAACTGAGAGCACAGATCAAATCGACAATAATAGAAATGGATGCTGAGCCGAACGCTGATCAACAACCCAAGGCAGATGAAACAATTGTCAGCACTTCTCAATCTAACACTAAAATTATTCCCTTAGGTAAAAGAATATTGTCCATCGCCGCGAGCCTTTTAATTTTATTGGCCGTTGGTGGTTTGTGGAATGCCAATCAAAATTACACCAACAATTCGTTGATTTCGGCTTATCACGATTTGCCTTCTCCCACTATTGGCTTAAAAGGAAATGCAGAAAACAATGCTAACCTGTTCAAAGAAGTGGCGAAAGCCTATTCCGATGAAGATTACAGGGAGGCAATACGATTATTGAACACAGTCCAAGCCTCTCCAATTTATACCAAGGCACAATACCATTTGGGAAATGTTCTCCTGGAGATTCAACAACCTGAAGAAGCAATTGAGGTTTTTGAAGGATTGCTTACAACGGGAGATGTGCGGTACAAGGACTTGGCAGAATGGCTTTTAGCCATCGCTTATTTACAAAAAAATGATTTGGAAAAAACTGAATCCCAACTGGATAAAATCCTTCAAAATCCAGATCATTCCATGCATGGAAAAGCTGCTCAACTGAAAAAACAGCTCAATAGTTTTTGGCGGAAAATGATTTTGTAAACTCGCATATTATTATTGGCCTGAATGATTGCGGCCAAAGGGATACCAATGATGCAATCTGCCATTTTCAAATAGGATCATTTTTTACCTTTTTATAACCATCGAATTTTTCATCTTTTCTGAATTGTTCAAAGTTTAACATTTCATCCAATTGACACATTCGCCTTATGGTAAAATCCCATTAATTCGTTAATTTCCGTTTTCAGTTTACCTTTTTTGAATTATGGTACATATAGATGAATTAAAGGCCAATAAAGATGTGGCCTGGAAGCAATTTTATGCAGAATGTTATCCTAAAGTCACGGCAATGTTGCTCACAAAAGGATGTGCAGCAGATCGTATCGACGACTTTTTTCATGATGGCATGGCTGTTTTTTATAACAGGGTTGTATTCGGCAATCCGGAAAAACCTGATGAACTGATCCATGCACCGGTTGCTTTTGTAAAAAGGATTGTTTTGAATCTTTTTTTAAAAAACATCAGAGACACCAAATCCACTGCTGAGCTGTCGGATACATTAACTGCTGATTTAGTAGATCAGGATGATTATTTACTTGATGAAGAAACTACATTATTTTACACCAGAAAAGCAATGCTTGACCAATGTTGGGCTCTTTTGGAAGAAGCTTGTCAAAATATCCTGCAACTGTATTATTTTAAACGATTGCGAGACAAAGAAACCGCTGCTAGGCTGGGCTATGCGCTCAACTCAGTCAAAACCAAGCGTTCGAGGTGTATGCGCCTTTTGCGTGCCTGTATTAAAAATATATAAAAATTAAACCGATGAATACAAACGATGACAATATAGAATTAATTGATCGATACCTGGAAGACAAACTTACCGAGGAAGAGCTCACAGATTTTAAGCAGCAGCTTTCTGATGACGCTGACTTTCGGGAAACAGTTGAAGCCCAACGCCTCGCCATTGCTCAAATCCAGCATCAGGCAGCTTTAAAAAAAATGCGCCAATTTGGACAAGAATTAAAAGCTGAAACACCTGTCCACACTTTGAAGCCAAAGATTAGACGCTTGCCCCCTTTATTAAAAATAGCAGTAGCTATTGCCCTGTTACTTGTCGCTGGTTTAGTTATCGTTATTCCAATAATCAATAACAACAATGAAATTGCTGAGCAACCTACTGATACTATCGACAATGACAAATATGGTACGGACTCAAAATTAGATTTCAACGAATCACTGAAAGTTAAACAATTGCAGCTCACTGATGACATTGCCTCAACAATATCCGGAGACAGAACCATTCGCCTGAGTATTCTTTTCGAACAAATATCTCAGGCGACATATGATTTTCAGACAATAAACAACGACTTATTTTTATTGATAAATAAAGAAACTTTAGATGCTGAGAATTTGACCCCAGTGTTTATTCAAATTTTTGATAAGGACAGCAGTCGACTTTATCTCAGATTGGATGAAAAATTCTACCAGATCAATGAAGGTGAGCAACGCCCGCTTGTCGTGGAAACAGATGAGACTATTCTTAATGTGTTAGAAAAACAATAAACCCATAGCTATGCAACGAGCAATTTTTCTGCTGGTTTTAGTTTTGTCAGTATTATTTTCCAATATAATTTATGGTCAGGCTCCAGGCGCTGTCCCCAATGATTCTTTGTATGACAAACTGGAGGTGTTACCTATTTCTTTACGTGATCTAGAAGGCATACCTGATAAAAATGACGATTTACTAAAGTATTGCCACACACCCTCTCATCAAGGGAGATTGCCGAGTTGTGTTGCACACGCTGTTGCCAATGCTGTGTCTATTGCTTATGCAGTAAAATGTGATCTTGGCAAACAATCAGATCCACTTTTTTCCGCTTCTTTTTTGTACAACCAAATTTCTAAAGACAAGCTTGGCGACAGTCACCAGGTTCATGACGAAACAGAAGGTTGTACCTGGCTGGAGATCATAGCTGGTCTGGAATATGCAGAAAGCCACGGCATTTGCGGTTTGCAGTCTTTTAAAAATTCATTATCGACTTGTAAAAAAGCACCATCACAATCCGTTATCGAAGAAGCGGCAAATTTCAGGATCAAAAACTATTGGAAGGTATTTGAACTCTGCGATTCCGGCAAGCTGGATATTATCCGTTATTTTGTTTCAATCAATGCTCCAGTACTCGTTGGTATCAACCTTACCGAAAGTTATTGGGATTTAAAAAATAATCTAGGACAACAATTATGGGATCCCACATCGGCTGAAGCCACTCCCGAATCCATGCTTCACGCTATGGTTGTAGTGGCTTATGATGAAGACTCCTTTACACTTATGGATAGTCGCGGCACTAACTGGGGAAAGGACGGAAGTC
>JANQFJ010000284.1 GCA_028277915.1 Saprospiraceae bacterium
ACTTTTTCTGTTGGAAAAAGTGCGAGCGTAGATTAATCTAAACATTAGTGCTTGTTTCTGTCAGAAACAAGCATATTAATTTTTGATGTAATCCGCGCTCGCTTGATTTTTCAATACTTAAGGCAATCAATGCGAGCACAAAACTTTCTTTAAATTAAAACTTGTTTGTCGTTTGCGCTCGTAGCTCAACTCCGACGTCTTCTAATGTGAATTATTGAAGTCGGAGTCCCGACTACAATAATATTTTTTATAGAAAACGTCGGGATTGGATAGAGCATCCATCTATTTTAAGTATATTATAAATTCGCGCCCGTGGCTTAATTGGATAAAGCGCCACTCTACGGAAGTGGATATTCGAGGTTCGAGTCCTCGCGGGCGCGTTTATAGTCAAAATGCCGAAAAAAGTATCTTCAAATATCCCCACGGAAAAACAAGATCCGTTCCATTATATGGTTAATCAAATTGGGGATCAAGTTGTCTTGATCCGTAAAAATGGACGGATTGCTTTTTTAAACAAAGCAGCGGCTAGGGGTTATGGCTATCCGGTTTCTAAAATCAAAAACCAATTGATTACAAAATTCATTAAAGAAAATTTGAACGTTGCACAGTGGCAAAAAAAATATTTTTCGAAAGTTAAAAAATCAAAAAATCCATTATCGTTTACCGTTCAGCGCAAGATTAAAGGAGGGAAGATTCGTACCATTGACGTTACCGGCGTTTATATGAAATATAACTTGGAAGAGTATATGTTGTGCGTTGCGCGCGACATAACAGAAAGGCTAGAACTTCAAACAAAACTGCGTGAATCTGAAAACCTTTACAAGTTGCTAAGCGAACAAGCGGGAGATGGCATTTTTATCGTCGATTTAAAAGGTGCGATCATTTATGCAAATAAGGCAGGAGAAAATTTACTCAAAACGACATCAAAAAAGATCATTGGATCTCATTTTCAGGATTTTGTAGATAAGTCGTCTAGAGAAAAAGCTTGGGAAAGTTTCCGGAAAGTAATAAACGGTGCAACGACCATTCAAGATGAGCTTTACGTTATCGATAGTGGGCATAATCAAATTCCAATTGAGTTCACTGCTTCTCCAATCTATACAAATAACAAAATGGTTCATGTGCAGGCCATTGTGAGAGATGTTACTCGCCGTCGACAATTTGAGGAAATTGCGCGGGAAGCAGATAAGATGCGTGCCTTACAAAATTTTATTTCGGGTGCTGCGCATGAGTTGGAACACCCTCTTAACGGGATCCTTAAGCATTCACAGAATTTGATCAAAAAATACAAATTTCGGGAGTATGAGTATATTGGATACAAAGAATTCCAGGATATCATGCATACTTTAGAAGTTATGAGGGATCAGGTTAAATATTGCTTTGAGACGACCAGGCGTTTGTTGGATCTAAATAAGAAAAAAGCTGGTTTAAAATCAAAATGTTGTGAAGTCAATAAGGTGGTCAAAGAAACGATTCAAGCACTTGAACATCATTTAGCCGTTTCCGATATTGACTTGAGACTAAACTTAGGATCAAAACTTCCGCCCATTGCAATTGATCCAGTTGAATTTACCCAGATTGTCGAGAACGTTTTAACCAATGCCATTCAATCGATTGTTGGGGGAGGGACGATTCAAATAAAAACAAAACATATAAAGCAAAATGACATCATACAAATTGATTTTCGAGACAATGGAATAGGAATTGAAAAAGAAAATCTTTCACGCATCTTTGAGCCATTTTATTCAACCAAACAGCGTGGTCTTGAGCGCAATTCTGGCTTAGGTTTGGCCATAGTTTATTCAATCATTAAATCCGTCCATGGCGATATCACCGTACAAAGCAGCTTAAGGAGAGGGACGGTGGTTAAAATTACGCTTCCGGAGTACAAGGATCAGCGCAAAATTAATGGAAGTAAAAAACGAAAACCTTAATTTTGATCAGCATTCCCACTTTATGCAGGAGGCCGTTAAGCAGGCAAGAATGGCATTGGAAAAAGATGAGGTCCCTATAGGTGCGGTTATTGTCCATGATGGACGAATTATTGCCAGGGCACATAATCAGGTTGAGACGCTTAAAGATCCAACTGCTCATGCTGAGATGATCGCCATTACACAGGCGGCAAGCAGCCTGTCTTCCAAGTGGCTTCTTGATTGCCGATTGTATGTAACAATAGAGCCCTGCAGCATGTGTGCGGGTGCATTAGTTTTGGCACGCATAAAAGAGATTCATTTCGGCGCGAAAGATCCAAAAGCAGGTGCTTGTGGATCTATCATTAATCTTACGCAACACCCACTGCTTAATCATAAAATTGACATTTATTCAAACGTCTTAGAAGACGAATGCCGCTTCATCATACAAAATTTTTTTAGTAAAAAGCGGTGACATCTTAAAACGGTTTTTTAGATCAAAAATACTCAGAATTTCGATTGAGGTGATCTTACCTTTACATGATATCGTATTTTTGGTAGGATAGCAGCTTATTTGGATTTTTGAGATCTCTCGCTTTACTAGCGTAAAGCTCGAGATCCAAATTTTGCAAAGCAAAATTTGGAGAGGTGCCAGAGTGGCTGAATGGGACTCCCTGCTAAGGAGTTGATCTGCGCAAGTGGATCCGAGGGTTCAAATCCCTCCCTCTCCGCCAGATTTTGCAAAACAAATTTAAAAACTCACCTTAAATGTATAATGGTTTACAATAGTGGTGGCCCACCAGCTTTCACAAAAGCGTCTTTGAATAAATGAATTTAAATAAAAAGTTTGCCTTTTTCATCACTCTCGCCTTAGTCATCAAATTTTCCTTATTTGTTTACGCGACGATACATGTTCCACAATTAAAAATGGAACCAGACTCTGCCGATTATCTTTATCAGGGAAAACTATTGGCTTCAGATGGTGTTTTTGCCCGCGTTAAGGATGGCCCAGGCAGATATTTTTATGAACACTTTCGAACTCCCGGTTATCCATTTTTTCTTGCCGTGGTCCACGGGCTTTTAAAAATTCCACTTGATGGAGTCATACTTATACAGCTTTTGCTAAATTGTGTCACAGCTTTTATGGTGTACAAAACGGCCATTAAAATTGATGTGCGATTGGGATTTTTAGCTGCATTTATTATGCTCATCGATTTGGGGACAACGGTATACTCTCTAATGATTATGACTGAAGCATTATTTGTTTTTTTAATTGCCCAATTTATGTACAAATTTACACGCTACATTGAAACGGGGAAAAGAAAATTTTTAATCGGTTCTGCCATCATTCTCGTTTTGGCAACTTACGTCCGACCAGCCAGCTATTTTTTAGGTTTGGCAGTAGCCGTTTTCATTTTATATTTGTTAATAAGAAAAACCCCAAAAGTAAAGTTCAATCACATTATTTTATTTTTGTGCTTAACCTACAGCCTGCTTGCACTTTGGCACGGAAGAAATTATTACCATTCTCAAAAGCCAATATTTAGCAGCATTAATAGCGTTACCGTTGATGGAGAGGGAATGATAGGAAGTTTTGCAAAAAATACGGATAAAAAGTCAAAAGGCCTGCCGCCAGTTGCCTATTATGCTAATGTTGCAGCCAGAAGCGTTCTTAATTTGTTCACTCGACCAGCCAGCTTGAAGTATTTTGGGTCAAAAACGCTTACTGCCGTGGGAAAGACGTTCTCTTATCCATGGATTGCATTTTGGTTTTTGGGATTTTTGTTGGGCATGGCTAAAGCAAAAAACGATGTCTACTTGCACTTTTTTATGTTTGTTACTCTTTATTTTAGCATTGCTACCGTTGTTGGGACAATGTGGGGAGCAGGTGCGCGATTTCGCATTCCGATGATGCCGTTTGTTGCCATTCTGTCGTCTTATGGATGGCTACAAATCAAGCTTTGGATAAGGAGGAAAAATTTAAAGTGATGATTTGACTTTTATAAGCAGATCGTCGATATCAAATGGTTTTATAAGATAATCGTCAGGTTTAATAAAATTTGGATCACCGCCCGTGGGTTCTTTTAGGAGAACTTGTCCCGTAACTAAAATGACGGAAATATCCTTTAACTTCTCATCAGACTTGACTTCATGGCATATTTCTGCTCCGCATTTTCCAGGAAGAAGGTGATCCAATAAGATCAGATTTGGCTTGTTTTTTTTAAAGGCGAGGAATGCGTCTTCACCGGATGTAAACGTATATACTTGGTAACCTTCTCTTTCAAGAACATTTTTTGACACTTCAGCAATATCCTTATGGTCATCGATAATAAATATTTTTTTACTCATCCGTACCATATTGTACCGTGGATAAGATCTAAATTCAATAAGAAGAGTGACTTAAAATCAAAAAGGTCATATTGAGTTGACAAGTTTAGGGACAAAAGGTAACATAAATGATAACTAACAGGTACCTTTTTAAAAAGGAAAATGTATTGAAGAAAATAGCTTTAACTTTTCGTCTGATTTTTGCTCTTACCGTCATAATCAATTTTTCCTCATATAGTCTTGCCCAGGCACCTGATTCAAGTAAGGCTGAAAATCAAATTCAAAAAGGCGTTGAACCAAATTTACTCGAGTGGTTTATACCTGGAGGAAATTTAAGTAAGCTTGACCCCATCCAAAAACGCGTCTGGCAGACCATTTTTGTCATCTTAATCGCATATATTTTAATGTTCGGGTTTATTACGGTCATTAATCGCAGTGTGCGTGACATTAAGGCTCGCCACATCGTCCGCAAGAACGTTATTTATCTGACTAGCCTTTCAATAATCGTTATTATTTTTTTCATTTGGATTCAGAACATTAACTCGATTACGATCTTTCTTGGGGTGGCCAGTGCCGGGATTGCTTTAGCTTTGCAGGAAGTTATTTTGTGTGTAGCCGGATGGCTTTTGATTTTAATGCGTCGCCCGTTTGAGGCGGGAGACCGGGTTGAAATCAATGGCATCAAAGGTGACATTATTGACATTCGCCTGTTTCAAACTTCATTATTGGAGATTGGCAATTGGGTTGATGCCGATCAGAGCACTGGGCGCATCGTTAATTTTCCGAACAGTTTTGTTTTCAAATATGAAAATTTTAATTATAGCAGAGGCTTTGAATTTATCTGGAATGAAATTCCCATTTTAGTTACGTTTGAGAGTGACTGGAAACGAGCGAAAGAAATTATGTTAGGCCATGCTCAAAAACTTGCCGAAGGTATGGAAGATACCGTGCGGCGCAAATTAGAGGCCATGCGCAATCGTTATATGATTTTTTATGAAAAGCTTACACCGATTGTTTACGTCAATATAACAGACAGCGG
>JANQFJ010000152.1 GCA_028277915.1 Saprospiraceae bacterium
AACAAACTTTTGGCGACCTATGAAAATGTGACTTACAAAGAACTCCCCAAAAATCTTGGACGATCAAAGATCAGAAATGCCCTCGGGAAGGCTGCAAAATACGATTATTTGCTTTTTATGGATTGCGACTCGAAGGTTGTAACTGAAAATTACATTCAAAACTATGTCGAAAAATTAGATCCCAGAAGTCTACTGTACGGTGGAAGGGTTTACCAAGTCGAGCCACCTGAAAAAGCGTTTTACTTCCATTGGTTTTATGGAACGAATCGAGAGCAAATGCCTGTAAAAATGAGAAAACTGAACCCCTACCATTCTTTTATGACCAACAACTTTTTGATCCCAAAAAAAATATTTTTAAACTTTCTTTTTGATGATAACCTGACGCAGTATGGACATGAAGACACGATTTTTGGATTGCAATTAAAGCAGGCCAAAGTATCAATCGTTCACATCAATAATCCGCTGGAACATGAAGGATTGGAAACCACCGAAACATTCCTCAGAAAAACAAAACAAGGAGTCGAAAATCTGCTCTACCTTTCTCAAAAAAGTCCCCTGATTAATACAAAATTGCTGCGTACATTCCGCAAAGTAAACGCCTGGAGGTTTTCTTTTATGATCCTTTTTGTTTTTAAAATAACAAAGCAATACCTTATCAGAAATTTCAATTCTTCAAAAGTAAACCTAAAGTTATTTGATTTTTACAAACTCGGACTTTTGATAGAAGCTGATCAGAAAAATCAGCAAAAATCCGATAAATCTGCCTAACCGGCGTTCGAATAAAACTACGAGATCTTAAATCGAAATAACCACTCCTAGAGAGGGGATTATCGTTCCGATAGCATCGTTAATAGTCTTTAGTTTATACCTTTGCATTGGTAAAGGATCGTCAGGGTTTTCGATGACCCCTCCTCCGATTGGCCTTTCATCTTCATCCAAAGGCCGATCCAAAATCAAAACTTCGTTACTAACCGCGCTGCTCGTTACATTTTGAATATCATAATACAATTCAAGATTCCATTTCTTGAAATACCATTTTTTATCAACTCTTAAATCTATGATATTAATGATACCTTGTCGCTCTGTATTCAGCAGATCATAGTTTGGGATACCTTGGCTATTGCGATCCCAATTGAGTTTCAAAGCAGATAATTCTTCATCAAAAGGCGTCTTGGGTAAACCAGTTTGAAAGCGCCAGTTGACACCAACTTCCCAGTTTCCCTTAAACCGCTTACCCAATGTCAAATTAACGATGTGGCGTGCATCCCAGGAAGATGGAACGAAGTCTCCCCTTTTATCTTCAAATTCACTCCATCCAAGAGTGTAGGAAAGAATGCCGTAAAATCCTTTAAACAGTCTTTGTTGAAATAAAAACTCTACTCCATAACTTCTTCCTTTTGAAGTAGAAACAACAGGTTCATTTCCGATCACGCCAAAGTCACCACCCAGATTAGCCATCGAAATACTATCTCTCATCAAGAATGGATAATTGTTGTAATTTTTGAAAAACCCTTCAACGGTAAACTTTGAGTTTGCGGTGGTGATGAATTCTACTCCTCCGACAATGTGCGTATTTCGAATATAGGTCACGCCATTTTCTTTATTTACAAAAACACCATCTTTTTTATAACCCATTACAGTATAAGGTGGCAACTGGTAATACATCCCCGTATTAAAATTGAGAGATAGTTGTTCGTTGATCGCAAAAGCCAGCGAAAGTCTCGGAGAAAATTGCTTAAACGGATTGCTCATCTCAGACGAATAATTATTGCCATCCACTCTAAAACCTAAGGATGCTATAAATCGGTCATTCATCCATTTTCGGCTTAAACTCCCAAAAAATGCATATTTGCTCATATCAAATTCAGAGGAAAAATTTACATTTTCAGGACCTGAAGAGTCAAATGCTTTGCTGAAAGTATTGTTATTGTACTTGACATATTCGTAACCCGCACCATAATTGATTTTAAAGTCACCGAGTCGTTGCGTGTTTTCGATCCTGACCTTGTTTTCTATTTCTTGGGATTTATAATCCAACAACAAATTATCCGGATTTGAAGAATCGTTGTTTTTGTATTTTATTGCTTGATTATTCAGCATATTCCGGCTTAAAACGAAGGTCCAGTATCCCTTTTCCTGGTAATGTTTGTAAACTAAACCATTGGTATAATTCCATTGAGTGTTAATGGGCAAGTTTTCTATAATATATTGGTTGGTTTCATTCCGGGTAGCATCAAAGTTAATTGAAAAATCATCAATGGCACCAAGTCCAAAAAAGTAGATTTCATTCCTATCGTTTATTTTAGTTTTAACTTTTACCTGAAAATCATCATAAGTTGGTAAAAAAGGCAGATCCAAAATTGAAAAAAGAAATTGCAGATAAGACCTTCTTGCTGAAAGTAAAAAAGTAGTTTTCTTTCCAATTGGTCCTTCCAGCGTCAACCCGATATCACTCGCTCCAATCGTTGCTGTAAACCCTATTCGGTCATCACGACCATCTTTTTGTTTGAAATTAAAAACAGAAGAAAGTGCATTGCCTCGATTAGCCGGAAAAGCACCTGAATAAAAATCAACTTCTCTTATAAAATCAACATTGATCATTCCATTCGGACCACCGCTGGCTCCTTGAGTAGCAAAATGGTTGATATTCGGCACTTCAACATCATCAACATAAAACCTGTTTTCATTTGGGGCGCCACCCCTGATTATCAAATCATTCCTAAAGGAAGCCGTTGTCGTCACTCCTGGCAAACTTCGTACAACTCTTGATATATCGCGGTTTCCGCCAGGGTTTCGTTGAATTTCCACAGTTCCGATGGTTCGAAGAGAGACGGGGCTTTCCTCCGTTTTTTTGAAAGGTGAAGCTTTTACAACCACTTCTTCAAGGGTCTCAGAATTTTCTTCCAGAGCGATATTGACAATAGCAGGTTTAGAGTTGGTAACCTGGATTTCAAAAATAGTCTGATCCTTAAATCCCAAATAGCTCACTTTCACAACATAAAATCCAGGGGATAAACCGCCGATTTCATAATACCCTTCTAAATCTGTGGCGACACCTTTCTCAGTCCCTTGCAGTAGAATATTGGCAAATGAGATAGGTTCGTTGTTGATTGCATTTGAAACCCTTCCCTTGATGATCCCGTTGTTTTGAGAAAATGAAAAAGTGGCTACCAACACAAAAAACATAAGGGATACGATTTTATTCATAGTTTTTCTTTTTAATGTTAAATCTAAGTAACCGATTTTATAATGAATAGTTTAAAGTTGGTTTTACTAAAAAATTGTGGAATTTGAATTCCAAAAATCAATTTAGAAGATACTCCAATTTTGTCACAATGCTTTCAAATGCCAAAGACGGCGTAAGCATGATGTTTTTAAAAAATACCAAAATTAGCTTTGCAATAGACAATTCATATTATACAAATTCCCTATATTGTCTCATAAGAAATCTGATCAGTCCGCCAGAGTTTTAAGTTTTTTAAATTATATTTAATAGTTTTTAGGACAAATGCATTGTAAATGCAATGTATTGAAACAGCATAAAAAACAATTTAAGAACCCAAAATAGCTATGAGGCATTTACCTTATAAATCGATTTTCATAGTCCTGTCATTTTTATTCTTGAGCAATTTTGCTTTCGGACAAACAACGATCAAAGGAGAAGTTTTAGATGAAAGAAATAATGACCCTTTAATTGGTGCAAATGTATTAATCAAAGGGACTTCCATCGGTACCAAAACCGATTATGATGGTAG
This sequence comes from Saprospiraceae bacterium, assembly GCA_028277915.1. Taxonomy (GTDB): domain Bacteria; phylum Bacteroidota; class Bacteroidia; order Chitinophagales; family Saprospiraceae; genus JAHDHW01. The sequence continues at coordinate 3,756 of JANQFJ010000152.1, forward strand.
TTTCGTGATAAAAACTGATTTGGACTTTCCGCTTACCATAGTAGTATCTTACCTTGGTTACACTGAAAAAGAAATTGCCTTAACTGATGCATCGGAAAAATTGAACCTAAAGCTATCTGAAAGTGCTATTGTCACTGACGTAGTTGAAGTTACTGAAAAAAGGTTATCTGATAAACAAAAGCAGTCTCCTCTAACTGTTGAGTCGATGGATTTTATAGCTATCAAAGAAACTCCTGCAGCTAATTTTTATGATGGTTTAGGATCTTTAAAAGGTGTCGATTTAACTACTGCAAGCCTTGGCTTCACTATTGTCAACACTAGGGGATTCAATAGTACCAGTCCAGTGAGATCACTGCAAATCATAGATGGTGTCGATAACCAATCTCCTGGTTTGAATTTTTCTTTAGGAAATTTTTTGGGTTCTCCCGAATTGGATGTTTTGAAAGTTGACCTGATCGTTGGAGCGAGCAGTGCATATTACGGTCCAAATGCTTTCAACGGAGTAATCAGCATGAAATCACGGAACCCTTTCTTACACAAAGGGCTTTCTGTAATGGCTAAAGCGGGTGAGCGCAATCTTTATGAAATGGCTTTCCGATACGCCGATGCTATAAAAAACAAAGATGGAGTTGACAAGTTTGCTTATAAAATCAACTTTGCTTACCTACAAGCCAATGATTGGGAAGCTACTAATTATGATCCTTCTTATCAATCTGATGTTGGATTAGATAACCCTGGGGGCTATGATGCTGTAAATATTTATGGCGATGAAAACACTGATAGGTCCAGAGATTTTTTGACCAGCCCAAGTTTGAGGTTTGATTTTCCTGGATTGGGTGTCTTCCATCGCAGAGGATATAGAGAAGTAGAATTAGTTGATTATAATACACGCAACATTAAAGCTAATTTAGCTTTGCATTATAAGATAACCGATGATGTAGAATTAATCGGAGGAGTAAATTATGGAGAAGGTACTACTGTTTACCAGGGAGAAAATCGTTTTAGCTTAAAAGGGATTCAGTTTTTCCAGGGTAAAATTGAACTACAAAAACCCAATAAGTTTTTCATCAGGACCTACATGACTACAGAAGATGCTGGTGAAAGTTATGATGCATATTTCACAGCTTTATTGCTTCAAAATGCTTCCAAAACGAATTCAGGCTGGACAAGTAATTACAGTACATATTTTAGAAATACATATAAGGATAGAATTGAAGCCTTTGAAGGGTATCCAACAGGAATTCCGTTTGATTTTGAAACACAGGCTATTGTTCTTGCACAAAACCAGGATTCTTTGATTGCATGGCATTTAGAAACACAAAATTTTGTTAACCAAAATGATAATCCAACCTATGGATCTCCCTTTTTAGAACCCGGGACACCAGAATTCGAAGCAGAATTTAATAGAATCACATCTACTTTACCTTCTGATACAATTAATCCCGGCACTCGTTTTTATGATAAATCAGACTTGTATCACGTTCACGGAGAATATAAATTTACTCCGTTGTTCGGTGATATTATCGTAGGTGCTAATTATCGTCAATACACACCTGATTCCAGAGGTACTATTTTTCTGGATACCATGGGTCGAAAAATTTCAAATTGGGAATATGGAGTTTATGGAGGTCTGGAAATGAAGTTTGCACAAAATCAGTTAAAATTGAATTTAACCGGTCGAATGGATAAAAACCAAAACTTCGACTACTTATTTTCGCCTGCTGCATCTCTAGTTTATACTCCAAATGAAAATCATTATTTAAGGGTATCGTTTTCTTCAGCAATTCGAAATCCTACTTTGACGGATCAATATCTTTATTACAACGTCGGAAGGGCTATACTTCTTGGAAATGCTAATGGTGTTGATAGTATTGTAACAATTGAATCACTGTTAGATTATTTCGAGACACTCAATCCGGATACACTTGTTTATTTTAATGAACCTGGTATTCAGCCTGAAAAAGTCAAAACATTTGAGATTGGCTATCGTGCTACTTTATTTGATAAAATTTGGGTGGATGCAGGATATTATTACAGTTTTTATGATGATTTTATTGGTTATAAATTTGCAGCTGCTGTTGAAACCAGCCCATTTCCGCCATTCCTGCCAATAAGTGTACAGCCTTATCGTATAGCAGCAAATGCTCAAAACAGGGTTACAACTCAGGGATTTTCGATTGGCCTTAATTATTATTTCCCGAAGTACTTTGTCCTAGCCGGAAATTATTCCTGGAACATATTAAATAAAAAAGGAACAGACGATCCGATTATACCAGCATTTAATACTCCTGAACATAAATATAATATTAGCTTATCTGGAAGAGATTTAGTAATTAATATAGGTAGTACTTCAATAAGAAACCTTGGTTTCAATGTAAATTATAAATGGGTGCAAGGTTTTCTATTTGAAGGATCTCCTCAATTTACAGGTGAGATTCCCACTTATGATTTATTGGATGCTCAATTAAATTATAAATTCAAAAAACTGAAAACTATACTAAAAATTGGTGCTTCAAATGTGCCTAACAAAAAGCAGTTCCAAGTTTATGGCGGACCTCGTGTAGGTCGCATGGCTTATATTTCCTTGCTATACGAGTGGAATAAAAATAATTAAAATTGATTAATCATTGAACCTGGAAATGTATGTAAAATATTATTTTATAACTTTTAAGTAAAAATTCAACTTTATGAAAACTTTCTTTACCACAATCATGCTATTGTTCACAGTATCACAGATGTATGCCCAACGATATCTGGAAGAAGTCTTTGATTCTGCTGTTGTTGTCAGTGACGTTTTATACTCCCAAAATATTACCGTTATAACTGATCCTCCTTCATTGGATTCACTTTATGCAGATTATTATATGCCTTTTGGAGATACTGAAACAAACCGCCCATTTATTATTTATTTGCATACTGGAAGTTTTTTGCCGGCGGGCCCACCAACCTTTGCCAACGGACAACCTACTGGTAGTAAATCGGATTACGCTGTTGTTGAATCTTGTAAAAGACTTGCGAAGATGGGTTATGTGGTCGCAGCTATTGAATATAGACAAGGATGGAACCCTCTTGCTTCAACAGTTGAAATTAGAAGAAATCAATTGATCAATGCTGCTTATAGGAGCCTACAAGATACCAGGGCATTTATTCGTTTCAATTGGTTATTATGGCAAGATGGCGGCAACCCTTATGGAATATCTCCATGTAAAATTTCTGCATTTGGACAAGGCACGGGAGGTTATATCTCTTTTGTATGTGCTACACTCGATTCGCAGGAAGAAGTCAATATTCCAAAATTTCAGGATCCTATCGATGGTACTCCTTATATAAATACTGCAATTGTAGGTGATATTTATGGCGAGATGCAAGCAGCTATAAATGTTCCAAATCACGTGGGATGGCCTTCAGACATTCAGTTTGCTTTCAACGCAGGAGGAGCTTTGGGTGATTCCAGTTGGATAGATACTAATTCAATTCCAATGGCAAGCGCACATGTCGTCAATGATCCTTTTGCTCCCTTTGGAATAGATCCTAATACGGGTTTGACAGATTGCGAAGGTCTTGTAGTTGTACCTACAAATAATGACCCGGTGGTGGATGTTGCCGGTTCGAAATGTGTTATTGAAAGAGCCAATGCATTGGGAATTAATGATATTTTTGACGATCCTTTAATTCATAATGACCCTATCGATCAAGCTGTATTAGGACAAATGTATGCAGAGCCAAATTTATGGGCAATACACCGTCCAAGTCCTGAATCTGCTCCATGGGAATTTTGGGATGCTGCTTTCTGGAGTACAATCCCTAATCTTTTAGTAGACCCTACCGGAAATACATCATTTCATGATGTAGCATCCCTAACTAATCCCGATATGTCAATAGACAAAGCTGATCGGTATATAGATACTTTAATAGCTCTTTTTGCTCCGCGCTCTTATCTTGCCCTTGATCTGGAAAACATTCAAGGTTTTGCTTGTACGCCTGTATCTGTAGAAGAGTTAATTGATGCAAATTCAATTGGACTGACATTGGCCCCTAATCCTGCAGGACAATATGTTAACTTCCAGGCTGAAAAAGAGCAAATTCTCGATTTGGAATTGTACGATATCAGTGGTCGGTTGATGCAAAGAATTCAAAGTATCAATTCCAATAATTATCAATTGAACCGAAATAACATACCTCCTGGGATTTATATTGCGAAGGTGCGTTTTGAAGAAGGCATTATTGCCGAAAAGTTGATATTTAAATAAAATATTTTTTAGATGATTAAAAAGGTTTGGTCTAAAACAGATCAAACCTTTTTTTGTATTATTGATAAAAAGAATTGATTTATGGATCACCAAAAGGA
>JANQFJ010000153.1 GCA_028277915.1 Saprospiraceae bacterium
CGACTTACCAAAATTGGCCGGACGAACCATTAAAATATTTGAAGTTGTTTGATGATTCTCGATCACTAATAAGTAATTGTGGTTAGGTCAATTCTTTGCTAATATAATTGTTTTTTAAAATGTGCAAACCGTTTTAAACTGATTTATTTATTAAAGTTTGACTTACATTAAACAATGGAATAATATTTGCTGAATCACAATATGTGTTTGATTATTAATCAAAGCATTACACTTTAATCTTTTTCATAATGAGTGGTATGACATGAAACGAGTTGATGTTTTTAATTTATTTTTTTTCTGGATTTTATTGATTATTAACGGATGTGTTGAAACCGAAGAGCAGATCAATGACAAATTGGAAGAAAACCTTTTAAATCGCAAAAAAGTTAATTCACAACCAGATTCTACCAATAATATTATAATGATATATGACTATGATGCAGTTTCATCCAAACTCCGGTACCGGCCAATAAAAATACAGAACCCGTCGGGGGATTATTTAAAAGATGCTTTAAATACATTTTTAGAAAATAATCACTTTTTAGATCCAGATGATTTGGTTCGATTTGAAAGAATTGAAAATATAAATGGACAAACGGTTTTTTATTTTTCTGGCCTTGAAAACAGCAATGCAAAAAAAGATAAAAGTATCTTTTTCAAAAAAGCTTTGGAGTTGACTATTTCCAGAAATTTTCAGGAACTGCAATTTAAAGTCGAATTGCTGGAAGACTATCCATAAAGCCGAAACCAATTCATTTTAAAACAGTATAACAGAATCAAGCTTAAACAAGTAACGCAAGGAGGTGATTTAAAACCACGGAATTGCACTGAAATATGCAGGAATTTCTGATTGAGAAATTCCTGCATCAAAGAAAATCAACACCTAAATACATTTAAAAAATTAATATAATTTAATTAATAAATCGCCCTTACACCATGAGCAAAGTATTACCCATTTTATTTGGAACCGTGCTGATCATAGGCATGAGTGCATTCTCAGCGTATCAATTCAATACGATCAAAAAAGAGAAATTGACCAACAAAAACCTGCAGAAAGAGAATCAGTTTTTGGAGGAATCGCTGGAACTGGAAACTCAACAAAATATCATATTGGCTGATGACAATTTGATCTTAAGAGATAAGCTGAAAGAAGTACGGGATAGTCTGGTTCAATTGAAATCAGAATTAGCTTATTTGAAAAAGAAAGTCAGAAAGCAAAATAAGACCATCAAAACAATTAAATCCCAACTCAAAAAAGTTGAAAAAGATTACGTAGCACTTAGAAAACACATCGCTGAACTTTCCCGAAAAGATGAAGTGGATAAAAATCTTATCATGAAGCTCGAAAGTGAAAAAGCAGAGCTTCGACAACAAATCCAAAATCTCAATATCGTAAGAGAACAACAGATTGTAGCACATCAGGCTACTGAGGCAGAACTCTTAGACCGACAGGTTAGTGAAGCGCGTTTCAAAAGAATTACGGACATTGTCAACAATACCAGAATTAATTTCCAAAACATATTTGCAAAAAAGAAACGCTATGGCCGCCCATTGGCTAAAATCAAAAAACATAACAGCAAATGGCGATATACCATCATTGAATTCCACTTGGTACACAATGACCTGAAGATGTTGTTGGATGAAACTTTCAAAGTCAAAATTGTAGATTCAGATACACATGAAATCCTTTCGTACATCGAGAGTAATCCAAACTTCCCAAACAGTAACATCGATACCAAAGGAGTGACTTTCAAGTATGATGGCAATTTAGTAGAAATCGCATACTACAACAATCAAAACCGCACCGGCAAAAACTACGAAGTACAGATATTTTATGTGACAGACGATGGAGAGGAATACTTACTGCAGGATGGCACAAAGCCATTCATTATTGGCGGTAAAGTCGGTGGTTAGAATATTCAAATACGGAAATCCCATTATTTGAACATATCCACCCCCCAAGACGGCTGCGCTTCGACGCAGTCGTCTTTTTTTTGAGAACTCTACAAATCAACCCGCCCAACTACAATATTTCCGAAAGAAGTCCGAATCGAAACCTGACCTTCATTGACAGGAAGTCGAAGTTCTGCTTTGTTGATCTTTGGTGATTTTTCTTTGAATTCAAATTCCATTGTTTTTGGAACTTCGATTTCGCCATAATGTGCGGTGAGATTGAAACTGTAAGTTTCAGCAGCCGGATTGAGAAACATGATGTCTGACTTTTCAGCTACGATGTTTAAGTCGATCAGGCTTTTATCAGCATCGATTTTTATCATTCCGTAATTTGCCTGGATATCAATACTGCCTTTGAGGCGAGTCAGTGTAATATCCGAGCGAGCAGAAAGAATATTAACATTTCCAGCCAGACCATTTCCGATGACATCACCAAACCGCGTTTCAATGGAAATGTCTCCTTCAATATTTGTCAGTTTGATTTTACAATATTCGCTATTGATGACCACTTGTTTTTTGAGATCATTGATGTCAGCGTTTCCGAAGTGATTTTTCAGGTTCAATGGACATTGTTCAGGAATAGTGATGACATAATGAGCATGCAGGCTGGAACGTGTCTTTTTGCTACTTTCTTCAACTTCCATGGTATTTTGAATGAAAATAATTTTACCACGACGCTCAATCACGTATTTGATCACTTCCAAATCCTTTTTCGCAACTCGTTTATCTGAATGTTTTGAAACCAGCTCCAGTTCAACTTTCACCTTTGATTCTCCCCAGGTATTAATCAAAACATCCGCTTTTTCACCTTCGATATTGAGTTTGTAATCGTCAAAAAAATCGAGTGTTTTCTCAATCTTTTTGGTCACCACTTCCAATACTCCTTGTGATTGAGCATCAAAGGAAAAAAGAATAAGTATAGCCAGACAGTTTAAAAAAAGGCTCCTTTTCATTTTTAAATGCCTTTTAATTTATTAAAAAATAATTTCTATTCAAGTTCTAGTTAATTTAAATTTTCGCGATCATTTTTTTCAAAATATCGGAGCGATCATGCTCGATTTGCGTCAATTGAGCAATCAATTCAGCATCTGTTCCATAATGTTCTAATGCCTGTTTCAGTTCTTCTCTTGCATCATTCAAGTCTTCCAATTCCGATTTTAAAACAACGAACTCCGGCAATTGACAAACAATATTTTCTGTTTTGCAAAACGCCATAACCGTCTCAAAAGCATCATCGTCTTCATCCCAATCCTGCTTAAAAAGATCCTCTTCAATCAATTCCTGAGAATATGTGATCGTCACATTTTCCTGATTGTTTTGATTGAAAATGAAATTACCAATGAGTAAAAAAGCAATTACAGCTGCTGCTGAAGAAATTCTTTTGAGCCAAAACACCCTTCTTGCTTTTTTCTGATCCACCTCCAAACTAGCGTCGATATTTTCCCATAAAGCATCCGCAGGATTGTAAGTTGGTAATTCATTGATCGCATTTTGCAAACTACTTTCCTTTTCCATCACCTCCAACTCCGCATCAATCGCAAGCCATACCAAGGATTCCGGTTTGTACTGAGGCAGCTTTTGAATAGCTTTTTCCAGGATATGTTTATTTTTTTCTTGCATTTTTTAAAAAACGATTTAATAACTCAAATCAAAAGATTTTAGCAAATCCCGTAACTTTCTTTTAGCATGATACAATTGTGATTTCGATGTACCTTCAGAAATTTCAAGCATTTTAGCCACTTCTTTGTGCGCATATCCTTCAACTTCTATTAGAACAAAAACCGCACGATAACCTTCGGGTAATGATTTGATCGCTTTTTCGAGATAATCCATTGCCAAATGATCGCCCCAATCAACAAATTCTCCGCCGCTTTTGTAATCTTCAAAAGATTCAAAAGACACTTTCTTTTTTATAGTTTTAATGGAAGTTCTGACCACAATGGTTTTGATCCAGGCCCCTAAAGTTGATTCTCGCCGAAATTTCGAAATGTTCCGAAAAACATTTAAAAAAGCATCCTGCAAGGCTTCATCAGCCAGTTCAAAATCACCCGTGATACGATACGCCAAAGTGTACATCGCTTTTTTATAACGATCATACAATTTTTTTTGAGCCAATCGATCATTGGCAATGCACGCGTCAATTAGTCCAGCTTCTGTCATGCTGATGGTAAAAGGCATTAGGATATTCGTTTGCGATCTGATTAAATGAGTTATTTAAACGTCCTAATGGTTGTATGAATTTATTTTATTTTTAAAAATTTTCAAAAAATCAGAGAAATCACAAAATTGTCGCCAATGCAGCAAGTAAACCAAAACCAATAACAGCGAATTTTTTCAATGAGATTTTATGCTCTCCGGGACTCTCAATTTCAAACAAAATAGTTGTAGAAATATGTAAAAAGCTGCCAATCACAATCGCCACAATAATTTTCATAATATCAACATCCAGCAAATTCATTTTTTCCAACCATTTCGTCATACCTGCTCCCATGGGTGACATGCAGGCAAAAAGTAAAAGACATGTAACAACAATAGCGTTTTTAAAACCTGAAATTCTCAGTAAAAGCACCAAAACAAAAGCTGCAGGTGCTTTGTGCATCAACACACCGTACAATAAATGGTTATGATCGTGGTCTTCACCAAGGGTCAGGCTATGAAACTCCTCATAATTTTCCAAAGGCATTCCTTCCATAAAAGCATGAATACACAAGCCAATCATCACCTGAATGGCAAATCCTGCATTGGCATTATGCGCGGGATGAATATGACCGTGTTCTACTCCACCTGATAACTGCTCCAGGAATATTTGTATAAAAAAGCCGACCAATACCCATAAACCAATCTGTTGACTTCCATCAGCAAAGACACCTGGCATGAGGTGAAGAACGGATATGCCTAGAATATATGCTCCTGAAAAGGACAAGACCAATTGCAGGGCAGTTTTGTTACTTTTCTGGAAATAAAAAGCGATTCCTCCACCTAGAATTACTACAAAGAACAAAGTAAAATATTCCCAAAAATTCATTGAATGGTCTATGAGTTATTAGTTATAAATTATTGGTTATGAGTATTTTAGTTTATTTGTGCGACTCTCTCTTAAATCAAGGATTCAGCTGGCAGTTGCGAGAAAATCATCCGTACATCAAAAAATCCGCACATCCTCCCTTCATCCGTTTTCCTATCTTCCATCCTCTTTTTTTCCTTTATTTCCTATAAAATTCCACAATCTTAAACGCTCCAAAACGACTATAAATCATGACAAACAAAATCCCCACAATTATTCCTAAAAAAGCGCCCGACAACACATCCAATGGATAATGCACACCCACATAAACCTGCCCATATGCGATACTTGCCGCCCAAAATATCAATGCAATTTTAGCCCAACGATAGCGCCGAAACAAAGTAAATATTAAAAACGTGGCCACTGCAAAATGATTTGTGGCATGAGAAGATGTAAAGCTGTATCCACTGCCACAACGAACCAAAAGTTGAACATTTTTCTTAACTTTTACATCATTACAGGGACGAATTCTCTGGACACTTTTTTTAATGATTTTACTACTCGTAGTATCTGCAACAGTAATGACCGCTGCGAGCAACAAAATGAAATAAAAACCTTTGAGCTTATAATTCAAGAGAATATAAAATAAAAGAAAAACATACAAAGGCGACCAAAACAGTTTGTTTCTCCAATAGGGCATAATCATATCCAAAAATGCATTATGCCATTCACCGTTTATCAGAAAAAAAAGTGTTTGATCCAATTCGAGAAGTTCGGTCATTAACTCTTAAAATTTTAAACTTATGGTACATTTTACAAGAAAATCAAATAGAAGATTTCACCAACCGAATATTTTAAAACTTAAGCAGCAAATATACGTATCCTCTTATGAAAAATTCTTATTTGTTAATTTCTTTTCAAATTGAAATGAAATATTCGATTAAGTAAATGATTTTTATATTTTTGCAACCGCATTTTTACAAGCAATTTAAAAACTCATATTGATTTTTAAAATGTTTGACAGGTTTGAAAATATGAAATTCCCATTTGCTGGATTTTCAATTTTAATTTCAAAAAATCAAAACACAAAACAACTTGGCTCTAATAAAATCGATTTCCGGAATCAGAGGTACAATAGGAGGAAATGCCGGTGAAAACCTTACCCCTCAAGATATTGTAGAATGTGCTGCAGCATTTGGACAGTGGGTGATCAATAAAACCAGTAATCCTAAAATTGTTATTGGCCGCGATGCAAGAATTTCTGGAGAAATCGTCAATAATTTAGTCGTCAACACTTTACGCGCTTTAGGTATAAACGTAGTGGATCTAGGTCTTTCAACAACACCAACTGTTGAAATTGCTGTTCCGGAAGAAAATGCCGGCGCGGGAATTATTCTCACCGCCAGTCATAATCCAAAACACTGGAATGCACTGAAATTGCTCAATCACAAAGGAGAATTCATTTCGAAACAAGATGGTGAAGAAGTTCTTCAATACATTGAAAACGGAAGCATTGAATTTGCACAGGTTGACAATTTGGGTACTTATACTTCTGATGATTCTTATATTCAGAAACATATTGATAAAATAATTGCATTACCCCTTGTAGATCAGAATGCTGTAAAGGATAAGGCATTTAAGGTTGTCGTGGATTGTGTCAACTCAACAGGCGTTATTTCGATAGTTCCATTGTTAGAACAACTAGGTTGTCAGGTGATCGTTTTAAATGAAGAACTTACAGGTAGGTTTGCGCATAATCCGGAGCCGCTTCCTGAGCATCTCCGAGACCTTTCGGATGCGGTGACTTTTCACAAAGCACATCTTGGAATTGCAGTTGATCCCGACGTTGATCGTTTAGCCTTGGTGAATGAAGATGGCGAAATGTTTGGAGAAGAATATACACTGGTTGCTGTGGCCGATTATATTATTCAAGCAACTCCGGGCCCGGCAGTTTCAAATCTTTCGTCAACAAAAGCCCTTCAGGATGTTTGTCAAAAACATGGAGTCCAATACGAGGCATCTGCTGTAGGTGAAGTAAATGTTGTTGAAAAAATGAAATCCATCAACGCTGTAATTGGCGGAGAAGGAAACGGAGGAATTATTTACCCAGAATTGCATTATGGCCGAGATGCCTTGGCAGGGATCGCTCTTTTTCTTTCTTACCTTGTGAAATTTGGAAAACCCATTTCTTTTTTAAAAAGAACTTATCCGTTTTATACGATTTCAAAAAATAAAATCCAGTTGACTCCAGAGACTGATTTAGATGCTTTGTTTGAAAAATTACGCTTAAAATACAGCAAAAATAAAATCAATACTATTGACGGATTAAAAATTGAATTTGAATCGGATTGGATTCACCTGAGAAGGTCAAACACAGAACCCATCATCAGGATCTACTCTGAAAGCTCTTCGGAGGTTATTGCCAATAATCTCGCAAATAAGATAAAAACAGACATCAACGAAATTTTAAAAGAACTTAAAAAAGAATCAGATACCGGAACATCTGACAATTCAGAACTTTGGATTCAAATGTAAGTGGAATTGTTCCTACCTAAAGAAATGATTGACAACTTTTTGCATTTTAATTCATGGCTGCTCATTCTTTATAAGAAAGTCGTTATTTTTGCAATTGTTTTTGTTTTAAATAATTGATCCGGTAATGACTGTAAACTACACAACTTCCCAACTAGAACAATATTTTTCAAGCTTCAGAAAGCATGTCGTTGGGATAAATCAACGTTTTGAAACTCCATTTGGCAACAAGCCAATCATTTATGCTGATTGGACTGCCAGCGGAAGGTTATATGCACCTATTGAAGATATTTTGAAAAATGAAATCGGTCCTTTTGTGGGAAATACACATACTGAAACAACAGTGACGGGCAGTTCAATGACCAACGCATATCAAGAAGCCAAAAAAATTATTAAAAAACATGTTGGTGCCTTTGATTCGGACATTTTGATCTCTTCTAACTCTGGAATGACAGGAGTGATCAACAAATTCCAAAGAATTCTGGGATTAAAGCTTCATGAGCGTTTTCAACCAATGTTTGACGATAAAATAATCGAGCGTCCAATTGTTTTTTGTAGTCATATGGAGCATCATTCTAATCAAACATCCTGGTTGGAGACCATTGCGGATGTACGAGTAATTAATGCCAATGAGGAAGGCTTGATGGATCTTTCTCACCTTGAAGAATTGTTAAAAGAATTTACAGACCGAAAAGTAAAAATCGCTGCTATCACTTCCTGTTCTAATGTAACCGGCGTCAAAACGCCTTATCATGAAGTTGCTAAAATCATGCATAAAAATGATGGGCTTTGCTTTGTGGATTTTGCATGTTCCGCTCCTTATATTGAAATAAATATGCGCCCTGAAAACGAAGAAGAACATCTGGACGCAATTTATTTTTCACCTCACAAATTTTTGGGTGGCCCTGGAAGCTCCGGTATTCTGATTTTTGACCAAAAATTGTATAATAATAAAATACCTGACAATCCCGGCGGTGGCACAGTTGACTGGACAAACCCCTGGGGAGAGCACAAATACCTCGAACAAATCGAAGCGCGTGAAGATGGTGGGACACCTGGCTTTTTACAAACGATGCGTGTTGCACTTTGCGTCAAATTGAAAGAGAAAATGGGGGTAAAAAATATTCTACAACGCGAAGATGAAATGCTGCAAATATTATGGAAAGGATTGTCAGAAATTGATGGTTTGCATATTCTGGCTGACAACATTCCAAACCGTTTGGGTGTTATTTCCTTTTACATTGATGACATGCATTATAACCTGGGAGTTAAACTTTTGAATGATCGCTTCGGGATTCAGGTTAGAGGAGGCTGTTCCTGTGCTGGAACATACGGACATTATTTGCTGCATGTCTCTCATGAAAAATCAAAAAAGATAACCAATCAGATCAATATTGGCAATTTACTGGAAAAGCCAGGCTGGATCAGACTTTCAATCCATCCGGTTATGACAAATGAAGAATTATTCTTCATACTTGATGCCATCAGACAACTTGCTGAAAACCATCACGACTGGAAAAAAGACTATCAATACGAAATTAAAACCAATGAATTTACTCATAAACAAGATCCAGGGATTGAGAATAAAATGTCTAAACATTGGTTTGAAATTAATTTAACTTAAATACTGTTTTATATATATTTGCATAAATATTAAAAAAACTAATACAACGATGAGGATTTATTTAGACAATGCTGCTACAACACCAATTGAAACTCCTGTTATTGAAGCAATGACCAAGGTCATGTCTGAAAATTATGGTAATCCTTCCTCCATTCACTCAGAAGGGAGAAAATCTCGTTCATTGATTGAAGAAGCCCGAAAAACAGTTGCAAATTGTATCAATGCTTCTATTGGTGAAGTATTTTTCACCTCTGGAGGAACAGAGTCTAACAACATGGCGATTAAATGTTCAGTCCGAGATCTTGGTGTTAAAAGAATTATAACTTCCCCCATTGAGCACCACTGTGTTTTACATGCGATTGAAAGTTTGGATGCTGATGCAGTAGCTGTAGACTTTCTTGAAGTAGATTTTAAAGGCAGGATCAATTTGGACCAATTGGAAGAATTTCTTGTTGCCAGCGATGAAAAAACCCTTGTTTCCCTGATGCATGCCAATAACGAAATTGGGACCATTATGGATATCGATCAAGTTGGAGAGCTTTGCCAAAAATATGGTGCATTGTTCCATACTGACACTGTACAAACTATGGGATACTACCCTATCGATGTATCCAAAGGCAAAATCAATTTTCTAACAGGCTCATCTCATAAATTTCATGGACCTAAAGGCTGTGGTTTTATTTATATAAATAGCAATAATAGCTTGAAACCATTTATAGATGGTGGTGCTCAGGAACGAAATATGAGAGGTGGAACTGAAAATATTTATGGTATCGTCGGATTGGCAAAGGCACTACAACTCTCCTGCGAGAATATGCAACAAAGAGCTGAGCATATCATTGAATTGAAGAATTATTTTATCAAAAAATTGACTTCATCGTTCAGCGATATTAAGTTTAGTGGAGATTACGATGGTTTATCTCATTTTAAAATCCTGAGTGTTTCATTTCCTACATCTCCAAAATCAGAGTTATTATTACTCAACCTGGATATTCTTGGCATAAGTGCTTCTGGTGGAAGTGCCTGTAGTTCAGGAGCGGAAAAAAGTTCTCATGTTATTACAGCTATAAAAAGTGATCCGGATCGCAAAAACATCAGGTTTTCATTTTCACATCACAACAAAAAAGAAGAAATTGATTATGTGATTGAAAAATTGGAATCTATCATACCGGAAAAAGTAGCAGTGACTCAATAACAATTGCTAAAAAATATCACATAAAAAATGCTACTCATAAAATCTTAAAGGTGTTTTAATTTCTATGCCTACTTTGAATAAAGTTACCTATCTGAGAAATTTATTATGGAGCTGCTAATTCAGAGAAAAAAATTGGAAGAGTATTGGGCATTAAAACACTGATGGAAATCAACAAAAAGATTGAAATAAAAAAAGTGGCCTGTTGAAAGACCACTTTTTTTCAAAAAACAATTCTCTATTATACCATTTCTTCAGCCATTCAATAATGCATTGAAATTATACAATATCAAAGCGATCAAGATTCATTACCTTAGCCCACACTGCCACAAAATCCCGGACAAATTTCTCCTGACTGTCCTGGCTCGCATAAACTTCAGCAATTGCGCGAAGCTCAGAGTTTGAGCCAAAAATTAGATCTGCGCGTGTACCAGTCCACTCTACTTCTCCAGAAACCTGATCACGACTCTCAAATAATTCTTCAGCTTCAGAAGTCGCTTTCCATTTTGTCCGGATGTCGAGCAAGTTCACAAAGAAGTCATTTGTAAGAGTCTCTGGACGCTTTGTAAAGACACCATGCTGAGACCGATCAAAGTTTGTATTGAGCACACGCATACCACCAACAAGAACAGTCATTTCAGGCGCAGTCAATGTAAGCAAATGCGCCTTGTCAACCATCATATCTTCCGCTGAAACTTCACACTTGCTTTCCTTATAGTTGCGGAAACCGTCTGCAATTGGCTCGAGCACTTGGAAGCTATCTACATCAGTTTGCTCAGCCAATGCATCAGCTCGTCCCGGAGTAAATGGCACTGTAATTTCATGACCAGCGTCTTTTGCAGCCTTTTCGACACCTACACATCCTGCCAAAACGATCAGGTCGGCGAGTGAAACCATCTTGTTTCCTGTTTGAGCTTCTTTGAATTCATTCTGAATTCCTTCGAGTATATCAAGAACACTTGCCAGTTGAGCTGGATTGTTGACTTCCCAATTCTTCTGAGGTGCAAGACGAATCCGCGCACCATTTGCGCCACCACGATTGTCGGAGCCACGGAATGTAGAAGCTGACGCCCAAGCGGTAGATACCAGTTGTGAAACAGACAATCCTGAGTTTAGTATTTTCCCTTTTAGCGTAGCGATATCATTATCGTCGATTAGTTCATGTGTGACCGTTGGAATTGGATCCTGCCAGATTAAATCTTCTTCAGGTACTTCTGGTCCCAAGCAGCGAGTCTTCGGGCCCATATCACGATGGGTCAACTTATACCAAGCGCGGGCAAACGCTTCTTCAAACTCGACAGGATTCTCATAAAATCGTCTTGATATTTTTTCATAAACAGGGTCAAATCGCAAGGATAAATCTGTCGTAAGCATAATTGGGGCGTGACGTATGGAAGAATCATGTGCATCAGGTACTGAATCCGCACCTATACCCCCTTTAGGTATCCATTGATGAGCTCCTGCAGGACTTTTTGTCAACTCCCAATCATATCCGAACAGATTCCAGAAAAAATTATTGCTCCACCTTGTTGGTGTAGAGGTCCATGCCCCCTCGAGTCCACTTGTGATCGTGTCTTTCCCTTTACCAGTACCAAAATTATTTTTCCAGCCAAGCCCTTGCTCTTCAATACTTGCAGCGGCAGGCTCACGTTCTACATGATCCTCCACAGGAGCGGCACCGTGAGTTTTACCAAATGTATGCCCTCCGGCAATAAGTGCAACCGTCTCTTCATCGTTCATGGCCATGCGTCCAAATGTTTCACGAATATCTTGTGCAGCTGCTATTGGATCAGGATTTCCATTCGGGCCTTCAGGATTCACGTATATTAGGCCCATTTGAACAGCACCCAAAGGATTTTCGAGCTCTCTATCACCCGAATACCGCTTGTCACCAAGCCATTCAGTCTCAGGCCCCCAATAAATATCCTCTTCAGGATGCCACACATCCTCTCGACCGCCAGCAAATCCTAAAGTTTGAAACCCCATCGATTCAAGTGCACAATTTCCCGCAAGGATCATCAGGTCCGCCCAGGAAATCTTCTTTCCGTATTTCTGTTTGATTGGCCAGAGAAGCAATCGTGCCTTATCGAGATTCGCATTGTCAGGCCAGCTGTTGAGTGGTGCAAAACGTTGTGTACCAGATCCTGCACCACCACGCCCATCGGCAATACGATAGGTGCCTGCACTATGCCATGCCATCCTAATGAAGAATGGTCCGTAGTGACCATAATCTGCTGGCCACCAATCCTGAGAATCAGTCATCAGATCGTACAAGTCTTTCTTTACAGCTCCCAAGTCTAATTTCTTAAATTCTTCTGCATAGTTAAAATCCTCACCCATAGGGTTGGCTTGGGGAGGATGTTGACGAAGAATATTCAATCTCAACTGATTTGGCCACCAGTCTCGGTTTGAAGTACCGCCACCAGCAGTATGTTTGAACTCTCCATGCATAAACGGGCACTTGCCTTCTCTGTTATCATTGTTGCTTGAAGCAACCGCTGATTTGCTTATATTTTTGTTTTCTGACATTTGCTTTATAGGTTTTTTATACGATTATATAATATGTTTCTTTGGAATCTCAAATTTACATTGTAAAATTGATTTACAAAAACGATAATTTAAATACCAATATTGATACTGTAGATGAATATTCAACGAGTCTAATATATACTTTCAGTTCAAATATTGACAGCTCTGAAATTTAACATAAATGGTGTAAAAAAGTAAACTATTTAGAAGATTTAGTTTCAGGACAAACTTTCGAGCTTGTCATTTACAAGCACTTTGTCAAAAGGCAAGTTTAAAACATCATTCAATTCAAAATCACTTCACTCACAAAATTTCATAATTCAATAGAAAGTGAATCGTGGATCAGTATAAGAAAAATTGAAGTTTCAAACAGTTTTCTATAAAATCATTTCGTTAAAAACTACTTTTGAACAAAAATTATGAAAATAGGAATTATCGGATATGGGAAAATGGGAAAGACGATAGAACGCTTGGCTTTGTCAAAAGGACACGAAATTGGACTGGTCATAGATCTTCAAAATCAAGATGATTTAAACAGTCAAAACCTTCAGAAAATTGATGTAGCTATTGAATTTAGTCGCCCTGAATCTGCTTTTGACAACATTTCGAAATGTTTGAAATCGAATATACCCGTGGTTTCAGGAACTACAGGATGGTTGGACAAAATGCAAGAAATCAAACAGCTGTGCATGCAAAAGAACGGAGCATTCTTTTACGCTTCTAATTACAGCATTGGTGTAAATATTTTCTTTGAAATCAATCGCCAGTTGGCTAAAATGATGAACCATTTTCCTGATTATCAAATTTCGATGGAAGAGATCCATCATACACAAAAACTTGATGCACCAAGTGGGACGGCGATCACTTTGGCTAATGGAATCATTTTAAATATTGATCGAAAAAATGACTGGATAAATACAACGACATCAGAAGAAAACAAACTTGCGATAATCAGCAAACGCATCGATGAAGTCCCCGGCACTCACAGCATCATTTATGAATCGTCAATTGATACTATTGATATCAAACACACTGCTCATTCCCGGATTGGATTTGCCGAAGGAGCTGTCAAAGCTGCTGAGTGGATTAAGGATAAAAATGGTTGCTTTGGAATGAAGGATTTGTTGGGGTTTTGACAAAAAAGCAGAGGCTTCCGGAGTAACCAGAAAGCCTCTACTCATCAAGACTTTAATACGTTCTTAGATAGAACGCCTGTTCGTCAATTAAATTCTATAATTTGAAAAATTTCATTATTTTTTTTCTTCTGATCATTTTATGATTTGTACACTGCCAGGCAATCACTGATTTTGTCTAATAAATCCTCAGGGCCAAATGGTTTTCCAACATGATCATTCATTCCAAATAGTTTGGCTTTTTCTTTAGCGGTTAAAAAGGCTGAGGCTGTTAACGCAATGATCGGAACATCTCTTTTTCTTGGATCAGTAGATTTTCTAATTTCGGCAGTTGTCCGGTAACCATCCATTTTTGGCATCTGGATGTCCATCAAAACTAAATCAAAATAATGTTTCGTAAATTCATCAAGGGCTTCCAAACCATGATCAGCTGTAATAACCTCTATGCCAAGTTTCTTCAACATATTAGCGACAACAAGTTGATTGATTTTATTGTCTTCGACTAGCAAAATTCGATTACCTGCCAAGTGGTCATAGGACCTTTCGCTTTCCTCTGTTGGGGTTTCGCTTCTATTTCCAGTTGGGATTTTCTTTATTATTTTATACGGCAGTAATACAGTAAACTTAGTACCATGACCTGGTGCACTTTCGACTTCTATTTTGCCGTTTTGGAGATCGATCAACCGTTTTGTTATTGCTAATCCAAGTCCCGAATTTGCATATCCATCAAAAATGTTTTCATCCGTATTTTCTGAAAATTTATTGAATATCTCATAAAGCTGTTCTGGATCTATCCCCTCGCCCGTATCTTGCACTGTGATCAGTAAAGTAGCCTCTGTACTACTCAACTCGTACATCATCATATCCAATTCAACAGCTCCGTTTTCAGTAAATTTAATAGCATTGGTTGTTAAATTAGTTAAAATCTGATTGAGTCTTGCACTATCTCCTAATAACATATCAGGAATTTTATCATCAAATCTACAATTTAACATTAAGCCTTTATCTTTTGCCGAAAGCCCGTATCGGTTGACGATTTCTTCAAAAGTTTCTTTTGGATTAAACTCCCGGTTTTCAAGAGTTAATTTTCCTGCTTCAATTTTTGAAAAATCTAATATATCATTAATAAAAACAACGAGATTGTTTGCCGAAAACTGCAAAGTACGTAGGTGTTCGATTTGGTCTTCTCTTGGGTCTTCACTCAATAGCAAGTGAGTAAGACCAATAATGATATTCATTGGCGTTCTCATTTCATGACTCATCGTAGCTAAAAAGCGATCTCTTGCAAAAGATGATTGTTCAATAGATTCACGTTCTGCCATTTCGGTGACGAGTTTTTGATTGAGATCATCCAGATTGTCATGTTTTTCTTTTAATTCAACATTTTTAGCATCGATTTCCGATTTTTGGCGATTGATTTCTTCATTTTTATGTAGCAACAATTTATTATCACGTTGCTTACTTCGATAACTGAAAAATAATACCATTACTAAAAGTAATCCTAATCCTACCATCACTAATAAGAAAGAACGGATTTTCGAACTTACTTTTTTCTCGTTTTCAAGTGTTTCTATTTGTCGTTTTTGCTTTTCGGCAGCAAATTCTGATTCATATTTCGTTGTCAAATCAAGCAAAGCCGTTGACTTTTCATTGTTGTAAATGACATCCCGATTATTAGAATATTTCAGTTGATATCGATATGCTCTTTCAAAATTTTTGATGGAAAAGTAAGCATCTGAAATATTTTTATAAATGGCTTGAGTTCCTGGCTCAGGACCAATTTCTTTTACAATCGCTGCACTTTTTTCAAGATTTTTAATTCCTTCTTCCTCTTTTTCCATTGCAAGGAATACCAAACCAAAATTTTTATAAGACTCTGCTAGGGGCAATTTGCTTTCTTGTTTTTTTCGAATTTCAAAAGCAGCCATATTTGCATCATACGCTTCTTCAAGAAATTCTTCTTTGTCCAAAACCGATGTCTTAGCTTGCTCCAGATAAACTAGTGCGATATTATTATAATCATTGGCAATTTCTTCAATATCATTAGTGGCATTATTGAGATTCAACGATTGGTTGTAATATGCCAAAGCACCTTCATGGTCTCCCATATCACTAGCAATCTTTCCAAGGTGAGAAGCGAGTTTTGCAGCTTCTTCTAATTGTTCCAGGTCAAGTCTGATCGCTAAAGCTTGTGCATATTCTTCACGAGCACTTCCATAAATTTTCTGAAATAAGTGAACATAACCAATGTTTTCATGGGTTTCAGCAGCACCTTCAAGATCATTTATTTCGGTTCGAATTTCCAGTGCACTTGTCAGATTGATCATTGCACTGTTCATATCTTCCTGTAAGCAAAAGACCCAACCAATATTATTTTTAGACGAAGCAATGCCCTTTTTATCATTAAGTTCATTTCTGATTTTGAGTCCTTCAACGAAGTGAGTCATTGCATTTTTATAATCATTTCTTGATAAGAATGCCAGTCCGAGATTATCACAAGCATTTGCTTTTCCCTGTTTGTATTGAATATCAATAGCAAGGTCATGCGCCTCCTGTGCATAGGTGATAGCATCATAAGAACCAGAGTCCTTTAATTGCCTTGATATCTTATTAAGTTGATCGACTTTTGCTTTCGAATCGAGTGAACTAAGGGATTCTTTTAATTCATCTATTGAAGATTCCTGAGCATTTAGTGCAGCAAACAAAAATGAAAGAAAGAAGAACAAATATATTTTCTTCATGAGTGAAATAGTGTGGATAATAAAATGAATTGAATTTTGTAAATGAATTTATGATTGCAAAACCTGTTAAAATACTGGTATAATAACAAAACATAAAAATCTTTAATATATCAATCAAATATGATGCCGAAGGCATAAGAAATTACAGGCATCAAATCGATAAAACATATTGAGAATAAAGAAAACTCCCGGAGTGCTAATAATACTGTCATTTTTTGATTGAATTTATTTTAGAATTCGTATAATTCAATCTTTTCGTATCTTTCCTCAGGCATTTTTAATCAATCAAACATCAATAAATGCAGTACAAACAATTAGGCAAATCAGGTTTGCAGGTCAGCATGCTCTCTTTTGGCTCATGGCTGACTTTTGGAAAACAAATTGACAATTCCACTGCCGAAAATCTAATGGCAATGGCTTATGAAAAAGGAGTTAATTTTTTTGACAATGCAGAGATTTATGCGAAAGGAAAATCCGAAGTCGTAATGGGCGAAATCCTAAAAAAACTCAAATGGGATAGATCTTCTTATCTTGTATCCAGTAAAGCCTTTTTCGGTGACGGAGGAAAAAAACCCAACCAAACCGGGTT
>JANQFJ010000189.1 GCA_028277915.1 Saprospiraceae bacterium
GTGGAGCTTGTCTGACAATGTAGGCCAAATGTTACTTTCTTGGTATCCCTGGGATTGGGGCAGTTCTGTTATTTCGAATATTTCAACATGGGTAGGAGGATTGTTGGTCGGATTATTAGGCATCATTCTATTCAAATATCTCGTGCTGATCCTTGCTTCGCCTTTTATGAGTTTTTTGTCTGAAAAAGTAGAAAAAAGCATTACCGGAAGCAAACAATCCACGCCCTTCAATTTTTCGGGAGCGATTCACGATATCGTTCGGGGAATTAGAATTTCTTTGCGAAATATTCTTCGTGAAATATTTTTTACCATTTTATTTCTTTTGTTTGGTTTGATCCCGTTAATTGGTTTTTTATCTCCGATTTTACTGTTTCTCACTCAAGCTTATTACGCCGGATTTGGCAACATGGATTACACTTTGGAAAGACACTTTTCGGTTGCAAAAAGTGCTGCATTTGTAAAAAAGTATCGCTTTCTTGCGATTGGCAACGGAGCAATTTTCGTTTTATTACTGATGACAGGAATTGGTTTTTTAATAACTCCTCCTTTGGCAACAGTTGCTGCTACTTTAGAAAGTGTGAAAAGATTAGAGGATTTGGAGGTCAATTCCATAGCTGCTCAATATTTTGTCTGATCGTATATTTTTTTGCCGTTTGAACGACAATATTTTTTTCATTTTAAGAAGCTTTTCTTTCTATTTACAATTATTTTATAATTCATCCATTTTTTAAATACGTTTGTAGTATAAAAATCATCAACTTGTAGACAGTCGATATATTTGTTTAAAAATTGATCATTTCAAATTTCAACTAATCATTGCTATTAAAACAATTCAATCTGCTTCCGGAAAGCTCCGGATGAGGTTATCTTTTTAAACCATAAATCTTAAACATGAAACGAATAATCTCTACTTTTTTGTTTTTTGCTTTTTCACTCGCAATTTTCGCTCAAACTCCACCGCTTAATGTCACCTACAAAGGAAACATCACCTATAGTGAACAATTGAGCGATGTTTGGGGATATGTGACTCCAGGAGGAAACGAATATGCCTTGGTCGGTGTATTTAGCGGAATATCCATAGTTGATATAGCTGACCCCGAAAACCCAACAGAAGTATTCTTTGTCCAAAACGGTGTGTCTTCGGGTTGGAGAGATATTAAAACCTGGGGAGAATACGCTTATGCTATCAATGAAACAGGCAACGGATTGATGGTTATTGACTTATCTGATCTGCCAAATTCTGTGGACACATGGAATTGGCAGCCTAGTATTCCCGGACTAGGAACAATCACCACTTGCCACAATATTTGGATTGATGAATTCGGTTACGCATACCTTGTTGGCTGTAATGTAAATAATGGGGGAATGCTATATGTCGATGTATTTACAACCCCTGGATCACCTGTGTATGTGGACAAAGGACCTCCAAATTACAACCATGATGTTTATGTACGAGATAATATTGCGTACAGCTCTGAATTATATTTAGGGCAATTTGCCATTTATGATATTAGTGACAAACACGATACTCAATTAAAAGGAACTCAAACAACTTTAAATGAATTCACTCACAATGCATGGTTGTCAGATGATGGCAATACCCTTTACACCACTGATGAAGTAGCCAATGGAACTGTAGGTGCTTACGACATTTCAGATCCTGCCAATATCGAGGTACTTGACAATTTTCAACCATATGAAACATTGGGAGACGGTGTGATCCCTCACAATGCTCACGTTTGGCAAGATTGGCTTATCGTTTCTTATTATACAGATGGTTGTATCCTTGTAGATGGTTCAAGACCTGACAACCTTGTTGAAGTTGGAAATTTTGATACATTCATTCCCACTTCTACAGGATTTGCAGGAGCATGGGGAGCATATCCGTATTTGCCTTCTGGTCTGATTTTAATCTCAGATATGGGTAATGGGTTGTATGTATTAGAACCAAATTATGTTAGCGCTTGCTGGTTGGAAGGAGAAATTACTGATGCCTCTAACGGAAATGGAATTAACGATGCTTCACTAGAGTTATTAACCACCAATGTATTGGAGTATTCTGCTCCAAGTGGAGAATACAAAACTGGCTTCGCGGTTGCCGGAACCTATGATGTTTTGGTGAAAAAGCCAGGCTATGAGCCTGCAACAGCGCAAGCTGTTTTGGTAAATGGAGAAGTTACCATTCTCAATGTCGAATTGACGCCATTAACTCCAATTTCAGTATCAGGATTAGTTGTAGATGAAGATACAAACGATCCGGTACCAAATGCAATTGTCAGCATTGCCAATGATGATTTCAACTATGATATATTAACAGATGACAACGGGCTTTTCAACATTGCGGCTTTTTTTGAAGGAGATTACGACATTTATGCCGGTAAATGGGGTTACAACACTTCAGGCACTGATTCAATGGCTATTGATGCCAATAATAATGCACTGACAATTTCGATCAAAGCAGGATACGAAGATGTTTTCTCCCTTGATCTTGGCTGGACAAGTGAAGACGATAATTTTCAGGGTTCATGGGAAAGAGGTGTTCCATTTGGGACATATATCCCAAATCCAGGCATTTTTATCTCTCCTCCTGAGGATGTAGTAGAGGACATAGGAAATCATTGCTATGTAACAGGAAACACTGCGGATATAAATGCAGGAATTCTTTTAGGTGGAAATACTTTTTTAACCTCTCCTCTTTTTGACGTAGAAGATTATGGAGAGCCTTATTTAAGCTATAATACCTGGTATTTGAATGCTGTATCTCCAACTCAAGTGGGAACCACTGATTTTTTGATAAAACTATCCAACGGAACTGAATCTGTTTACATTGATACGATTTCTTATCCATCATTTGATTTGATTGAATGGGAGTATGCTGAATTCAATATAGCCGAGTATTTAACTCCTACAGATAGCATGTCCATTACATTTGAAGCTTACTCTCCTTTTGATTTCAGCGAAGCTACAGAAGCTGGTGTTGACTACTTCCAGGTTTGGGACAATGATCCTCCTGTTGGAACAAAAGATTTGGTGGACATTAGCATTAAGTTGAATGCTTATCCAAATCCAAGCAACTATGATTTTGTGGTTAAATATGATTTGGAAACCATCTCAAATGATTCAAGGTTGATGATTTACAATACATTAGGACAACTTGTTGAATCTGTTCAAATTACTGATCCAATTGGTAAAATCAGGGTTGGTGACAGGTTGGAAAAAGGAATTTATTTTGCTCACATTGCAAACGGAAATTCCATCAGTCAGAGTCTGAAATTGATAAAACAATAGAATACTAATTCTATTTCATATAAGTCGCCAGGACACAATACATTGGAGTGTTTTGGCGGCTTTTCTTTTTGTACATTGTTTTTCAATCATTTTTATAAATCAACACGCTCCGTTCGTCCGGTTTTACAAAACCACGATACATTCCCGGCGTATTGAAAGGCATTGCTACATTGCCATATTTATCCACGCCAATCACTCCACCATCTCCTCCTGCAGACTTTAATTTTCCATTGATCACCTTGTCAGCAGCAGTTTGGAAGTCTATTTTTTTGTATTCCATCATCGCTGAAATGTCATGAGCCACAGCATAACGTATAAAATATTCTCCATGTCCGGTCGATGAAATTGCACAAGTGTTGTTGTCTGCGTAAGTACCTGCACCAATGATTGGAGAATCACCAATGCGATTGTATTTTTTATTAGTCATACCTCCCGTTGAGGTTCCCGCAGCGAGGTTTCCGTTTTTGTCCAAAGCGGCAGCACCTACGGTTCCAAATTTTGAATCATGGATAGATTTTGCATACTCATTAAATCCTAAATCATTGGCTTTGGCTCGTTGAAGTGACTCCCAACGGTTTTGTGTAAAAAAGTATTCCGGATCAACGATCTCAAGACCTTGTTCCTTCGAAAATTGGTTAGCTCCTTCTCCGGTCAGCAAAACGTGTTTGGATTTTTCCATAACAGCCCTTGCCGCTAAAATTGGATTTTTCACAATAGTCACTCCTCCAACAGCACCAGCATTTTTATTACGTCCGTCCATGATCGAAGCATCCAACTCATTTTTTCCCTCGTTTGTAAAAACCGCTCCTTTTCCGGCATTGAAATAAGGTGAATTTTCCATGGCCATGATCGTTGCCTCAATCGCATCAAGGCTGCTTCCTCCATTTTTCAACACCGTTTCTCCGACAGTCAGGGCTTCATTTAAAACTTCACGTATAACGGCTTCCTTTTCTGCTGTCATATTTTCCTTTTTAATGGTTCCTGCACCTCCATGAATTGCCAGGGCATACTCAACTCTTTTAGGTTCGGGTTTGGCTTCAATTTCATTTGTCGTATTTTCTCCACTTTGTTGGCATGCACAGAACACCAAAATTGACAAAAGGAATATCACATTTCGAATCATCGTTATTCTTTTTTGCTTAAAAATAAGTTATAAATTTTAAAAACAATTCAATTGGTTCCATGAATCAAGTATCCAAAGCATCTTGTATTTTATGAAACTAATAATTTCTGATAAGCGTAAATTAGTAAAACTTAAAAAATATGAAAATACTGATCATTGGAGGTGGAAATATGGGATTGACCTATGCACAAAGTTTTTTACGATCACATATCACCAACGAACAGGACATGATGATCCTGGAAAAGTCTCCTACCAAAGCCGAAGAACTTGCTCAGAAAAATATAGGAACCGTTTATGGAACTCCTGAACTGTGTATCAAAAAGGCTGACCTGATCATTTTTGCTGTCAAACCACAGGACTGTAATGCCGTTTTTGAAAGTATTCGACCGTATGTAGATTCCCAACAAGTCTTTCTTTCTATCATGGCTGGTGTAAAAATACAGACCATAAGCGATGCATTGGGTACGCCAAAAGTGATACGGGCCATGCCCAATTTGCCAGCCCAGATTGGTATGGGAATGACTGCTTTCACCTCTTCGGATGAAGTCACCAGGATAGAACTTGTCATGGTTCAAAACCTGATCAACACTACCGGCAAAACAGTTTACGTTGAAAATGAGCAGGCTATCGATGCTGCCACAGCCATTTCAGGAAGCGGCCCTGCATATGTTTATTATTTTATGGATGCTATGATCCAGGCGGCTCAAAGTATGGGATTTTCAACTTCAGAATCTGAAATGCTTGTCAGCCAAACCTTTAAAGGTGCGGTGGATTTGTACAATAAATCAGATCTTACCTGTGAAGAGTGGATCAAAAAAGTATCTTCAAAAGGAGGAACGACAGAAGCTGCAATGCGCTCTTTTATTGACAACAAAGTGTACAAAGACATCATCGAAGGTGCAGAGGCAGCACTCAACCGGGCTGTGGAGCTTGGCAAACATAAAGAAGGTGTGAAAAACCATCATTGAACACGAGATATTATTTAATTCAAGTTGCGATTTATTTTAAAGAGAGAAAATGCGTCGAATGTTTGATACAAAACTTTCTTTTATCTACGTTTTTTCAAAATTCTCCTTATTTCCTCTCATTCTTCACAACCTGGGTTATTTGAAAATCGAAACGGCTGCTGAACGTATTCAGCAGCCGTTTTATATTGCCCAACAAAATTCAAAAAGTTTTATTGAACCGTGAAGGTGCGTTCTGCCATTTTTACAATTGACATATCGTGGTTTAAAGTCTTTGCAACAAGTTTAAAAGTACCAGCGACTGTAGCTGTATAAGAATTTGCACTTTCAAAAGTATAAGTACCATCTACATGCTTGTGACCATGGTCCAATGTTGCAACCAAATTGTCAGCATCATCATAAATTTCAATTAATACATGATGGATCTTTCCACCATCAGCATGGGTATAAACTACCTTCACTGGTAAATTATCGTTCACCGCAAGTATGGTATTCTCAGCAGGCTCTTGAATATCAACTGTCACATCATAAGAAGGCATCATGGCCATAAAAGTGCGGGAAGCCTCAACTTTTTTGGAAGCATCCATGTGGTCATTGGTCAATACAATCAATGTGTGTTCTCCATGTGCAGTCGGCGTGAATTTTTCGGAGATATGATAATGTCCTTCAGCATGGATGTGTTCATTGTCCACTAAAGTTTCAACCACATTTCCATCTGCATCTTCGATAGAAACGGTTACGTTGTGAATAATTTTGTTGTCCTCTCTTTCGATTTCCGCTTCGATATCCATTTCATGGCCTACTGTCCCCATAGCTCCTTCTGCAGGTGAAGTGATATTGATCGTTGCATGGTATTCACCGTCATGATGATTATCGTCATCCTTTTTACAACCCAGTACAAATAATCCTGCGACTAAAATTAATAAGTATTTTTTCATTTTTATTTAGTTTTAATTAAGACGTTTTAAATAATATTATTGTGCTCTTCAATAAGCCTTTAAAGGCTATTTTGTCCGGTCATGGACGCTTTAAAGATCATTTTCACTCTACTGTTTTCCGTAAAGTTTTGTCTTTAAGGATCAATAGTTTAAAAAAGTAAAATCACTTGATTTTGTATTAATCATCACCTTAATGAAGCAAATTCATAAAAGGTTATCTTAAAGATGATTTCCAAATTTTTAAAAAGTGGTTTTATAAAAAATTTAGCTTGTCGGCGGGTGAAAAATGGAGTTGATGAAATCGGAGTCATCAAATTCGGTCAGATAAAAATATGAGCCAGATATTGGTTCCGTTGGGCTTAAATGGATATCACTGGCCATTAAAAATAACTCAATTTTTGTAGGTTCAAAGCTGGGAAATGGCTTATCAGGAGAGCGCGTTTCTTTGTTTTCATCCAGTATTTTTGTCAACTGACAATGCCCATTACATTTGGAGTCTTTTATTTCCTTTTCAATACATAAATACTTAGCGATATAATCCTGATTTAGTTTAAAAAATGCATAAAATGTTGTTTCCTGGAAACTCACCAGTGAAACGATAAAAATCAGAAGTATGGAAGTCGCTATTCGCATTTCAGGTACAAATAAACAAAAGATTAGACTACTGTAAAAGGGTGTAAATGCATTTTGGCAGAAATATGACAATTCCCACAAAACAAGCTGATTTTTAGGCTGAACAGAACAAATGTAAAATTTTTAACATAAGTGTCAATTAATTTTATAACTTTATAGCGATAGTTTTTTAACCAATTTGATTATAAATCCCTATGGAAACACTTTTGTTTTTAACCCTCGGACTTACCATCGGTGCATTGTCAGCATGGTTTATTGCGAAATATAAATTTGCATCAGAAAGTCAAAAAATCTCGAAAGAAGACCTCAATAAAAATTACGTTTTAAAAAATGTTTTTGACGTTTTACAAAATCAGTCTGACCTGCTCAAAGAAGACCTCAAAGAAAAAGAAACTGAACTTAGAGCTATCAGCAGCCACCTCTCTGCTAAAGAACAAGCTAATCAAAATTTGATCGAAAAACTGAATGATCAAAAGGAAGAACTTAGCGGTTTACAACAGCAATTTCAAACAGCGTTTGAAAATATAGCCAATAAGCTTCTGGAAGAAAAAAGCAAAAAATTTACTAAACGAAACAAAAAACAATTGGATAATATCCTTACGCCACTTCGCGAAAAAATAAAGGATTTTGAAGACGGTATCGATAAAAAATTCCATCAAGAAACCATTGATCGCGTCTCATTGAAAAAAGAAATAGAACAACTCAGAGACTTAAATCTTCAGCTTAGCAATGACGCCAACAACCTGGTCAATGCACTGAAGGGAGACAATAAGTCGCAGGGTGACTGGGGCGAATTTCAACTGGAAATGCTGTTGAAAAAGGCAGGATTAATTAAAGATGTCCATTTTCAAACGCAATCCTCTTTTAAAGATGAAGTTGGAAAAGAAAAAAGACCTGATTTTATCATTAATTTGCCGGAGGATAAACATATCATCATTGATTCAAAAGTCTCGCTGACAGCTTATGAAAAATTTTTCAATGAATCTGATGAAAAAAAGAAAAAAAGACATCTCAAAAACCATATTGATAGCTTGAAAAACCATATCAAAGACCTCAGCGGCAAAAAATATCAAACCCTTTATCAGATCAATTCACCTGATTATTTGCTGCTTTTTGTACCGATAGAGCCAGCATTCACAGTAGCTATCCAAAACGAATCAAAACTTTTCCTGGATGCACTAGAAAAAAATATTGTGATCGTTTGTCCCTCTACCCTTCTAGCAACAATGCGCACGGTTTCTTACATTTGGAAACAAGACAAACAAAAGCGAAGCGTTTTAGAAATTGCTCGGCAGAGCGGTTTGCTGTACGACAAATTCTGTGGATTTGTGGAAGATTTGAAATCCATTGGCTCACGCCTCGACAGTGCTCAATCTTCTTATCACGACGCCATGAAT
This sequence comes from Saprospiraceae bacterium, assembly GCA_028277915.1. GTDB lineage: Bacteria > Bacteroidota > Bacteroidia > Chitinophagales > Saprospiraceae > JAHDHW01. Next base: position 8,345 of record JANQFJ010000189.1, read on the forward strand.
AAGCTTACGGAAAGTAAACGCTTTGGCGATACTTTGATTGGACGAGCTGAAAAGATAAAAACGCTTGGCGCCAAAGCTTCCAAGTCACTACCGAAAGAGATGGTTGAATTGGCTATCGAAAATAATGAAGAAAACACAAATTAAATCACAAGTTAGTTTAAGCTTTTCTATCAAGATGTTCAAAAAGTAGTTTTCTTTTTTCAATTAATGCAGATCTGGCATCCTGAGCCAGTTTTTTAAACGCTCCGGCAGCTTTCCATTTTTCCCAGGTTTCCTGAAAAAACAAAGCATGGAAGCCCAAAAATGGAGCTAAAAGTACCAAAACCAAAAGCACTCCATTTCCAGTGGCCATTGCAATCACTAGAAATGTAAACCAAATAATGGTATAACTCACCAACATAACACCATAACGGATCGAGGAGTAAAATTCAACTTTCTTCACTTTGTCATCTGCCACTTTTTTACCTAACCAGAGTGGCAAACTGTTGAAAATCGCGCCAAACACAAAAGGAATGAATCCTAATATCAAATAAATAGTCTTCATCAAACTATTTGCCTCAGGCTGTGCAATACCTTCATCCTTCATTTCGTACTTTTCAAGATTTTCCTGGTATTCCTCTAAAGCTGATTTCAATTTTTCTTTTTCCAATTGGTCCATTTGGTTGACCCGAGTTACAGTTTCAAACTCTCTTTTTAAAAGAGTATCTGAAGAAGTTAACGTTGGTATTTTGGACTTTTCAATATCGTTACGTTGAATTTCTAATAATCGATTGAGCCATTTGTCATCAGCTTCGTCATCGATATGAATCACCCGTTTTTTCAGTTCAACAGCAATCAAATCGGTTAATTGCTTGACTGCTTTTCTTGGATTTTCTTCATAAACTGGCATCAAATCCTTCAAATAAATCGGTTCACCAAAATCCATCATAACCTCTGAACGAAATTGGTGGGAATTGGTGTAATTTACACCAACAGGAAGCACTACGATATCCAATTCTCCATATTTATCGATTGCACCGAACGCCATTCTAGCCGTTCCCTTTTGAATGGGTCTGAGCCGTTTTTCGTGCTTCGTCTGACCTTCTGCCAAAATCAGAATGTTCTTTCCATCCTTCAACGTTTTGTAACAGAAATCCATCGTAGCCTGATTGTTTTTCAAATTGGAATATCCATCTCTGAACCTGAAAATAGGATACATTTTCAAACTGGCTAAAATAGCACGGACTGTTTTACTATTAAAAATATCTCCACGAACGATAAAATGAACAGTAGGCCAAATATAGGTTCCCACCAAAACAGGATCCATAAAAGCAGTAGGATGGTTTACGGCAAAAATGACAGGTTTTCCTTTCGGTATTTTATTGCGATTGGAATAATAAATTTTTCGAAAAAACACTCTAAACCCAACCCATCCTAAATATTTTACAACATAATATAGCATTCGAAATCCATTTTAAGGGTGTAAATATAGGAATTGATGCGATTAATTTTTATTGAAAAACATTTCCAAAGCCGGGAAAATCAAGAATTTCCTCGCGAGCAATTTCTAGTTTTTTCAGACTTTGCTTATCAACTCGTTTTAAGGCTCTAATCATTTTCCATTTTTGAAAATATTCACGATAAATCAAGGAATAATAACCAAAAAAAGGCAGCAAAAACACCAACATCAACAACATAAAATTCCCCATCAAAATTGAAATGGTGAATAGAATTACATAGTAAAGCGGAATCGCTCCAACAGCAACAACAATTTTTACAGAAGCCATGAATTCCAGGTATTTCACATATTTGGAGGCAACGAATTGAGAGATCAACAATGGTGGATAATTTCCAAGATATCCCAAAACAAAAGGTATAAAACCCATAAAAATGGTCAAATTCCCAATAACTTTTGAGTTTTCATTTTGAGCAACAGCCCAATCTTCCAGGCCATTTTGATCCAGTTTTTCAAAATATTTATTCACTTTTTCTTCTAATTTATTTTTAACAGGATTAGACATTTTGTTAATAGTATCAGCGATTTGTTTTTCTTCTTTAAGCCATCGATTGCGTCTGGATACGATAGGAAAGAAAGGTTCCCTGTATTTACTTCGATTTAGCACAAAAAGTTGTTCAACCAAGTCTTCATCCTCTTTTTGTTCGATAATGATTATGTGTTTTTGAAGACGGTCTTTCAACTCTTTAGTCAATGCGCGAATGCCCTTGTCAGGATGTTTCTGAAATTCGGATTTATAGTTTTGAACTGAAATGGGTTCACCAAATTCGAACATCACATTACTCCTGAACCGATCTGCATATGTGTAATTGACACCTACGGGAACGATTTTCAGATCAAGGTTTTTAT
>JANQFJ010000238.1 GCA_028277915.1 Saprospiraceae bacterium
GGAATGGTGGCGTCCCTCCGGTTACGTTAAAAACCTCGATAGAACCATCGGAAGCGTTGTTTGTGCTTGCATTCGTAATATCTCCATAAGCAAAAATCATTTCAGGTTGTTCTATAAAAACACTGTCTACCAATTCACAATTATTTCCATCTATCACGGTGACTTCATTCCAACCTCCGATGAGCAGGTTGGCTTCAAAACCGTATTCACCACTGCTCCAGGCAATGAAATAATCAGGAATTCCACCCTGAATCATCACCATCGCACTTCCATCGATACCATCAGGACAACTTACTTCCTGTGTAGTAAATGAAACAGACATAGAATCAGCTTCTTCGATTTCAAAATCTATTGTTTCTGTACAATCGTTGGCGTCAGTGACCGTCATAGAGTAGATTCCCGCTGCAAGGCTGTCTGTACCAGTTCCCATTGTAGAACCATTATCCCATTGTGTCACAAACGGAGGCTGGCCATGGTACGTAAAATCGACAGAACCGCTGTTTTGGCCAAAGCAGGCTGTTGGAGTTACCATATCAATAGTTAAAAAAGTGGAAGGCGCCTCGAAGGCGCCTATATCAACTTTGCCGTTGATGATACGGTCATTGCCTGCTGCATCAAATAAACCGCTGACATAGGAATTGTCGCCGGCATCAATAGCCGGAGAACAGGCAGACAACGAAAAATTCATATTTGCTGCATCAATGAAAAGAGGATCCTGGTTGTAAATCATGGCATTGTTGCATTCCACATTTCCGCTTACTCCTTCTTCACAGGTATCAAATCCAGTCAGGCAATTGTTCATTTGAACAGTGGAACCAGCCTCGCTAATATTAGCGCCGGAAGACGCCGTATTGTTTAAAAAGATAGAATTATTTATTTCAACATCACTCTGAAAAGCTCTTATCACACCACCACTGGTTTCTGCCCAATTGGAAAAAAAAGTACTATTGCTAATTGTTAGTCCTGAAGAAAGTCCAAACTCTCCGGTATTGGCAATACATCCGCCAATAAAATTGGATGAATTTCCTACAAACAAACAATCTCTCACATCTGTATCTACAGCATCGCTTGTGATACATCCGCCCTGATTGCCAGCATTATTATTAATAAAAAGCGTTCTTTGAAATTGTAAAGAATAATCTGAAAAAGAAAAATTTAGAAAATATACAGCACCACCTACTTCAGAATAGTTCTCCTCAAAAACACAGTTTTCAACTACAAAAGCACTAGTATCCGCCACTTCATGTTGCATACGAATAGCCCCTCCAATTGATGAAAAATTGTTGAAGAAACGGGAATTCAAGACATAAAATGGATTTACAGAATACGTATTTAAAATATAGATGGCTCCTCCTTCATATGAACTGTTGTTTTCAAAGGCACAGTCGATGACCTTATTTGCATAACCATGCTCTCCGCCTCCATATTTACCAATAGCTCCACCACGACCGCCAGTGTTATTATAAAATTTACAATTACTAAAAGTGGTACTCATGGATCCGTTATAGGTATTGATTAAATACACTCCTCCCCCGTAATAAAACCCAAAGTTGTTTTGAAAAATACAATTATTGACCTCCATTCTGATTGACTCGGTCTGACCTCTAAGATAAAGGCCGCCTCCACTCTTTCGTGGCCCGGTCAATGCATCGCTTACCAACTCACTGTCTGCATTGCCACCTTCGATTATAAAACCATCCAGCACCGTTTCACTGCCCACATCGATCGCGTAAACAACTGTAAAAGAATTATCTGTAGTATCTCCCGGAAGGCCGATGTCGCCACTCAGGATTGTTTTGTGGATATCCCAGTTTCTTTGATTGCTGTTTGTTTCAACACCTGAAAAGCCACCGAGCAAAGCCACATTACTAGGCAATTCAAAATAAATGCCTCTGTCAGTACCGTCAGTTGGATAGTAAGTTCCTTTCGCAACCCAAATTTCATCAGGAGCTGGTGACGCATTTATCGCATCTTGTAAATCAGTGAAGGCATTAGCCCAATCGATGCCAGTATTTTGACCGGAAACTGCGCTGGAATCCACATAAATAATCTGCGAAAACCCATAAACAGGGAGTAAAAATAGCAAGAGGAAAGATATGTTTTTCATGTCGGGATCGCTTTGTAAAAAGTAATATAATAAAATTATCCCATAAGAATGTAATGGAAGCCCCGTAAATATTGACTTCCTTTGCTATTCTAATAAAAAAGTGGCGTTCTCCTAACAAGAAAACCACTTTAAGTCTTTTAAATCAGTTTAAATATGCTTAGATGGGCTTTTCAGTTATCTTATTTTCAAGCCTCCGTAATTTATACGGGCTTTGATCGGACTTGCTCCAGCACTTCCCTTGTAACCTTGTACTTCATGAGAAGATCCTTTTTCTTTTTCATAAGTAATTTCAAGGCCCATTGGATACTTTACCCCTGCGTAGTGAGCGACAACATCAAGAGCAAAATTGGTCCCTTCTTCAATGTTTATTTTGAAATCTGCATATCTTCCATCAAGACGAAGCGCTGTAAAATTCTTTAGTAAGGCGTCAATCACCACATTACCGTATTCGAGCGAAAAATCACCTTCTTTCTTCAATTTCTCAACATTGAAATCGCTGTATTTGGAATTGGCATTGATCAGATTAATATTTTCTATTTCAAAGTGATCATATTTGCCTTCGTTTTTCAGTTCCTCTAATTTGCCGAGGCGGTATTGATCATATTTTGAAGAACTTCTGACATCGCTGGCTTCGTCGATATAAACTTTTGAATACTTGCTTGTAACATCGACATTTTTAGCTTCCTGGATTTTAATTTTGCTGTATTTCACATCAACAACGGCATGATTGGCTTTTAAAATAGTGGCGTTCCCATAACCCAGAGATAAAGAACAATCATTGTTGACACCATCCATAGAAAGGTCTCCGTATTTAACCGAAATGGTTGCTTTGCCATCTATTTCTGCAATTTTTGAATGACCATATTTGTTAGAAAGATTCAGGTCGCAACTTTTCGGCATATGGACTGTGTAATTGATTTTAAAATCTCCTTTGCCGTCTCCCCAGTAACTTTTTTTGGTGGATTCGATTGTCGTTTCAGCATTCACAAAATCAGCTCCGTTAGAAAAATTGATTTTAATTCTTTCAAAAATATGATCGGCATCTGATTGGTTGCGTGCATTCACTTTGATCTCTACATCGATTTTCACTTTATTCTGACTCCAGGTTTCCAGGTCAATCTTTCCATATTTATTTTTTAAAGTGACCGCTCCGTCAGCCGAAATGGGAAATTCTTTATTTATATTCTTAGTAAATTCCGCTTTCTTGGTCCATTCAGAAATTACAGGATTTTCGTTTGATGCTATGCAGGGATTGCTTAATCCAAAAGTAAAAAGTAGTAATAAAATTGCTATGTTAAATTTCGATTGAATCATCATTTGTTTTATTTAAATTTTCTTGATTAGTTGACTGAATACGTTCTAACACTCTTTCAAGTATTGAAAGTTTAGTCCGATAATTAGTGATCATCGCATTGATAATCTGTTCCTGTTGGTCTTTAGGAGCTTGTGATAGCTCATTTTTCAACTCTTCATAAATTTGATCAAGTTGTTCTAAATCTTCATTTATTGAAGCGTCGTGATGGTAATTTGCCAATTGTGCAATTTTAGCATTCACCTCTTTTTGATAATATTGCTCTGCTTCGAAATATTCTGGATATTGTACTTCATAAGCTAGAGGTTCTGCAACCGAATTATTCATGTTTTGACCGATGAATACGCCAATACTAATTAAAACTACTGCCGCTGCTGCTACCCTGGCATATCGCCAGATTGGAATTAGCCGAGCAGTTTTTTTGCTTTTTTGATCCAATTGCCTGTCAATGGCTGACCATATATTTTTTGGCGGCTCTCGATCATCAAACTCAGGACGATTATCACTGATAAATTTTTCCAGATTATCGCTCATCACCTTTTATTGATTAGTTTTTAAAAAAGCCTCAATTCGTATTCTAATCATTCCCATCCTGAGGCCATTGGCTGGGATAATAATTCTCTCAATTTTTTACGCGCACGGCTGTACTGTGACTTTGAAGTTTGTTCAGATACTTTCAGGATTTCAGCTATTTCCTTGTGGTCATAACCTTCCAATTGATAAAGCGAAAACACCACTCGATAGCCATCCGGCAATTGAAAAAGTGCGTCCTTTATAGCCTGAACACTTAATTGGGGCTTTTCATCCGGATAAGGATCTTCACGATCACCAATCCTATCGGTTATTTCTTCAAAGTATAGCCTGCGCTTTTTTAAAAAATTAATGCAATTGTTGACAACAATCCTTTTAATCCATGCACCAATCGATGATTGAAACCTGAATGTATCCAGTTTTGTAAAAACGTCGATAAACGAATTTTGCAAAAGGTCTTCTGCATCCGCTTCGTTTTTCACCATCCGCAAACAAATATTGAACATCGCTTTAGAATATAGCTGATACAATTCAAATTGTGCTTGTCGATGGCCCTTTTTACATTCTTCAACTAAATCTCGGTGTATGTCTTGGTATTCCAATTACGTTAATTCATTTGATGAAAAAGACAGCCTTTGTTGGAAAGGGTTGCATCTGGATGTCTAAATTACGGAAAATGATGAAAAAGGAGAATGGATGGCGGAGGACGGAAAGAAGGAAAGAAGAAGAATTAATCCATCCGCTTCCTCCATCACCACATCCTCCGCTCTCCGACCTCCATTCTCTCTTCCTCCTACTTCCCCTCCCTTTCAAAACAAAAAACCCTTCCAACATAATGCTGAAAAGGCTTTCAATGCTTTAAAACAGATTTTATGATTAATTTTTTTCAGTGTCGTCTTCATCAGGACCATAATCTTTGTACTGAACTCTTACCGGAGCATCTATTTTTAAGATTTTTACTTCAGTCCGCCGATTAAATTGGTGTTTTGATTCAGAGCACCTGACATCATCTTTGCATTCATTTCGCAATTGTTTTTCCCCATGCCCTACAGCTTCAATTCGGCTTGCATCTATGCCTCTGGCTACTAAATACTCTTTCGCAGATTCCGCTCTTTTTTGAGAAAGTTTCAAATTATAAGCATCACTTCCACGAGAATCAGTATGCGAACCCAGCTCGATTCGTATACTAGGATAACTTTTCAACACCGTATATAAATTATCTAATTCGTGAGCGGCTCCTTTGCGGATAAAAGACTTGTCAAAGTCGTAATAAATATTATTTAATACGATGACGGAACCTTCGGAAAGCAAATCAGAACCGGTTGATGAAAGGACAATTTCTTTTGAAAGTGGCTCTGTGGAATTCAAATTTTTAATTTCAACTGATGCGTTTAAAAAATTCTCTTTGATCCCAGTGATTTTGTAATCACAACCAATGCGCAGACAAATACTAAACGTTCCGTTTTCATCCGTCAAAAACACCTCGTCTTTAGTTGCACAACTACTTTTAATTCGAATCACCGCGTTTGGAATAAATGCATCATCAAGATCTTTCACCACACCGTTCAAATTGGAGCAGAATGATTTTTTCATTGAAATATTGATAACATCGTTGCTCTGGTTTCCGATAGTTGAATGCACCAATTCTTTGTTTTCATAACCATCTTTCGTGACTAAAATGAGAAATCGTCGTTCACCATTAAAATCAAATTTTGCCTCGCCATTTTTATTCGAATGTATGTCAGGTTTACCCAAAGTTTTGACATCTTTTCGAATCAATTTGAATGTCAACCCATCAGAGCCATCCTCAGCAGGCAACAACACTCCTTCAAACAAATTGTCATCGCTACTCACAAATCCATCGGCTGTTTTTTCAAAAACCCTAATTTCGGCTCCCTCGATAGCGTTTTTCGAATCCTTATCCTGAACTTTCAGCGTTGCTGTAAAAAGCGATGGTGTAGTACGTCCCCAAATTCCCTCCTGTGCTTCAAACATATAAATATCATCTTTTCCAGTCCCTCCTTTTCTTGAAGACGTAAAATAGCCTCTCGTTCCTTCAGGATTTAGGATCAACCCAAGGTCATCTTTAGGAGAGTTGAAGGGTTGTCCAAGGTTTGTAACTTTCCCCCATTTACGACCGCCAATGTCAATCATAAAAAGGTCAAGGCCTCCAGCTCCCTTGTACCCGTTGGAAGTAAAAAATAAGTTGCCACTGCTATGAATGAAAGGAAATAATTCGTTTTTCTCCGTATTGATATCTTTTCCAAGATTGATGGGATTACTCCAGCCATTGTCCGTTTTTTCAACAAAATACAAATCCATCCCACCATATCCTCCAGGCATATTTGAAGTAAAATAAAGTATTTTGCCATCAGCTGACAAGGTTGGGTGTGCACAATCGAAATTATCGGAATTAAAAGGCAGTTCGACCACCTCACCCCAATCACTCGCTCCTTTTTTAGCTTCGTAAATTTTTAAATGCTCAACCGTTTTGGATTCGTTCTCAGTTTTACCATTTTCGACTTTATTGCTGGTAAAATACAAGGTCTTGCCTTCGCGATCAAAGGTTACTGGCCCTTTGTGCTGTGTCGCTTTTAAATGAACAGAAAATTTGCGGGGTTCCAAAGGGAAACCAGTGGCATCCAGATCCGCATAAAACAGTTCAAAATATTTTCTCTTTTTGCCTTGCATCTTGCGGGAAGAGACAAAAACGATCCCGTTTTGGTAGTATGCCGGAGAAAACTCGAGATTTGAAGTGTTAATTTTTGAGGTGTTAAGCACTTTGACTTCGCTGCCTTTTTCGTAGAGTTTATTGGCGGCTTTAGTCTTCGAACTTTGCTGTGAAAATGCACTGATCGTCAAGCAAATTAGAAAAGCTGCAGGAAATAGGTTTTTGAGAAATTTCATTGTCTAGAATTTTACTACGGATTTTTCGAACTAAGCTCAATCAATCTCACTCACAATTAACGAAATAAACGCCCAATATTATTTTGCTGTTTCCAGTTTTATAAAAATAATCAGAAAAAACGAGGGTTAACCACATCTCTACCTTTCGAACTGACCAAACAATAACGAATCAAAGCTTCAATGCTTCCACTGCTGTGGTTTTTCAATTCTGACAAAGTAATATCATAAGAAAATCCAAGCAGTAATTGTTCTGTTGCCTGGAAAGCAAACAAGATATCAACGGACTCTCCTTTTCCAGTCTCTATCGATCCTCCTATCCGATAAGTTGCACCTAAAGTAATCTTTTCTACCAAGATCAAACTCAAATTTAAGTCAGCATTCGGTGGTGTGTTTTGTGTATATTTCAACAAAATCTGCGGCTGTAATTTGGCACTTTCACTGATTTCCCACAGTAATCCGGTCATAAAATAAACATGCGGAGTTTCTTTACTGAGGACACCGGAAAGACTGTTGAAATCTATGCTATTTTCCAAAAAACGAGGTGCTGAAAAACCAATGTAAAATTTTTCTGTATTATAGTACAAACCCGCTCCAA
>JANQFJ010000240.1 GCA_028277915.1 Saprospiraceae bacterium
TCAAAGAAGACAACCCATTTATATTTTGTAATGCAATATTTTCATTTATAATTAATCCTCCACTATAAGTTTCACCTATGACTTCCAATGATTCAAGACCATTTAAACTAAGCAAATCATAATTCCCAATTATATAAAATCGGTATCCTATCGAAACCAAATTATTCAGTCCTACAAATGATTTTAATGATGAATTTGCCTCTATGGTAATATCAGTTGATATGGTTTCCAATCCCTCTAAACCTTCAAAATTTGTCAAAGAAGGATTATTTGAAACATCAATTGAATATGCGGTTGTAATGGATGATAAACCTTCAAAATTTATTAATGATGAATTCGCATGAAAGAATAAATTCCCGCCAAAAACATTGACTCCACTCAATTCTATAAGTGAAGTCAAATTTCCATTATAATAAAATTCTAAATTTCCATAAATTCCCGTCAAGGATTCTAATCCAGACAAATTGTAGAGTGAATTACAACTTTGTATTTTTAAATTTCCAACTGAAACAACTTGACTCAATCCATTTAGATTAACAATATCGTTTCCTTCAATAATAACATATCCGGTAATATCTGTGCAGTTCGGATAATTGATAGAAAAATCATCAATATCCTGTTGTGTCGAAAAAGTAATACCGTTGGGTAGACAATTTTGAGCGGCAGAAAATGAAATACTGAAAAGAAAAATAAATAGAGAAAAGTAAGCTGGTTTCATAACTTGAGGTTTGGAGGGTTGCTAATTCCTTCAAGTTAATCAATAAACCATTTAATGGAAACTTACGTAAAAGTTATGTTTGCTAAAATTAGTCAAATCTGCTTTTTGCAAGCAAGGTGAATTTACTCCGTCACAAACAGCAACCTTTCCCCTTTTTTATCTTCAAAAAATTGCCCGTGCTGGTAGGCTAAATGGCCACTGACAATGGTTGTTTCAACCTGACCTTTAAAAGTGTGCCCCTCAAATGGTGACCAGTTGCATTTGTAGTGAATGTTTGATTTTTCAACCTTCCATTCCTTTTCTAAGTTTACAATTACGAAGTCTGCCCAATTACCTTCATCGAGGTAACCGCGTTTTTCAACATTGAAGCAATCCGCTGGTGCATGGCACATCTTTTCGACAATTCGTTCAAGTGAAATTTTACCGGCGTGATAAAACTCAAGCATTACATTCAATGTATGCTGGATCAATGGAACACCCGAAGGTGCATTGATGTAATTGCCTTGTTTCTCCTCCCAGGTGTGTGGCGCATGATCCGTAGCGATAATATCTAGGCGATTATCCAAAAGCGCTGGAAAGAGCGCTTGCTGATGTTTTGGGCTTTTCACCGCAGGATTGCATTTAATCTGTGTTCCCAGTTTTTCATAATCATCGCTATCGAAATACAAATGGTGGACACATACTTCGGAAGTTATGCGTTTTTCCTTTAATGGAATGTCATTTCTGAAAAGTGATAATTCATCAGCCGTTGAAATATGCAAAATATGCAAGCGGGCATTGTGTTTTTTCGCTAAATCGACTGCCAACGATGAAGACAACAAGCAACCTTCTGCAGAACGAATGTCAGGATGGTATTTTATAGGGATGTCTTCTCCAAATCTTTCTATATACTCCGCTGTATTCCTACGAATCGTTTCTTCATCTTCACAATGCGTTGCGATGAGCATCGGAACTTTCGAAAACAAAGATTCCAAAGTAACTGGATCATCAACCAACATATTGCCTGTACTTGATCCCATGAAAGCTTTAATACCACAGACATTTCGAGGATTGGTTTTCAGAACCTCTTCCAGGTTATCGTTTGAAGCCCCCATAAAAAAGGAATAATTCGCCAGAGATTTTTGGGCAGCGATGTCGTACTTTTCCTGCAAAAGCTCTTGTGTAAGTGCTGGTGGCTTAGTGTTGGGCATTTCCATAAAAGAGGTCACTCCGCCAGCGACAGCAGCCCTTGGTTCTGTGTACAGGTCAGCTTTATGGGTTAGACCCGGCTCCCGAAAATGTACCTGGTCATCGATAATCCCCGGAATGATGTATTTGTTTTCTGCATTGATCTCCATATCCGACGCTGCATTGATTTCACGATCTATTCGCTCAATAAAACCATTTTTTATTAAAATATCACCGAAGGTTATTTCCCCGCGATTTACAATTTGAGCGTTTTTTATAAGGATGCTTTTCATAAACTTTTGTTTGGCTGCGAATTTAGTAAAAGACCTCAGAGTTTTAGAAGGAATTGTTACTTTTGCGTGAAATTTTTAAAATGCCAGTCATTCAAAAATCTTCTTACAAAGGCCCTCCTTTTTATCAATACAATGGCCATTTGCAAACCATTTTGCCTGCGCTACTGCGGAATGTCGGAGGGATTGAATACGAACGAGAAAGATTGACTCTCGCTGACGGTGATTTTGTAGACCTGGATTGGATTGACAATGGCAGTAAAAATCTAATATTTCTCTCTCATGGCCTGGAAGGTAATTCTGACAGACATTATATGAAAGGTATGGCGAAGATGTTCGCTCTCCAAAAATGGGACATCGTTGCTTGGAATTGCCGAAGTTGTAGCGGAGAAATGAATTTAATGCCTCGTTTGTACAATCACGGTGAGATCGAAGATATCGCTGAAGTAATCGAGCATATCATTTCGACGAAGAGTTATGACAAAATAGTACTCATTGGCTTTAGCATGGGCGGAAATATCATCATGAAATATTTGGGTGTTCATGGTAAAAATTTGCCACAACAATTGTACAAAGCTATCGCCTTTTCCTCACCAACAGATTTGAAAGGAAGTGCAAACCTGTTGAATTTTCCACAAGCCTCTTTTTATAGGAAACGTTTTTTAAAAATGCTGAAAGCAAAAATGGAAATCAAAGCCAGGCAATATCCAAATCTCATTGATATTGACAACTTCAATAATATTGAGCAATGGTCTGACTTTGATAATTTTTTTACTGCTCCTCTGAACGGCTATAAAGATGCTGAAGAATTTTATTTCGAAGGGTCGCCCAACAATTTTATGGGAGGCATCAGTATCCCTACCCTCCTTGTAAATGCTAAAAATGATCCAATTCTCAGCCCTGGTTGCTTTCCAACCAAGCGATGTGAAAATCATAAATTCGTTTACCTCGAAGCTCCTCAGCGGGGAGGCCACGTCGGTTTTAGCGCCTGGAGAAAACAGTTTGCATGGTCAGAATATCGAGCTTTGGAATTTGTTAATGGCAACTTTTAAATCATCGCAAAAAAATTACACAATTTAAACTATTTGATGTAAATTTCCACAATGAAAATTCTTCACACCTCAGACTGGCATCTGGGTCAAAAGTTCCTTTTTTTTGACCGCGAAATGGAACATCGTCATGCTTTGAATTGGTTGCTGGATTTGATTGAAAAAGAAAAAATTGATGTTTTAATTGTCGCTGGAGATATTTTTGACATTGGCAATCCTCCTAACTATGCCAGAAAAATTTACTACCAGTTCCTTACTAAATTGCAACATACAGATTGCAGACATGTGATCATTACAGGTGGCAATCATGACTCTCCTGCTATGCTCAATGCCCCAAAGGAATTGTTGGAAGCATTGGACATTCATGTCATCGGCGCAGCTCCAAAAAATCTGGAAGATGAAGTTATCGTTTTGAAAAACCATGCGGGTAAACTTGAAGCAATTGTTGCAGCAGTTCCGTTTTTACGAGATCGCGATCTGCGAACCAGCCTTTCCGGTGAATCGGCTTTGGAAAGAGTCGCTCGTATTAAAGAAGGAATTTTTCGACATTATACACAAGTTGCAGAAATTGTATCAAAATATAAGGATACAGATGTGCCAATTCTTGCTACAGGTCACCTTTACGCAAAAGGCGCAGAATCATCAGCAAAGCAGGACAATATCTACATCGGAAATATTGAAAATATTGATCCGGATCAATTCCCGAAATTGTTTGACTATGTTGCTTTGGGGCACTTACATCGCAACCAAATCGTTGGTGAAATGAGTCATATTCGTTACTCAGGATCAATTATTCCTCTGAGTTTCAGTGAGATCCAGGACAAAAAAGCAGTGAATATCATCCATTTTAATAATAAAAAAATAGAAGAAATCAAAGTTGTTTCTATTCCAACGTTTCGGGAATTGGTTACTGTAAAAGGTGACTTTGAACGCGTTCAAAAAAAACTGGATAAACTGGCTGTAAAATATACTGAAAACGAATTACCAGCATGGGTTGAAATTATAATTGAAACAGAAAAACTGATTCCGCACATCGATAATTTATTAAACGATTACACCAAAGATATGAACCTCGAATTATTGAAAATTCGAACGAATCGTCAACTATACAGCCTTGATAGTCAATCTGATGAACTCAATCTTGACGACCTTGATCCTGTTGATGTTTTTAAGAAAAAGTGTGAAAGTTATGGAAGCCCACCTGATGAGATGGAAGAAATGCTGGCCACTTTTGCTGAATTGCGTAATTGGATGGCGGAGCAGGAGTGAAGGAGGAAAATGAAGGATGGGAAGATGTGAGAATGTGAGGATTGGTAGAAGAAAGCATGGTTACTTAATCAAATCAATAACTAATAACTTTTAACCCATAACTATTTAACAGCTATCACTTAACCACATGAAAATCCTGAAAGTTGGCATAAAAAACCTGAACTCCTTAAGGATGAAGACTACGATAGACTTCAACAGGGAACCTATTACCAGCAGTGGATTATTTGCAATCACGGGAGATACCGGAGCCGGAAAAACCACGATTCTGGATGCTATAACGTTAGCGCTTTATGGTCGGGTTCATCGCAACAAAGATGTAAAAGAAACCATGACTTATGGAACTTCAGACTGCTACGCTGAAGTGGTTTTTGAAGCAGGAAATAAAAATTATTTTGCAAAATGGAGCCTGCATCGGGCAGGAAAAAAACCAGATGGAAATTTTCAAACCCCAAAACGGGAATTGTCCAAATGGAATCCAAAGGAACGCACTTACGAAATAATAGCAGAAAAAATAAAAGATGGTGACCTGGCAGTCGTGGATATTACTGGTTTGGACTATGAACGATTTTGTCGATCTGTGATGCTATCACAAGGTGATTTTGCGGCTTTTTTGAAATCAAGCGAGAAGGACCGAAGTGATCTTTTAGAAAGGATTACCGGAACGGAGATTTATTCAAATCTTTCTATTGCCGCTTTTCAAAAACACAAGGAGGAAGCCGAAAAACTCAAAATTCTAAATCTGGAATTGGAAAATTTGAGCATATTGGACGAAGACGAAATTAACAATTACAACAAAAAACTAAGGGATCTCAAAAAAGAAAGCAGTTTGGTTAAAAAAGAATTGGAATCCAAGCAAACCCAACTCTCCTGGTTGCAAAAAATGGAATCCCTGGAAACTCAACTTCTGCAATTTAAAGACGAAAACATTGCTCTTGAGACTGAAAAGAAGGCCGCTGAAAAAGATTTGGAAAAGTTATCTCTACATGAAAAAACGCTCCCTTTTCACACAAAACTGAGCAAACTTGATGATTTACTGGCCTCAAAAACAGATACGAAAACAGACCTTAATCAACTGAACATCAACCTATTACAACTTGAGCAATTTGAAAAAGTTAAAAAAACAGAGCTCACCTCTATTGAAAACGAGTACAAAACTGCAAAAACAGAATTAAATAATAAATCAAAACTTTTCGAAGAAGTTACAAGCCTTGACATTGAAATCAGAGAAAAATCGGAGCCTTTACAAACCGATCAAATTGAGCTTCAAAAACAATCCGAAAAATTAACGCTACAACTAAATAACTTAAAGGTAACAACTGAAAAATTTAAGCGTCTCGAAGAAAAACATCAACTAACAAAAACATGGTTAAAAGAACATAAAATCTATAAAAATTTGATTGATGACCTTCAGACAATAAAACTGCATTACGACGGCCTGCGTGATATTTTTAAAAATGAAAAAATAACTGAAAAGGAAATTACAATCTCAGAAAAGCTGCTTCAAAAAGCGAAAAAAAATCATGTTTCCACTCAAAAAAAGGCTGATAATAATAAAAAGGAAATCCAAAAACTTTTAGAAAAATTTTCTGAGCAGGCACCGGAAGAGTATGTTCAAAGTAGAAATGAATTATTGAACAAACTTTCGGAAGAGATCGAAAATCTTGGCACACATAACCAAAACCTTCAGCAACTAAAATTGCTAAATGATGAATACCAAACACTTCTGAAAGAGCTTTCCGAATATGAAGATCAACTCGAAAACCTTCGCCAGGAAGAACACAATATCAACAAAGAACTGATGTCTTCGCTAGAAGCCATCGATCAATTACAAAACAAACTGGAATTCAAACAGCAGGTTTATGAAGAGCAATTGATGATCGCCAATTATGAAAAAGATCGCTCGGTTTTAAAAGATGGAGAGCCTTGCCCATTGTGTTTTTCAAAAACGCATCCTTTCCGCAAAAAACAGTTTAAACCATTCACGGATCAGGCAAAAAAGGAACTTGATCAGGCTAACGAACATTACAAATTATTGCTCCATCCACACCGCAAACTACTCAATCGGCAGAAAGACCTTGAAGTTCAAATTGAAGCGCTCGCCGGCAATGAAGTAAAAAATCTCAACGGTCAGGTTAAAAATCAATTCAAAAAATTACTGGAGTATGAAGATAAGATTTCTCAAATTGCTCCCGAATTGTCCAAAACCGATTTTTCATTGACCCGTCGAAGTCTGCTGAATTTGAAGATTTTGGATTTTGAAAGAAAATTAAATGAAAGGCGAAAAAAAAGAGAAAGATTGATCGCATTGGATTCTAAGCTAGAAAAATTTGAAAAATCGGCGCAGGAGTTCCATAATGATTTAAAAGACCAGGAGTTGGAAATTGCGAGAATCGAAGAAAACCTAAAACTCAACAGGGAAAACCTGGCTTCCTTTCAAACGAATTTCAAAAATTCAAAAAATGCGCTCAATAAAATCTTGAAGCGATATGGTCATAGTTTTGATGTTGAAACAGGTAAAAAAACTTATCGGGAATTAGAAATCCAAAAGCTGAACTTTGAAAAATATTCCAAACAGGATCTTGACCTGAAAAGTGAAGTTGAATTGTGTAAACAGCAAAAGAGGCAAATTGCTGATCAAATCAATGCTCAAGAGGTTGCAATTCAGCGATTCAGCCAAGAAATTGAAGCCAAATCTCGAAAAATTAATAAAATAAAAAATCAACGGACTGAACTGTTTGGAGATGCTGATCCCAAAGCTGAAAAAGATCGTTTGCAGAAAAATATTGAAGCGTTTGAAATAAAACTCGATGAGACAAAAATATCGTGGAATAAAGCAATCCTTTCTTTAAAAACCACTAAATCCTCCATCTCCGAAAAAGAAAAACAATTGACTCAAATCGAAGCAAAAACCGAACAAATTGAGCAATCTATACATGCTTCAGCCCTCAAGGCCGAGTTTGAAAATACAGATCAAATCCGAATGGCAATCTTACCGGAACATGAAGCCAAAACAATTCAAGACCATGAACAATCCCTGAAAGAAAAAGAAA
>JANQFJ010000248.1 GCA_028277915.1 Saprospiraceae bacterium
ATGGCGGCCCTAATTTTGCAGAAACGGTAAAAAAAAGTGTTATGACAAACGACAATTATTCTATTTTGGTAGTCGATGATGGGCCTGATATTCTTGAATTTATTAGCTATAATTTAAAAAAAGAAGGCTTCAAAGTAGCTGTTGCAGAGAACGGGATCAAAGGACTTGAATTTGTAGAAAAATCGCCTCCTGATTTGATTTTGCTCGATATCATGATGCCTGAAATGGACGGCGTTGAATTTTGTAGGATTTTGCGTACCAACAAAAATTACGACAGTATAATTATTGCCTTTCTCACAGCTCGAAGTGAAGATTTCACTCAAATTGCGGCTTTGGATGTGGGAGGAGATGATTTTATCAATAAACCCATTCGACCAAGAGTTTTAGTCAGTCGTATAAAAGCACTTTTAAGACGAAAAAAGTCAGAATTTGATAGCAGTAAAGATGATATCCTTGAATTTGGAGATTTTGTTATTAATAAAGGAAAGGTAAGTGTCACTGTAGGGGATAAATCTCTTGATCTCGCAAAAAAGGAATTTGAATTATTGTATTTGCTGGCATCCAAGCCTGGAAGAGTTTTCACTAGAGATGAGATCTTTAACAAGATTTGGGGAACAGAAGTTATAGTTGGAAATCGCACAATTGATGTGCATGTTCGAAAAGTTCGGGAAAAAATTGGAGATAAGTATATCAAAACAGTAAAGGGAATCGGGTATAAATTTGAAGATTGATGTTTAAAAACATTACACCAAATCAAATTGCATTCTTTTCGGCAATTCTGATTGGTTTAGTTTCTTTTCTAACTCTACTGCTTGGAAAGTTTTTTGTGCTTGACTTTTCCAGTTGGTATGTTTCGTTTTTTATAGGTACGGGTGTTTTTTTTATTTCCTATTTTTTGATTATTTATTCCATTAAACAATTTATTTACGAAAAAGTAAAATTGATTTATAAAAGCATTCACAAATTCAAATTAGCTTCAAAAAAAGATACTCGAAAAATTAATTTGAATCAAAGAGTTTTTAAAGATGTCGAACAAGAGGTGGAAGAGTGGGCTGACTCACAACAAAAGGAAATAGAATCCCTCAAACTACTTGAAGAATATCGCCGCGATTTTTTGGGGAATATTTCCCATGAATTAAAAACACCGATTTTTAGCATTCAGGGATATATTCATACTTTGCTGGATGGGGGATTGCACGATGAAGGTATCAATGAAAACTATTTGAGAAAAGCGGCAAATAACGTGTCGAGATTGCTTACTATTGTTGAAGATTTGGAGTCAATATCTCGCCTGGAATCCGGAAAACTTACCTTAGATATTCAAAAATTTGACATTCGAGAATTAGTCAGAGAAGTCTTTGAAGATCTTGAAATACAGGCCAAAAAAAGGAAAATTGGTTTATTTATAAAAGAAGGAACAGATCGTTCATTTTTTGTGGAAGCTGATCGGGAAAGAATCCGCCAGGTACTTGTCAATCTCGTTTCCAATTCGATCAAATATGGAAAAGAAAGTGGCCACACAAAAGTTGGATTTTACGACATGGAAAATTACATTCTAATAGAAGTGACTGATAACGGAATTGGCATTAGCGCAGACCATATCAGACATCTTTTTGATCGATTTTACAGAGTTGATAAAAGTCGCTCACGAACGCAGGGTGGATCTGGTCTCGGTCTTTCAATTGTGAAGCACATCATTGAAGCACACAACCAAACGATAAATGCCAGAAGTTCAGTAGGAGTAGGTTCTACATTTGGATTTACACTAAAAAAGTCCTAGAGATTAGGGATTGCTACTCGCAGTTGAATCCTGCTCAAGTACTTGCTCTCCAGAAGAGATTGGTTCTTTATCCTTGATTTCAAATTGAACCATATCTAACTGCTTTTTAAGGGTGTCCTTTAAAACATTGAAACGTGGAATATCCTTTTTAGGCATTGGCTCAGGTGGGGGAAGATCTTCCTTTAAATGGTTAACTTGCCTGCCATTTTTCCAGAAGCGGAAACAAACATGTGGCCCTGTGGCCAGACCTGTAGATCCAACATAACCGATAGTTTCTCCTTGTTTGACATGAACGCCGGGTTTAATTCCTTCTCCAAATTTACTCATATGCAAATATTGCGTTTGGTAAACTCCATCATGTTTTATTTTAACATATTTCCCGTTACCTCTTGATCTAGTGGCTTTTGTCACCACACCATCAGCTACAGCAAAAATAGGTGTACCATATGGTGCCGCATAATCTGTCCCAAGATGTGCTTTTGTTCTTCTCAAAATAGGATGGAATCTTCGGAGGTTATACCTGCTGGAAATTCTGGAATATTTTACCGGAGACTTCAAAAAAGCCTTTTCCATTGGTCGTGCTTCAAGATCATAAAATCCTGAATGAACATCATTTTCAAAATAAAATGCATAAAACTCGTTGTCAAAATTCTTGAAATAAGCGCCTTTAATTTCACCAATTCCAACAGGTTTGCCATCGATATAATGCCGTTCATAAATCAATTTAAACCGGTCATCTTTTTGAATATGGTGAAAATCAATCGACCATGCCAAAGCATCTTCCATTTCTGCTGTAAGCTCAAAGCTTAAATTGTTGTCAATCATGGTTTGCCACAGTGAGCTTTCAATAATTCCTGCTGCAGATTCGATCTTGGTAATAATTTCTCTTTCTACTTTTTCGACGGAATGGTTTTTTAAATCATAAACGAGATAATTGTAAACGCTTGGTTCATAAATAAAATAGTCGGCCGCAGTGGTTGTATCTGTGTTAAGGATCATGTATGGCTTTCCAACTCTGAAATTTCTTACATCAAATATGTCATTAGTTTTCTGCACCAATTGATCAATGTCGATATAATCCACCTTATATTGCAAAAGCAGATCAGATAAAAATTGATTAGCCTGAATTTCAGATTGTGTAACATGAAAGGTATCCAGAACAAACCCATATTTGATAGTAGGTTCATGGATCATGAAAGCCCCTATTTCTTTGTTATTATCAATCTTTGCAGCTCCTGCCATCTTATCCATATTGAGGAATAGACCACCGAGAAGTAAGCAAGACGAAAGGGCGATTGTCGAAAGTATAATTTTAATCTTATTGATTTTCTTTTGCTTTGCTTGTTTAACAACCTTCGTATTATTATCCACTTGAATTTTCGTTTTGAGATAGAACGCATTTAACTTTTAAAGACGTAAATATAAAATATTCATTTCTATTTAGATACGTTTCAACAAATTTTAAATTATTAAAAGCTAAAGCTACAGAAGATTCAATTCTATGAGTGTTCAAAACAGTATTTGCTTGCAATCAAAATCGTTTGACGACAATATCAACTCTTCTGAATTCTGTATCGTTGTTTTCTTCCGACAAAATTGATCCTTTTCCTTCATTGCGCACCACTTTTTCAATTTCAATTCCTTCTTTTTTTAGGAAGTTAACAATTGCATCTGCACGGTTTTTTGAAAGTACCTTATTGTATTCAACATCTCCTTTGCGATCTGCGTAGCCTACCACTTCTACCTTCAAATCATCTTCTTTATGTAAAAAGCTCGATAATTTTTTCAATTTGTTCATGGCTTTTTGATTTATTGAATAAGAATCAAAATCAAAAAATATTTGAATACTTTCCTCACTGACTGGTGCTCCTTTCGAAACCAATTCTGGTTCAGGTACATGATCTCTTTCAAGTAATATTTCCTGTCTAAATGGAGTAATGTTTTCCTGTGCTTCTAAAAATGCAGCTTCTATGTAATACTTGTATCCGGTTTCATTTACCTGGAAAGAATAGCCTTTGTTTCCAGGTAGGCAAATAAAAAACCAACCATTTTCGTCAGTTTTTGTTACCCACCGATCATCTTTTCTTCCAATGACAACCTCTGCTTTGATAGGCTCACCGCTTTGACCATCTTTTACAAATCCTTCAAGATGAACCATTGGATTTGGTCTGAACTCCTCAGGCAATTCGATTGAATAGATGTCTAATCCGCCTTCGCCACCAATCTTGGCAGATGCGTAAAAAGCTGTTTTACCATCTCCTTGAACATAAAATCCTAACTCTTTTCCGGGTGAATTTATGGGATAGTCCAAATTTGTTGGTAAAGACCAGGATCCATTAATTTTTCTAGAAATAAAAATATCACCATCTCCCTGTCCCTCATGTCCATTACTGGTGAAATACAAAGTCTGGCCATCGCTTGAAATAAACGGAGCTTCTTCATCACCATCAGTATTGATTTGGTTGCCAATATTTTGTGGAATTCCCCATTCTCCGTTGGACGTTAATTGGCTCATCCAAATGTCAGCACCACCTTTTCCACCTGATCGAGAGCTACTGAAAAACATAAACTGACCATCACAGGTAATCGATGGCTGGGAATCCCAATATTCAGAATTAAGATTCCCTTCAACTCTGGTAACTTTGCTCACATCACCTTTACGCAATTCTGCTTTATAAATATCACACCCCCCTTCGGTATCATTTCGCATGCAACCTGCAAAATAAAAAGCATTACCATGAGTTTCAAATTTTGCCATTCCTTCATTTTTAGAAGTATTGATTGCTTTGCCAAAAGATCTGCTTTTTGACCAGTTCCCATCCTTGAAATGGCTTATCATAATATCTTCATTATCTTTGCTTTTCTGACGGGTAAATACAATTTGCTCTCCGTCACTGGTTGTGGTGGGTAAATATTCATCTTGACTGGAATTAATTGATTTTCCCAAATTGATCGGTTGTATATCGGTGTAGGTAAGGTCTAACGATGCTATGTAATCGCAATTTTTATTTCTTTCCTCTAAAAGTTTGTCAAAGGTGAGTTCAAGGCCGGATTCCTTTTCTTTGTTGGCGTAATTAGTGCCTTTTAAAGATTGATACTGAGCATAGTAAAACTTTGCTTTTTCAACATTTCCTAATTTAAAATATGCTTCTCCACATTCGAAAAACGCGGCTCGGGAAAGTTTTTTATCTAATTCAAATGACTTTTCAAAAGCATCATGGGCTTCTTTGTAATTTTTTAGTTCCAAACATACTTTTCCCAATTCCCGATAAGCAATGGCGAAGTTATTTTTGATTTTTATAGTATGCTTTAATTGACGATATGCCTTTTCAAACTGTTCGGAATTGATAAAGCTTTGTGCAATCTGAAGTGATTTCGAAGCATTTTTGGTTTCTGAATATTCAGTGACGTACTGTGCTGGCAATGAATAACCAAAAAAAATAAACAATGTAATCATTGATATTTTCATATGTTCGGGATTGTTGTTGGATTATGATATTAAAGAGGGGGAAAGAGATTTTCCTAAAATCGTTTTAAAAAATTAATAAACAACTCGTGATCTTTTCGGGGAGGAATGGAGTTGTAACAAATTTCTAATTTTTCAATTTCAAATGCTGGGGAAAACAATTGGAAGTATTCATCCTTGGTACCGCCAAACGGAGGGCCTTCAAAAGGAAAAGGATTTGCAAATAACAGACCAACTAGTCTACCTCTGTCTTGCAATAATGCTGCCGTTTTTGAGACATATTTGGTGCGTAATTCAAGAGGAAGAGCGCAAAAGAATGTTTGTTCGATGATTAGGTCAAATTGTTGAGATATTTCAAAAAAGTCAGCTTGTAACAGCTGTGATTTAGGAAAGTCAGGTGTTGATTTTGAAAAATTCAAAAGTGCCTCTGAAGCCCAGTCACACACCCACACATTCGTAAACCCATTTTCAAAAAGATATTGTGCTTCATAACCATTTCCCGCTCCCGGGGTAAGTATTTTTAGGGATTGATCTTTTAAGGAATCAATATATTTTTTAATTGGCGTCGAAATTTGTCCAATATCCCAAGGAGTATTGTTTCCCAAATATCTTTGATTCCAATATTCCTGATTTAAATTCATTGTGCAACTGAGATTAAAATGGGACTTTGTTTTCCTCTATTTTTTCAGAAGAATTTGTAGGTTTCGGTTCTTTGATCGTCTCGATAGTTTCTTCCCGATTGAGATTTTTAAATTTTACAACCAGCCGATATTCTTGATTGAAAGAGTTAAGTATAGGATTGAATATCATATTCATTATTTCAATAGCCTGGCTTTTTGATTTGTTCATAACATCGCTCTCTATTGCATCACGACGAAATTCTCTTCGCAGAATATTGAAGTTCGCATTCAAGTCACTGTTTTCAACTTCTCGTAACCATCCAATATCCAGTTTATCGACTCTTGGATAAACCTCATGAGACAAAATGGAAGGTTCTGGTAAAGTTACAGTGACAATCTTGTTTTTCGAGTTTAGCCGAATATCAAAATATTGATCAATTTTAAATCCTACTTTCAATATGCTGATTGCTGAAACTTCAATATCCGTCGAGGAAATTTGGAAGCCCCAAATTTTGGTTTGCAATTGTTTGTTCAAGCCTTTTTTGTCACGAACTTCCATAGTCGCAAGCTCTGCGATTACCCTTTCAACTTTTTGTTCCAGCAATCCTTTAGATCGACTAAAATCGTTAATAGCGGCTCTTTCAGCCAGTCGATTTATCAAAGGCCTTAAACCCTCTGTCATAGCAATGCCGCAAGGTGTATCGATTTTTTTACCTTTTGCGCCTAGTAATCCGCCCTCTGTTTTCAAAAGCGTGGTAATAACATGATTTACTAAAAAGCATGTGTATTTTGAAGCAACCTCATTCATAGTTTCAACGGCACCTGAGGCTTCATTTTCATACCAGGTTTCATAGAGATTTGCAGTGGTATCTCTGATATTCACAAAATCATTAAAGTACAATTGTTGTAAATATGGATGGTGTTTTTGATATTCAGGTTCCAATTGAACTTTAATGGAATCGGCAAGGTCCATTCTGTTGGCAATATGTGAAAGAAGAGACATATTAAATTTGTAAACTAATTCATCAAATTCTCGATGATAGCGATGGGGGTTGCTAAGTACAGCCAGGACGTTTTCGTCATCCATATCAAATGTAAATTCTGCTGGCATATATGTGATCTGCATCTCTTTAGGAATGAAAGTGTAATCAGCTATATTGTTTTTATAATAGTTGTAAGCCAAAATTCCAACTACGCTAATTAAAACGGTATAAAGCAAAAGACGTCCGAAACTTGTACCACTAGCTGGTTGAGCATTCATGTATTTTTAGATCTTTTGTGAAATATGTAATATCATTTCGTGAAATTGTTCTACCCTCCAATTCTAGATTTTTTACTCTAAGATACATCATACGTTTAATAAATAATGATCGAATTTTTTAGAGTTTTAATAGCAATCTAATAACCCAACATTCAAAAAAAGTAAATATGAATATTGTCTAGTAGCCGTCAATTGAGCGGCAGCATTTCTATTTGACCAGTCGTTCAAATTATAGTTTTGTTTGTTATGTTGTCAACTTTTTAGTACCAATACTTGGTACATTATGAATTTCTCATAGGTGATAGTTAGTTTTCTGTGATGATAAAGTCGTATCGTTCAAATCAGCGATACGACTTTTTATTTTAACCTTTCTTATTCTTTCAATGTTTCATCTAAAGCATTTGTTTTATCTTAGATTTTCTTTCAGAATCCAATCTTTTTAATATCAAAAATGCTCGATCAACAAATAACTATTAATTGCGGTGGTCAGTTATTAGATCTCTCCATCCCAAAAGTTATGGGAATATTAAATGTGACTCCGGATTCTTTTTACGATGGAGGGCGCTTTAATTCTGACAAAGCAATTCTGAAACAAGCCGAAAAGTTGATCTATGAAGGAGCAGCTATTATTGATGTTGGTGGGATTTCGACAAGACCAGGTGCAGAGATAGTAGAGGCTTCGGAGGAAATAGATCGAGTAATTCCAGTCATTGGTTCTTTAACGAAAACTTTTCCAGAAGTAATTATTTCTGTTGATACATTTCGGTCTGAAGTTGCAAAGGCTGCGATAGAAAGTGGTGTTTCAATGATCAATGATATTTCAGCTGGTCGATTTGACGAGCAATTTTTTTCCACAATTGGGTCACTTCAGGTACCATATGTTTTGATGCATATGCAGGGGACCCCAGAGACTATGCAAATAAATCCAACTTACAACAATGTCGTTCAGGATGTTGTTGATTTTATGATAAAAAAAGTTGGTGATTTAAGGAATGAAGGGGTAAAGGACATAATTGTTGATCCGGGTTTTGGTTTTGGGAAATCCTTGGAACATAATTTTAGCATTTTAAAAAATATGCATGCTTTGAAAATATTGGGGCTACCAATTTTAGCAGGACTTTCGAGGAAGTCCATGATTTGTAAGTCGTTGAAAGTCAGTCCGAAATGTGCATTAAATGGAACTACTGCTTTACACATGATCGCGCTTCAGCAAGGTGCCAAAATTTTGAGAGTTCATGATGTAAAAGAAGCAATCGAAACAATAGAGCTTTGGCAACATCTTGAAGCTGTTTGAATTACTTCCACTTTAAACCTTAATTCCTTATCTTTATAGGAATTAACTAAATTTGAGTATCACTTTGGAACACCTTTCAGAAAATACTATTAAGAAAGCCGCTCTTCGATTTTTCAAGAATTTTTACAAGTTCAGGCCGAGAGTTGGAAGGACGACTTCCAAATTTGATCTGGAGACCAGCGACGGGATTGTCGTGGATGGTTCCCTTTCATTTTTACAAGAAGATGGCACTACTTTTTTGGCAACCTTCGAAACTACTTCTCTGGAAACAAAAGATGAAGTGATATTCAAAATCCAATCTAAAGTATTATTGTGGGATAGCTTGGCAATAGCTTTATTGGTCACAAGTATTGTTGCGAGCTATGGATTTTATTATGACCATTTTACAGTTAAACAAATCGGTTGGTTAGGAAGTATCAGTTTATTATTTGGAATATTTGGTTTAACTTTTTTGGCTTACCAATACTTATTCCAGTGGCTTAAAAGATATAGGTATATCTATGCTATTGAACAATTTAAAAAGTATCATGCTGATGAGCAATGGATCGCAATCGCGGAGGATGTTTTTGACGAACCTACCAATCCTTATTTAATTGAATTGAAAGACCAGTGCGTGTTAAACGGATTTGGATTGATTGTAGTCAATCAGGATCTTGAAACCCAGGTGCTGATAACTCCTTCAAGACAGGAAGTTTTTGGTAAAAAAAGGAGTGCAATGAGTTTTTTGAGTAGAGATGCTGCTATTCAACGCAGTCGGAGAGAACGCACAAAGCTGTGGTGGAACACACTGGTGTCAAATCTCTCCAGTCAACGATCCGGAAATTCTTTATTACGATATCAGCGATCTTACTGGAATCAAATATTGCTGAGTTTGGTGGCCCTTTTTATAATTAGCGGAATTTTATTTAAAGAAGCTCAAGATGCAGAAATAGCCTATGTTGATGAAAAAAAATATGAAAATAACCTTTCCCAGCTAGCACAAACGACTGATGCTGAAACGGAAGATTTTGTGCTTGATACTCCTTATGTAGATGCTGATAAAAACAAACCGCTTCCATACATCTTGGTAAATGGCGAAGAAGTTCCTCAAGATGAATTTACAGAAAAGGGAGGCAATCCTGACATTGAAATCCTTATAACAACAATGGACGGTGAATTCGTTGCTTATGATTGTGAACGATTTTTTAATTATGTCGGGACAAAATATCTTATTCAGGAAAGCATTTATCATTCGATCGAACTAGCGCGTGACAAAATCGAAAGACTAAATAGCAGAGGATTGAATGCCAATTGTATGTGGACAGGGTGTTTTACAGATGGTCAATCTGCTTATGTAGTTTTCATAGATTTGCTGTTTGACAAAAAAGATGAAGCATTTTTAATTGTAAAAAGCCTGCAAAGGAAATTTAAATTTGCAGATGATGAATTAAAAATCCGCGCAATAACCCTCCAAAAGTCATAACCTCTTTTATGAATGAAAATGTTCGATGGAGGCAAAAAGATAAGTTGATTCCAATTGTAAGTTTCTGTCTTTTGCTTCAAATGCTAATCAGTTATCCCCTCTGGATTGGTGCAAATAGATATTATCCGAAGATCTCCGTTATTGATGATATATCCCTTGTTTTTGTCGACTCTATTGGATACTTATTGTTTAGTATGGCCTTGATTTGTTTGTTGATTTTTATAATTGGAAAAGTAAATAAATATTTCATTTTTCTCTTTTTCCTGGTACTGGCACTCTTCGTACTAAATGACATCAATCGGCTTCAGGTTTGGATGTATCAATTGTCTGTAGTACTATTCGTGTTGTTTTATTCAACTTCGGATTCAAAGAAAAGCACTATCATAGCCCTGCGGATCATTATGATTGGTATTTATTTTTGGAGTGGTATTCAGAAAATCAATATTTATTATGTTGAAGACATATTTCCCTGGTTTGTAGAACCTTATGGTTTGAAATCTTTTGTTGACAGCAACCCTTTAATTGCCTATGTTACTGCATTAATTGAGACATTAATTGGCTTGGGTTTAGTTTTTAGAAAGACCAGTAGAATCGCTTCGATTTTGGCCATTTCTATGCATTTGTTGATTTTAATTGTATTAAGTCCGTTAGGACACAATTGGAACCATGTTGTTTGGCCCTGGAATGTTTGTTTGATTGCTTTGGTCTATTATCTTTTTTACAAAAACAAAGAAGTTGTTTCCATTATATCTTTGACGAATTTTAGAAGCTTTTCATTTACCCCGTTTATTGTTTTGCTTTTTGGGATAATGCCAATTTTCAATTTTTTTGGATTTTGGGACGAACAATTGTCTTTTAAAATGTATTCGGGGATGAGTCCTGAAGGGGTGATATATTTTAATCAAACAGAAGAAGGTTGTATCCCTTTATTCCTAGAAGATCATTTTATTGATATCAGTCATAATTCAAAAACTACTAGGATAGTTTTAGATGACTGGATAATTGAGGAGCTCTATGTGCCTCCCTACAAAAGCAGGAAAAGAATTGTACAGGCAGCCCAAAAGCTTTGTCGTTGTTTTGAAAACCCCGAACTTGCAGGACTGGAATTATTGGAAGTTAATAGATGGGATAAAAAAAAAGACAGCTGGACCACTTTTCCTTGTGTTGATTTGCTGGAATCAGTTACTGAGAATGATTGATGATTTAATTTAAAATAAGTCGCATAAATTAATGTTAGTCAAATATTTATAATGTCGTAATTAAAAAAAACTGAATTTTTTTCGTTAGAGGTTGGGACCTTTTACATCAACGAATCATTGGAAAGATTGTTGATTTTAAAGTAATTGAATCAAAAAGATATATGCCAGTATATACGAACTCGAGTTTTAATCCGCCTTTCTATTTTAGAAACAACCACTTGCAGACTATCTTTCCCGCATTGTTGCGAAAAGTAAATGGGGTTAAATACCAGCGTGAACGGTTAGATTTATTGGACGGAGATTTCATCGATTTGGATTGGTCGAAAGTAGGCTCAAAAAAATTATTGATTGCTTTGCACGGACTCGAAGGAAGTGCAAACAGACCCTACATAAAAGCACCTATCAGATTATTTAACCTAAACGGATGGGATGGCATGAGTATTAACTTTAGGGGATGTAGCGGTGTACCTAATAGAAAATTGTACGCTTATCATACTGGTGAAACAAATGACCTAAGGTTTGTTTTAAAAACCATTTTAGAGAAAAGAAATTATGATGAAATCGCTTTGATTGGATTTAGTTTGGGAGCCAATGTTATTTTGAAATATCTTGGAGAAGAAGGGGAAAAACTCTCTGAGAAAATCTCAAAGGCCGTGGCATTTTCTGTCCCCTGTGATTTAACGACCGCCAGTTTGGAATTAGCAAAATGGCAAAATGCAGTTTACATGAAAAAATTCATGGATTCATTAAAAGCTAAAGTCAAACAAAAAGAGCATTTGATTACGGGAAATATAGATCTGAGAAAAGTTTATCGTTCAAGAACTTTTGAAGATTTTGACAATGCCTTTACTGCTCCGGTGTTTGGTTTTATGAATGCAGAAGATTATTGGATTAAAGCCAGTAGCAGGCCATTTTTGAATAAAATAAAAATCCCTTTTCTGATCATCAATGCATTCGATGATTCCTTTTTGAGCAAAGAATGTTATCCTTTTGATATAGCGGAAGATAATCCTTTGTGTCACTTGGAAGTACCAAATCGAGGCGGGCATGTAGGATTTGTGTCAGCTGATAAAAACGGATTTTATTGGTCTGAACAAAGAGCAATGAACTTCATTTTAAATGGCATTTAAAACTTCATTTTAAAATATAGTTAAAACAAAAAATAGCAAGATTAAATACCTAAATTTAGAGTTTTACTTTTATCAAAGAGAAACACTTTAAAGTATCGCATGACCGAAAACAATGAATAAATCTCCAAATGACATAGAAAGCTTTTTTAAGACATTGAAACGTCGTAGGCTTTTGAAAAGAATACTTCAAGTATTCAGGGGATTAGTATATTTCTTTTTGGTTTTCTTCGTACTCCTTTGGATTTTACTACAAAACGGAACAGTCCAGAATTATCTGACCACTAAGGTTACCAATTTTTTATCGGCAGAGCTCAATACAACAGTTGGTGTTGATCGCATTGATATTGATTTTTTCGACAAGTTGGTTTTAGAAGGGTTTATTCTCGAAGATCAAAGTGGTGATACACTTTTGTATTCAAAAATTTTAAAAGCTGAAATTAATACCAACCTTATTTCATTGATTCGCCGAAAAATCGAAATTGAAAACCTGTTCCTTGAAAATGCTCAGATCAATTTGTTGAGAGATTCAGCTCAGCAGTATTATAACGCCCAATTTGTTTTTGATTATTTAAAAGGAGACCCTCATCAGGGAAATCAAC
>JANQFJ010000272.1 GCA_028277915.1 Saprospiraceae bacterium
AATGCATTTTTACCACTGAATGGTTTTGAACAATCCATTGAAAATCAATTGAATAACCTGAAAGAAAAAATTTCATTTTCTTTTCATAAACGATTGATAAAATCAAAAAACTGGAACGCCGTCTGGGAATCCAATTTTGATCCTTTGGTGGCAAACGACTTCTGCGCTATTCGGGCTGATTTTCATCCTTCAATTCCAGACGTAACCCACGAAATTATTATCAACCCTAAAATGGCCTTTGGGACAGGGCATCATGAGACTACATTTATGATGCTTCAAACTATGAAAAACATCAATTTTTCTACAAAGAAAGTACTAGATTTTGGCTGTGGTACAGGAATTTTAGCCATTCTTGCTTCTAAGTTAGGTGCTTCCAAAATCGATGCGGTAGATATTGAAATTGAATCTTTTGAAAATACCATTGAGAATGCCCGCAAAAATGAAATTTCAAATGTCAAGGCCTTTCATGGAACGATCGAAAACATTGAAGATTCAGGCTATGACATCATTCTGGCCAACATCAATCGAAATGTAATTTTAAATACACTGGATTCGTTATATAAAAAGCTGGTGAAAAACGGCAAATTAATTGTTTCCGGTATTTTAATACAAGATGAAACACTGGTGTTGAAAAAGGCTGAAACTATTGGTTTTTCACTGATAAATACCATTTATAAAAATAATTGGATATGCAGCCATCTTGAAAAATAAACTCAAAAATTGTCCTTCAGATTTGACACCATCATCTTTTACACAAACAAACCGATATTCAACAAAATGATACGAAGTGTACTACTCTCTATAATTTTTATTTCCCTGGTTTTTTCAAATACTCTGGCTCAAAGACTTACTGAGTTTTCAGAAGATCAGAACACTTTTTTAAGTGAGCTCAAAACGTTTATGACCTCCAGCAAACAAAAAGTGATGGAAGATCTTTACAAAGATTTTGAGGCACAATTTAAAGGCGGGGCTTTTTCTCAAGATGAGTTTGTTCAAATCAGAACAACGGGGAATCTGATGTTAGCACAAAGGATGACTGCCAAACCATATTTTAGTACTTATTTGCAGTGTTTGACGATCATCAAAAAAGGAGAAAATGGCGTTCAGCGATTTCAGGATTGGCACAATATATTGAATAGAATTCTTGGAGATATTGAAAATCGAAAACTTAAACCGTTCAAAAACTACTTGTCTTTTTCGTTTGATTTTTTTGATAAAAATACACTTCGATATTCTTCTTCAGGAGTTACCTGGACAGCGGTTGCTGATGATTTTAAGTTAAAATATGAAAACAAAATTCCAAGTGTTCGATATGAAAAAATTGATCTTTTCGGTAGTCGGAAGAAAGATTCAATTGGGATTTATGAAACTTCCGGAGAGTATTTTCCGGTAGATGGAATTTGGAAAGGGACTGGAGGCAAAGTTCCTTGGGAGCGATTCGGACTTGCTGATAGTATTTATTGCGTTTTGGGAGATTATAAAATTGAGGTGAAAAAAAGCATCTATGACGTAAAATCTGTAAAACTTCACTATTCTGATATATTTCCAAATGGCCCAGTTGAAGGATCTTTTCAAGACAAAATAGTAGCCTCAAGTAATGCTAAAGAAGGGTCTTATCCTCGCTTTGTATCCAAAGAAAATGTGCTGGAAATCAACAATATTGGAGGCGGGCTCAAATACAAAGGTGGTTTTAAACTCAATGGTACAACGGTTTATGGATTTGGATCAAAAGAAAACAAAGCAAATATTGCCGTTTTTGACAATGATCAAAACCTGCAATTTGATGCCAATGCCGAACTTTTTGTAATTAGAAAAGGGGAGCGGATCTCAGGAGAGCGAGCAGAAACAACCTTATATTTTGAAAAAGACTCACTTTATCACCCCTCCACAAATATCAAATTTGATATTCCAAACAAAGAGTTGAATCTGAATAGGGGAAAGCGAGGAAGTGACCGTAATCCGTTTTTTAATTCTCTTCACCAATTTAACATCGATGTTGACAATATTGACTGGTACATGAATAGTGACTCTATTGTTCTCGGACAGCGGGGAATCGGTTTTTCAAAAACCAATAAAAAAGTGACTTTCGAATCATTGAAATATTTTGAAGAAGGTGACTATCGACGCTTACAAAACATCTCAACCACTAATCCGCTGGCGACCCTGAAAGTTTACGCTGACCAGGAAGGTACGGTTGTGAGTGCCAATAACCTTGCTCAAAGATTTAATCCTCGTTTTGATGTTACGAGTATCCAAAGTTTGCTGTATGACTTAGTGGCTAATGGTTTTGTTAATTACGATAGCGATAAGCAAATAGTTGAAGTGAAGGATAAGGTTTTTCATTATGCCAATGCTTATCAGGGAAAAGTCGATTATGATGTTTTAAAAATTACATCAGAAGTGGACAGTACAAATGCCATTCTTTCGCTCGCTGACAATTCAATTACGGCGAATGGAGTAAGGTCTATCCAACTGAGTTCAAGGCAACGAGTTGCGGTAAGACCACTTCGACAGCAGGTGATTTTAAAGAAAAATCGAAATATGGATTTCGACGGAAGAGTATTCGCTGGATTCAGCGTTTTTGCAGGAAAAGATTTTACTTTTGTTTACGACAAAAACCATATCGAGCTCGACTCCATCCGATTTTTTGACTTTTTTATTCCCACTGACGCCAAAGATGAAGATGATCAACCGATAGCACTGTCCATCGCTTCCAGGATTGAGCATGCCAATGGTATCTTGCTCATCGATGCGCCATCCAATAAATCAGGAACGCAGGATATTCCAATCTTTCCATCTTTCCAAAGTAAGGGACCTTCGTACGTTTTCTACGATTATGAAGATACGCAAGGTGGCAGCTATGACCGTGATTCATTTTATTTCAAACTAGACAATTTCAGTTTTAATGGACTAGATAATTTCACAAAAGAAGACTTGAAATTTGATGGTAAAATGATCTCAGCCAATATTTTTCCTGAATTTAAAGAAACCATTGTTTTGCAGGAAGACGAGTCTTTCGGGTTTGTAACCAAAACTCCTGAAAAAGGTTTTCCAACTTACTCTGATAAAGGAAAATATAAAGGTGACATCGAACTGAATAACAATGGTTTATTAGGTAAGGGAGACATCTCATACCTTGGCGCCACCATCACTTCAGAGGATATTATTTTCAAACCAAAACAAATGTTGGCGACTGCCGACCGATTTGATTTGGAGGAAGATCGCGAAAGCGAAGTAGAAGTTCCCCAAGCCAAAGGTTTGGATGTTAGCATAGACTGGAAGCCTTATCAGGACAGTATGTATATCAGGACAAAAGAAAAAGCTTTTGACATTTTTAAAAATGATGACGCAACGCTTGAAGGAACCCTGATTTTGACGCCTGATGGTCTGAAAGGACGTGGATTATTGGATTGGGAGAAAGGAAGCTTGATTTCTGATTTGATATCATTTAAAGCGTTTTCAGCCTTGTCAGATACATCGACTGTGAGAGTAAAAACAATAGGATTTGATGATTTGGCATTAGATACCCGTAATGTAAACGCCGATCTCAATTTTGACGATCAAATTGGGAAGGTCATCGCCAATTCTGACTCTACAGTGACGACAATGCCTTACAACAAGTACATCACTTCGTTGAATGATTTTGTCTGGGACATGAAAGAAGAGACTATTACTTTTAAAAATGAAAGTGGTGAAAAAGGAGATTTTGTTTCGATCCATCCAGCGAAAGATTCACTCGCTTTTGAAGGAGAAACGGCTTTTTATGATTTGAAAACCAATGAGTTAAAAATTGGTGGTGTTGAAGTTATCCAGACTTGTGATGCTTTTATTTATACTGATGATGGTAAAGTTGAAATTAGTAAAGGAGGGATGATGGATACCTTGCATAACGCAAAAATCATCGCCAATACCGAAAATAAATACCATGTGATTAATCGCTCGACAGTTAATTTGATGGGTAAAAAAGATTACAGAGCTAAAGGGTTTTATGAATATAATATTGGTAATAGAGAACAGGAAATCGAATTTGCAAATATAATTGGCACCAGGGTCGGAAAAGGTAAAAGGAGTGAGAAAAAAACGGTTACCCGTGCTGATGGGGAGGTGACTGAGCAGGATAGTTTTTATATTGACCTGAAAACGGAATTTCGTGGAAAAATTCGATTGAGTGCAGAATCCAAAAACCTAACCTTTGATGGTTTTGCCCGATTGGATGCACCAAATATGCCAAGCAAACACTGGTTTTCTGTTCATTTTGATGGTGACAAAAAAGACCTCGCCATTACTTATGATAAGCCAAAAAACTATCAGGGTGATCCGCTAAGGACAGGAATCTTTCTGAGCAAATCTTCTGCTAAAATGTATCCAAGTATCATGATGCCGCTTTATTTGAGAAAAGATCGGGTGATCATGGAAGCAAAAGGAGACAAAACAGGAATTTTCAAATATGACAAGAAAAAAGATCAGTTCAATTTTGGAGATTCTACAAAAATGGTATCTAATACCGTTTATGGAAATAAGCTTAGTTATTCAAATAAAAATGGAAAAATCAATGCTGAAGGAAAGATAAATATTGGTTCCGGCTTGGATTATATCAAAGTCAAAGCTGCCGGAAAAGTTGAAACCACTTTCCCTGATAGCACTGTCCAATTGGATGGCTTTTCAGAACCTGGAAATACGGAAATGAAATTTACAATTATGGCTGGAATTGATGCAGTTATTCCTGAAAAATTGCTAAAAATTATAGCTTCAGATTTGCAATCGAGCAGCTTTGATGCCAGCATCGTTGATTATTACAAAGATCCGGAATATTATGAAATGGCTTTGAGGGAATTCGTTCCAAATGAAAAAGATTACAATTCAGCGGTTACAAAAATGAAGGGTCTTGGTCTTGATCTGCCTGGAAAATATGATGGATTTGAATTTTTCTTCAGCAATTTGAAAATGGACTGGAATTCTGAATATCAGTCTTTCATTTCCAGCGGCAAAAAGCTGGGTTTAGGCAGCATTAATGGGGAACCGATCAACAGACAAATTGAAGGTTATGTCGAATTTAAAATGCCCACAAATGAAGATGACCGGGTTTATATCTATCTCAAATCACCTAGTGAATATTATTACTTTTTCGGGTATAAACAGGGGATTATGAGTGCTACTTCCAACAATGAAAAATTTAATGAGGCACTGCTTAATTTGAAGAAAAAGGAAACGACTATCAAAATGGACGATGGAGAATTTTATGAAATCGCTCCTGTAAATCAAGGAACTGCACAAATGTTTGTCAATCGGATAAGAGCTGCTAAAGATCAATAATAAGAAATATTGCGATTTTCAGACCGTTCATTTGTCCTGAACATGTCGTTATTTAATAATTGACAAAAATATTTTCAATACTTCATTATCTTTCCATAAATGATAATGCTAATCCTTACTTACTTTAACCAAAATTTAATAAAATGAAACGATCTATCCCCCTAATTATTAGTCTTTTGGCTTTTATTGCTGCTCACTCCTTAATTGCACAAAACCTCACTTTTGAGCCCGCAAATCCTATCTCGGGTGACAAAGTCTCAATAAAATATAATCCGATTGGGACAGACCTTCAGCATGCAGAAAAAATTGAAGTGATTTGTTACGAATTTTTAGAGGATGGGTATACTGCTTCTGAAGTTTATTTGCAACAAAAAGAAGGTTATTATTCAGGGTCAGTTGTTGTTTCAAAAGAAGCTAATGCTATTTTCCTTTCAATAAGTGCTGATGGTAAAAAGGATAGTAATAATGGTAAAGGATATGGTTTTAAGGTTTATCAAAATGATCGGAAAAATCCAAAACCAAAAGCTTTTGAAACGATGGCCTCCATTTATGGGATGTATTATCGTACTGCAGGACTGGATCGTAACTATGAAAAAGCATTGAAATATTTAAAGAAATCAGCCAGTATGAATCCTGGCAAAAAGACTGAAGGAAAGTTTTTAAAAAATTATGCTTCTTATGGGGCCAAAGCAAAAGATGAAGCAGTGATTGCTGAATGTAAGGAATTGGTAAAATCCTATCGCGAACGGGTTGAAGGAGAAGATGATTTACACAATTTGGGTTCAATACTTAACAGCATTGGCGACAAGGAGGCTGCCGAAGAGATAAAAAACAAAGTCTCAACTGAATTCCCTGATGGCAAAATGGCGCAATCTGATTTGATTAATTCGTTTTACAGAACAAAAGGATTAGAAGATAAGCTCAATCTTTATAATATCCTCCAATCAAAATACGGAGATTCTGAAATGGTTCAATCATCAATGGATCGAATCAATGGAAGTTTAGCTGTAGAGTATGGAAAATCAAATGATTGGGAGAATTTTGAAAAGTATTTTTCAAAGGTTACAGACCCTGTTAGCAAGGCCAGTTATTTAAACAACCTTGCCTGGGGTATGTCTGGTGAAAGCATTGATGCAAATCCAGAACATGCTGCAAAAGGGAAAGTATTGTCAAAAAAATCATTGGAATTGATCGAGGCAGAGTTGGAATCAGGCAGTTTAAAACCTGCAACCAGAACCAGGAATCAATGGAAAAACCAATTAGAATATTCTTACGGAATGTACGCTGATACCTATGCGCTTTGCGCTTACCACGAAGGCGATTTTGAAGAAGCATTTAAATATCAAAAAATTGCCTGCAAGCAAAATAAGTTTCGAGATGGTGAAATGAATGAACGTTTTAGTGTTTATCTTGAAAAAGCCAAAGGACCTGAAAAAACTGAGAAAAAATTACAACGATTGATTAGCATGGGTGTAGCTACCGCTAAAATGAAAGAGCAGTACAAACGCCTTTATAAGGAAAATAATTCTCTAGAATCAGCTTTGGAAAAAAATATTACTTTTTTACAATCATTGGCTGATGAAAAGAAGAAGGAAGAATTGGAGAAAAAAATGATCAATAAAAAAGCACCTGAGTTTTCATTGATCAATCTCAATGGTGAAAAAGTTACATTAAGTGATTTGAAAGGAAAAATTGTCATTTTAGATTTTTGGGCAACATGGTGCGGCCCTTGCAAAGCTTCATTTCCCGGAATGCAAACAGCTGTGGATAAATATAAAGACGATAAAAATGTAGTTTTTCTCTTTCTAGATACATGGGAGAGTGGCGATAAAAAGGAAGAAAAAGCACAAAAATTCATTGACGACAAAGGATATACTTTTAACGTTCTGATGGACAACGATAATGAAATTGTCGCCAAGTACAAAGTAAGCGGCATTCCTACCAAATTTGTTGTTGATAAAAACGGTAATATTCGCTTCAAAAGCACAGGTTTTAGCGGAAATAATGATGAAATGGTAAATGAATTGACCATGATGATCGAAATGGCTGGTGCTGCCAGTTCAGGCGAAAAGACAATGCCGTAAAATCACAAAAACAAATAAAAAATCCGACTCAGTACAACCGAGTCGGATTTTTTTATAAAAAAGCTTTTAAGTTATACTATTCAGCTTCAGAGACAGGTCGTGGAAATTGAACCCAGACGTCATCATTTGGTCTGTCGATAGGTAAGTCACCTAGACGATCGTAACGACGCATATCAACCCACCGGTGGCCATGCCCGAATAAAGAAAATCGACGTTGTGTAAGCATCTCATCTTCCAATTCACTGTCAGATGTTCCTCCACCATAAGCTGTCAGGCCATTTCCTGTCCGGATGACATCTAAGGCGTTAACGGCTTCTCCATTATCATTGCCAATCTGAGCTTCTGCATAAATCAAAATCAATTCCTCATTAGTAATTAAAGGGATTGGTGCAGATAACGAATTAAAGACAATTACATCGTGTGTACTGCTCAATCCATCTAATGTAATAGGAGCATCCCTTTCCTGAATTTTTGAATTTCTGCTGTCAGCAGGATCCAAAGAAGTTATGAAATCAGGATGAGCAATCAAAGCATCCGCCTGGTTAGTTGGACGATATACCTGGTTTGGTTCTTCACCTCCAGCATTACTATAGGGGCGAAACGGTCCCATTCCAAAATCTCCGGCCATATCAAAAAATGAATTGCCTAATGCAGTCATAGCGGCATTTTTATCACTTTGGTAAATAGCTACTCTTGCGGCTAATGCCTGATTGAATTGGTTGAAACTAGCCGGATCATTAAATCCATCAAATCCCGAGGAGAGAACAAAAGGGAAACTTGATCCTGCTGCTGCAATATCATCATTCGCGTCATCTAACAATGTGGCGATTTTAGCTAAGGCGCCATCGTAAGATTCAAAAGGGCCCAGATTTTCCGGATCACTTACATCGAGGCGAATACCATTCTGATATTGAAGGTTCAACGCAAGCAAAAATTCATAAGCTTGAATCGTTTTTGCAAATCCTTTGTAGCCGTTAACTTCTTCTGTTGTTAAACTCAGATCTTTGGCATTGTTTTCAACTGACTCGAGAAGGATATTGGCATTTTTAACCGTTCGGTATCGACCAGCGTAGGGGCGCGTTCCATAAAAACCGGCATTATCCAATGTAGATTCATTTTTACCAAGCAACTCACCAGTATATCTGGGATCAGAGCCTGTAAAGAAATACATTTCACGACCTACGATCCCAGTAACATCATAATAAAACGCGATTTCTTTTCCGAGCAAGGACTCAATCCCTGTAACCAATGTTTGAAGATCACTCTTTGAAGCTGCGGTTATTACTCCTCCTAAACTAGAACCATTAGGATCATCAATATCATCGATATTACAACTTGCAAACCCGATCATCACACCGATCAGCCCAAATATGATTATGTTTTTAAATTTTATAATAGATATTTTCATTATTTAAAATTTTACTTTTTTAATAGAATTAAATGAATTAGAATTCAAAAGAAAGATGGAAGTTATATCGTTTGGCAGAAGGGAATGGCGTTACTTCAACTCCCAGAGAAAGTCCTTCTCCACCAAAGTTAGAAACTTCAGGATCATAACTGTTATAATCAAAAATATTGATCAGGTTGGTTCCTGAAAATCCAAATTTCAATGTTCCAACATCTTTTAATACTGATTTAGGAATCGTATAATATAATCCTATTTCGCGTAAACGGATATAACCGGCATCTTCTACATATGGCTCTGTATTACTTCCCAACTGGCTCAGCCGATAATCACCGTTGCCCAAAATACCGTCAGGATCCAGATCGACTTTATCATAATCTGGTGAAGTATTATTCAAATCGAATAACAACGCAGAAAGGTTGATATTCTCGCCACCTTGTTTCCAGTGGAAAATGAAGGTCAAATCAAAATCTTTATAACTCAAAGAGTTAAACCATGACATTTGGAAATCGGGTTCAGCATTCCCAAAAATTTGCAAAGTGTTGTTGCCATCATCATTCAGGGAAACATCTGGATTTGTTCCTACACCGATGATTGTTGTTGGGCTGTAGCCCTGTTTGATCATAAATTGACCGAGAAAATCAGCAAAACCACCAGTAGTATAGGCAGGTACGCTTAATTCGGTAACTTCTCCTTCATTTTTCCACCAATTCAGTCTGGCTGACCAATTAAAGTCTCTTGATGTGATAATATGACCAACTAATCCAATTTCGAAACCTTTGTTTTCTAAGGCGGCAGCATTTGTCACTTGTCTGAGATATCCTGAAGATGTAGGAACATCAGCATTCAACAATAGATCCTCAACAGATCGATTGTAGTAAGTGAAATCAAGTAGAATGCGATTGTTCAACAATCCAAGATCAAATCCAAACTCAATTTCTTCCTGGCGTTCTGGGCCAACATCACTATTCCCCAAAGTTTGACCAATTTCGATTCCTGGAGCTCCTCCAAGAATAGTACTTCCAAAAGAAGTGTATTTGGATCCAAAAGCTGGGAAGTTTCCGGATTGACCATATGCAGCTCTTAGTTTTACTTGACTAACAGTGCTTGCTGGCCATGAAAAGAAATTGTGTAAATTGGCAGCCAGATTGGCTTTAGGATAATAGAAAAGTTTGTTCGGATCACTATTGTTTGATGATTTATCTCCTCGTAGACCTACAGTTACAATTATTTTGTCATCCCAATTGACCTCTTCCTGTACAAAAAATCCTTTGTCCTCCTGGATAAATCTTGTCTGGTTTACATTTCGTGTTCCGGACTGATTGAGGTTGGTTTGAGATCCAATCAAATTGGAAGCTTCTCCCAAAATGTTATTTTGATCAAAATTGGCCTGCGTCACCCCAAGTTGTGTTCGGAATGATAAGCCATTATTAGCATAATGAGAATAGACTAAAAATGCTTGTAAATTAGTATTTAAATTAACAGTGTTTCCTTGGACGGAAACTCCATTTAAACCATTACCATCTCTTTGGAATTGCAAACTATTTGGAAAAATAGCTGTGGTTGCAAGATTATAATAATCAATTCCAGCTTCAAACAATAACTTGACAGCGTTTTTACTATCTGTATAAAGTTGAGCGGTTGCTCTTCCACCACCTAAAAATCGATTCCCCGTTTCATTATTGGTAACTTTTTCAGCGGTTTCAAGAAAATTGGATGGAGCATATGGGTTAGCTGGGAAATTTCCATTTTCATCTGCTTCCAATTGAGCCCAGGTAGGGGTGGAAGTAAATGAAATTCCCATTGTTGTACCCGAATTATCATTGTTGAAAAAACCTCTATCCGCAGAAGAATGAACGTAATTACTTGATAAAGACAAGTTTAACCAATTATTAGCATCGTGATCTATATTTATACGGGCAGAAGCTTTTTCATATCCGGTGTTTTTTACAATTCCTTCATCATCTTTCCAACTTCCAGAAATATAGTAATTCGTTTTTTCTGTACCTCCTCTAAAGGAAATATTAGTAGTTGAAAGAATTCCTCTTTGTCCATAAAGTTGATCTTCAAGGTCATGGATTAGTCCTGCATCTCTTGCATCCCGATAATTGTCAATATCTGAAGCGAAATTGGAATTCATAACTCTTTCTTCGGTCCATTCCCTGTTGCCAAGAGGGTTCAACATCTCTGTCCAACCAAGTGATTGTGATAACTTGATTTTAGTTTTACCCTTTTGTCCTCTTTTTGTAGTGATGATCACTACACCACCAGAAGCCCTGGAACCATAAATAGCAGCCGCGGAAGGGCCTTTCAGTACTTCAATGCTTTCAATATCCATTGGATCAATATCAGCAAAACGATTGGAAGGGTTATCCTGATTTGATTGGCTTCCACCTCCTGCAGCCTGAGATACAACGTTCAAACCTGCTGCAATTGAGGAATTGTCAATGAATAT
>JANQFJ010000292.1 GCA_028277915.1 Saprospiraceae bacterium
GATGCATTCTTCGAAATAAGATAATTCTTCATATATGCTCCCATTGGGCGACATTACCAGCGATCCTCCATCAAAAATCAGCTCTGTCTGAGCACCGCAGTGGTTTACATAAAACATTGGAATGCCATAACGCAGGACATTTGTTCTGACGACATGTATCCGGGTTTTTGCTTGTTCGTAGCTAAAAGGGGATGCTGAAAGGTTTAGAATAAAATCCGGTTTTTGAGGCATCAATTCGTCCATCGGACATACGGTATAAAGTGGGTTTTCATTACCGATATTCCAAATATCTTCACAAATTGTCAGTGCAATTTTTTTTCCTTTAAATTCAACAACATTGAACTCTGAAGCTGGCTCAAAGTAGCGGTATTCATCAAAAATATCATAAGTCGGTAACAAGGCTTTGTGCTGCACCTGCTGTACTTTCCCATCAGAAAGGAAGTATGCTGAATTGAACAAATCTTTTCCTTCGATGACCGGGTTTTTTGTCGGAGAACCCACCACCACAGCAATTCCCACGGCGGCTTCCACTAATTGTTGAATGGCCTTCTCTGATCGCTGGATGAAATCATCGAATTCCAAAAAATCACGGGCAGGATAACCGCAAGTGGTCAACTCACTAAAACAAACCAGATCAGCGCCTTGTTCTTTTGACTCATCAATTGCTTTGAGCATTTTAGCGACATTGCCTTCAAAATTTCCGATGTGGTAGTTGAGCTGAGCTATTGCAATTTTCATAAGTTTCGCTATAATTAAGAGCGCAAGTTATAAATTTCAACAATATTATAAATAGGCTGGTTTAAATAATAAAAGACCTTTAATCAATTTTAAAAATCCATTATATGAATGGCTTTTGCCTGCGTTTAATTTTGTATCTTTGAAATATCAACAAAATAATTTTTGCATGAGTAATTTTGTGGTTTCGGCTCGTAAATATCGCCCTGTTCGATTTGATGAAGTGGTTGGTCAGCTGCACGTTTCACAAACGCTGAAAAACGCTCTGCAAAACGAACAACTTGCTCATGCTTTCCTTTTTTGCGGACCAAGAGGGGTTGGAAAAACGACCTGTGCCCGTATCCTCGCAAAAGTACTCAACTGCCAGAATGTAACTGAAGATCATGAAGCTTGTAATGAATGTAATTCTTGTAAGGCTTTCAACGAAAATGCGTCTTTCAATATCACTGAACTTGACGCTGCTTCTAACAATAGTGTTGAACATATCCGGGCGCTGATAGAGCAGGTTCGATTTCAGCCACAGCAAGGAAAATTTAAAGTATTCATTATCGATGAAGTGCACATGCTCTCGCAGCAGGCTTTCAATGCTTTTTTGAAAACACTGGAAGAGCCACCACCTTATGCGATTTTCATCCTTGCGACAACCGAAAAACATAAAATCATTCCAACAATCCTTTCACGTTGCCAGATTTTTGATTTTCGAAGGATACAGGTTGGAGATATTGTATCACACTTGCAGGAAATCTGCGAGAAAGAAAATATCACCGCCGACAAAGATGCTTTACACATCATCGCTCAGAAAGCTGACGGAGCTTTGAGGGATGCACTTTCGATTTTTGACAGGATCGTCAGTTCAATTCCTTCAGGCGATGAAGCACGAAGCATCAGCTATGAGCATGTCATTGAAAATCTGAATGTCCTCGATTATGATTATTTTTTCAAAGTGGTGGACAACATGCTGACTGAATCTGTTGCAGAAGTGATGTTGGTTTTTGATGATATTTTGAAAAAGGGGTTTGAAGCTGATATTTTTATAAACGGACTCGCTGAACATCTTCGAAATTTGCTGGTATGCAAAGATGTACAGACACTTCAGTTGCTGGAGGTCAGTGACACGTTAAAAGATCGTTACAGCCAACAGGCTCAAATTACACCAGCGTCTTTTATTTTAACAGCTTTAAACATTGCCAACGATTGTGATGTCAATTTTAAAATGGCGCGCAACAAACGGTTGCATGTAGAAATGTCATTGATAAAAATGACATATATCAATCGAGCGATTAAATTGGCGAATCTTCCCAGACCTGCTGCTGATTCATCAACGGAAAAGCCCGTTATCCCTCAAGATGAAAAAAAAACACCTGAAAACAATGGTACGGTAAAAAAAGAACCTGAAAAGCCTGAGGTCGATATTTCGCTGGTTGCTGAAGTAAAAGAAGAACAGCCAGGCTACCAGCTTAAAGGCGAAAAATCGAAAGTTGAGCAGCCTAAAAGCAAACCTGTATTGGAACCCTCTTCTGTTTCAACGAGCTATGATACCCCACGTTTGGTTGATCTGTCTGATCTCGAAGCGGAATTGGAAAACGAAAAAGAAGAAACGGTTGAGGAAAAAAAAGAAATTTCACTTGAACAATTTCAGGAAGTTTGGACTGAATACGCTAACGATATAAAATCTCCTTCCGTTCGGACGACCATTTCAAAAGCAGAAATTAAATTAGCCGATGGATCAGTTACAGTGATCGTTGGGTCTGTAATGGCTAAGGAAATGGTCCAGCAAGAAACTGAATTGATTAAATTTATCCGTGATCAATTAGGTCGTAAGGATTTGTTGATGACCATCGAAGTAGATCCCGAGAAGTTGCCGGAAGAAGCTAAAGTGAAACCCAAAAAACTACTTTCCACAAAAGAAAAATACGATATAATGAAAACTGAAAATCCGCTAATTGACGAAATGCGAAAGCGATTTGATTTGAAGCCTGACTACGATTAATCTAATTTTTATTAGCTTTAACAGTGTAAAAACAAACATTTTTCCAGGTACATAATTCTTGATACCCAGTTTGAATTTTTCAATGTTTTTTGTTGAAAACTAAGTCTGTGCAATAAAAAATGCTATAAATTTCAGTATTTTTTTAATGTTAACTTCAAGACAGT
Organism: Saprospiraceae bacterium; assembly: GCA_028277915.1. Classification (GTDB taxonomy): domain Bacteria; phylum Bacteroidota; class Bacteroidia; order Chitinophagales; family Saprospiraceae; genus JAHDHW01. The sequence goes on from JANQFJ010000292.1 coordinate 2,890, forward strand.
TGGTTATGGTATTAAATTGATTTTTTGAACAACCTTTGTATTTTTCGTGTTTCGAATCTTAATATACTTTTTTACTCTATTAACATTGATCAGATTATTAAATAAAAGCGTTTTCTATTATGGGTAATCAATCACTTTGGTATCTTGAAAACATTGACATGATGGGTATCTTTTGCCCAAAAAAAATTGGTGCGGGCGAGATGGAACATAAAGTGCATAAAACCTTTAAAAAAGGGGAATATATTTACCTTCCTGATGAATATTCTGATAAAATATTTTTCTTAACTGGGGGCAGAGTGAAAATCGGAACTTATGCAGAATCCGGAAAAGAGATCACCAAAGCTATTTTAGGAAAAGGAGAAGTCTTTGGTGAACTGGCGATGGTTGGCGAAACTTCAAGGCGTGATTTTGCTTTAGCGATGGAAGAAACTATGGTTTGTATCATGACTGTTGAGGAAATGAAAAGTATGATGCGAGAGCATAGTGGGTTGAGCCTTTTTTTGATGAAAGTGATGGGGTCGAGGGTTTTGGAAATGGAACAACGACTCGAATCTCTCGTCTTCAAAGATTCTCGCACTCGGATTATTGAATTTCTTAAAAATCTGGCTGCAAAAAAAGGACAACGTGTAGGATACGAGATGCTTGTGCGTAAGTTTTTGACCCATCAGGAGATTGCAAACCTAACTGCTACCTCAAGGCAAACTGTAACCACTGTTCTTAATGAACTCCGAAATAAAAACATCTTAATATTCAATCGCCGCAGGCTGTTGATCCGCGATATGGACAAGTTGGCGGCAGAGGCAGTTTAATACCCGTTTTTAACTCAAACAATTAGAACCCTTCCTTCAATTAATTTTGTTGGAAGGGTTTTAATTTTTATAATTCCAAAGCTTTCCTATTTTTGCGGAGTAATAAAATTTAAATCTAACAAACGCTTGTGTACAAACTTTTTATCAAACCAATCCTCTTTTTATTTCCTCCTGAAAAAGCCCATCATTTTACATTACTTTTGCTTAAACTCGTTTTGGCGATCCCAATAATCGGACATCTTTTTCGAGCATTTTTTCGATTTAAAAACCAAAAATTGCAGAAGAATGTTTTTGGTTTAAAATTTGAAAACCCGGTTGGTTTGGCAGCTGGTTTTGACAAAGAAGGGCAACATTTTAAAGCAATGAGTAACCTGGGTTTTGGATTTATCGAAGTTGGAACAGTGACCCCAAAAGGACAACCCGGAAACCCAAAACCACGCATGTTCAGATTACCAAAAGACAGTGGCCTCATTAACCGAATGGGATTCAACAACGAAGGTGTAGATGCCTTAGTGGAACGTTTGAAAAATCGTCCAAAAAATTTGATCATAGGTGGAAATATTGGTAAAAATAAAACTACTCCAAACGAAAACGCGACAGACGATTATGTCATTTGTTTTGAAAAATTGTTCCCTTATGTTGATTATTTTGTTGTAAATGTCAGCTCACCCAACACGCCAAATTTGAGAGCCCTTCAAGACAAGGAACCGCTTACCAAATTGCTTTCAAAATTGCAGGAACTCAATTACCAAAAGTCATCGTCAAAACCAATTCTTCTAAAAATTGCACCGGATTTGAACTTTGAGCAGCTGGATGATATTATAGAAATAGTAAACGTAACGAAAATAGCCGGGATCATCGCTACGAATACGACCATCTCCCGTGAAGGATTAGCTGAAAGCGTAGAAAGAATCGAATCGATCGGAGCAGGAGGTTTGAGCGGAAAGCCAGTCAGACAGCGATCTACAGCTGTTATTCGTTATTTGAGCGAGAAGACCAATGGTAAATTAAAAATTATCGGAGTAGGCGGAATTTCAAGCCCTGCTGATGCGATTGAAAAATTTGAAGCAGGCGCTTCATTGATTCAGGTTTACACCGGGATGATTTACGAAGGACCTTCCTTTATCAAAAATATCAACAAAGCAATCTTAAACCATCTTCAAAAGACATCGTCTTAATATTACAGAATGCTTTGCGGCTATTTTGTTCCACACACTGTTCAACGGAAAGAAACCATTTATTTGATATTAGGAAAATTTGTATTGGCATCCTTTTTGGAAAATTAGGGATTGACAGGCATAAAAAAATGTCCCTCCAGCGTTAACCTTCCCCTTTGGATTTCAATCGAATTTTTCTCCTCATAAGACGAAGTTTTTTGCTTCCCCTTTGGATTCATTTCATCTTGATGAAAAGATTCGAAAAGGAGTTTGAATGATTGAATACGCCAAAAAATATTAGCTATGTTTTTTTATGTCATTTTATATTTACTGTTTGCATTTAACCTGATCAACGTGATTTCAGAAAAAAGTAGTACGTTTTACAAAGATGTGCGTTTTTGGCTAGTCATTGTTTCATTGATCGTGTTAGTTGTACTTACTGTTCAAAGTTATCCGGTTTGAATACTTAAACCATGAACCTTGCAAACCGGATTTTGATAACCCTCCGTAGTTTTTAGCACGGCAACATAACCATGATTTTTTAAAAGCAGGATATTTTCCTGAAGACCAAGTTTAAACATCAAAAAAAGAAGGCGACTTGTATCAAGTCGCCTTCATCAATTTTTAGCAAAAGATTTTTTTATTTCATAACTTTCAAACTCATATCAAGGCTTTGTGCAGAATGGGTCAATGCACCAACCGATACAAAGTCAACACCTGTTTGTGCTATTTTTCGAACAGTATTGATGTTGACGCCGCCGGAAGCCTCCGTTTCAAACTTGCCATTGACAATTTGAACCGCTTCTCTCAAGATCGGGAAATCAAAATTGTCCAACATAATCCTGGTGACTTTTCCAACTTCCAAAACTTCGTGTAATTCCATCAGGTTTCTCACTTCAATAGTGATCCCCAAATCCAGATTGTTCTTTTTTAAATAATCATTGGCTTTATTAATGGCAGCAGTGATACTTCCGCAGGCGTCGATGTGATTGTCTTTGATCATGATCCAATCGTACAATCCGTCACGGTAATTTTCACATCCACCAATCCGAACGGCCCATTTTTCCAAAAAACGGATGAGTGGAGTAGTTTTTCTGGTGTCCAAAATTTTGACCGGAAGATCTTCGACTTCAAAGGCAAATCTATTGCTCAAAGTAGCGATTCCGCTCATACGTTGCATCGAATTGAGCAATAGTCTTTCCGCTTTTAAAAGCGCTTGAGAGTTACATTCCACATGAAAAACTTCATCTCCAAAGTTTACGCTTTCACCATCAGCAATCAATTGGATAAATTGTGCAGTCTCATCAACATATTCAAAAATCCGACGTGCCAACTCAACTCCGGCAACTACTCCGGTGTCTTTGAAAATCAGACGAGCTCTGCTTCGAGACTCCAGCGAAATACAGGCCAACGAGGTATGATCGCCTTCTCTAACATCTTCTTCGAGGCCTTTTTTGATAAATTCTAATAGGTCTTGTTCTTTGATTAGTTCCGTTTCAGGCATCATTGTATTTGTTTGCATAGTGTTTCAGGAATTTTAATAATGGGGAATATTTTTCATTTTCCTTAATAAATGCAAGTATTAAACCAATATTTAATTTGTTACCGCAAGTTGTGGATAGTCCAATTGAAATGGAGAATTTTGTAAAAAATATTAGATTTTGATGCAAAACTGGACAATTTCCGTTGGATTGAAAGTTATCCGCAACTTGACTTTGTTATTAATATGAAAACAAAAGGAGATAGCTTCTTCTAGCGACCTCCTTTATTAGATTTATTTTTCTTTTATTAAAACATCACTCCCAATCGCAGGGTGATTCCTCTTATAAGGCTTTTTGAGTTTTCTGGTGCTGTCGTGTCTGGCAAACCATTAACAGGAGGAGTTCTGGAAGTATATTTTGTACCGTCATTTTTAGTAACATCGGTGATATAATTTTGATAATAGATACCCACAACGATGGAGGTTTGTGTCCCGATGCTGTATTCGGCGCCTGCACCAAGCCCCCATGAAAAAGCCAAATTACTTACATCTTTACTGATATCTTCTTTTTCGGTGTCTTTATCCGTCCCTTTAACAGCACCTTTTGCCTGCGTCAAAAAACCGATGGTGAAAACCGGAATTTCTGCAAAATATCGTATGTAGCCAAACTCTTGCGAACGAAGTCGGAGCCCAAAAGGAATTTCGACATATTGTAAACCATATTTTAGATTCACACCATCTGGCATAGCAGGAGGTGTTTGGTAAATATCACTGCTGAGGGAAGAATTTGGCCATAAATTGCCACCCTGATCATGTTTAAGGGTTCCCCCTTGGCTGAAAGCAAAGCCCAACCCAAACATAAAAGCATAGTTTTCTGCAAAGTACTTTTCACCAATCACACCCAATTTTGCACCAAGACTGGTTCCATTGCCATTAATTTTTTTGTCAGATCCGTTCATCCAGGTAATAGTTGGACTAATTTGTATTCCAAACCGAAATTCCTGAAGCTGGGCAAAAGTATTAGTGTATAAAAAAATAAAAAAGAAGATTGCCACTGCAATTTTTTTCATCTTTAAAAGTTTTTTGATTTGTTATCACAATTAGAAACGAAATTCTTTTCAATTTCGTAAGTTACCTCAATTTGTGGATAGTCCAATTGAAACGGAGAATTTTGTAAAAAAATCTCTGATTTTGACTCAAAATTTGACGATTTCAGTTGGATTGAATTTATCCACAACTTGAATTAAGTTATTATCTTTTAAAAAAAATTTGCAATCACCGCTTTTCGTTGCTTTAATGAATTAAAATCCATTAAAATTACATGCAGATATTAAATAAAGAATTTTTAAAAATTACCTTTTGGGTAGCACTAGTTGTCATCATTTTGACACCTTCCTGCATGTCGGACAAAGGTAAAAATATTCCTGATGTTTCTGACATAAGTGTAGCGATTAAAATTCATCGATTCGAAACAGACCTCATGAATATTGATACCAATAATGTGATGTCTGAAATGAACGAACTCGTTGAAAAATACCCTGTTTTTATGAAAGACATTTATTTGCCTAAGATTTTGCCAGCTTTACAGGATACCAATATGATGGCAATGTTTGTTAAAAGCCCGGGTATTCGAAAATTGTATGACACGTGTATGGTCGTTTATGGTGATATATCAGATATTGAAAACGATTTCAACCAGGTTTTTCGTTTTTATAAATATTATTTTCCTGATCGTAAAGTTCCAAAGATTATATCATTCATTTCGGAATACAGCATCGGGACATTTACTTACGAACAAGAAATATTGGGAGTAGGTTGGGATTTTTTCCTCGGAGCTGATTATCCTTTTTACAATCCTACCTTTTTTCCAAAATATATCAAACGGACAATGAATAAGGATCACTTGGTCGCCAAATCCATCGAAGCACTGGCAAGCGATCTGGTGGGCAACGCTGAAGGAGAACGACTGATGGATTTGATGATCAACAACGGAAAGGTCCTTTACATCATGGATCAATTGCTTCCATATACTCCTGACAGTATAAAAATTGCATATACACAGCCTCAGGTGGAGTGGTGCGAAGCAAATGAACTCGCAATGTGGTCTCATTTTATGAGCGAAGACTTGTTATACTCAACTCGACGAAAAGATATTCGAAAACTGGTTGACCATAGTCCAAACTCTCCCGGAATGCCCGATGAAGCACCAGGTAGGACAGCTAACTGGCTGGGTTGGCAGATTGTTAAAAGTTTTATGAAACGAAATCCTGAAACTTCTCTTGAAGAACTGATCGCTCTGAAAGATGCCCAAAAGTTACTAGATCAGGCACGGTACAAGCCTCGTCGGTAAATTGAATTGTTGTTAGTCATAGTGAATCTTATCATTTTAACAAATCTATTGTGACAGGTTGACTTGAAGATAGTTTCTTAATAATTGGTTTAAAAATAAACGATTCTGCAGTTTTTTAGTCAAATAGCAAGAGAAGTGATCAATTTATTCATTTCATTGTTGTAATTTTGTACTAACTAAATTTTTAATCATGGATTTAATATTATTATTTGGATTAGGTGGATATGAAATAATCCTCGCATTATTTGTAGTCCTTTTACTATTTGGAGGCAAAAAGATACCTGAATTGATGAGAGGTTTGGGTAAGGGAATCCGCGAGTTTAACAGTGCTCGCGCTACTATTGAAAATGAACTCAAAGAAGGAATGCGCGAAGAAGACAACAAGAAAATTGAAGAGAAAAAAGAAGAATAAAACAACTCACGCTTTTTTGAAAAACGAAGCCAGCCTATACAAGAGTTAGGTTGGCTTTGTTTGTTTATTGATATTCTTGTGGTATAATTTTCGCATATTATTGCATAATTTCAAATCAAAAATTCTCATAAAAAATGTTTAAACACATCACCAAATTTTCAATTATATTTTCAATACTTGTTTTCGCATCTTGTTCACAATCTGAAAATCAAGAAAGTCAGGGCGAGCAAAGCAACGTAGCCAGCACTACAGCAGTCCAAACTCCTAAAAAGGATATCCCCTATCCGTCATTGTTCTCTGATAAAGATATCCCAATGATTGACGGAGCCTTTGTATTGAATAAAAAAGAATTGAAAAACACTAAAAATAAAACGGGATTACAGCTTTGGGAAAGAACTGATAAAAATTTTGAAGATGTTAAAACTTATTATCTTGATATTTTAGAGAAAAATGGTTGGGAAAGAAGAACGGATGCTGACAAACAAAGCACTAAAGAACAGGAAGCTGACAAAATACCGGTGAGATACTTTGTCACGAAATTCCATAAAGAGATGACTGACGAAAAGAAGAGGTATGTATTGCTGTTGAATGTTACATCAGGAAATGAAGGACATACCACTATTATTAAAATACTGAAAGAAATGTAACAATTAATAAAGAATAAAAGAGCCAATTTTCATCAAAGGAAATTGGCTCTTCTTTTTTGTGGAAAATCTAAATTTTGGACTAATTGGCAATGATATTTACTACTTTTATTTTAAAAATTAAAACCGAATTCGCCGGAATATTGATTTCCTCTTCTTCTATAGCACGCGGGCCATATGCCAATTGAGAAGGAATCAGTAACCATCCTTCACTTCCCTTTCTGAAAAACTGTAATCCTTCTTCCCAACCATCAATTGTTTTTCCTTTACCTAGCTGAAATGTAAAAGGTTTATTTTTTTTGTAAGTTGAATCAAAAACAGAGTTGTTCAGCAAATAGCCTTCGTAATGCACTACCAGGGTATTCCCAGGAGTCGCGTTAGCACCTTTTCCCTTTTTTTTGATCAGATAGCTCAAGCCGGAAGGAGTCCGATTTACTTTCATGCGGTGTTCAGCGGCATAGTCATTGATCAGTCGTTTGTCTTTTATAAACTGCTGATGTTTGTGAACTTCAAAAGCTTTCCTTTCTTTTTGCTCCAACTCCTCCATAAATCTGTCGTATGCATCAATATCCATTACTTCCAAAATTTCGATTTCAAAGATCAGATTCGAGTGAGGCGGAATTACATTTCCAGCTCCTGCATTGCCATAACCAAGGTGAGAAGGGATATAAAGTTTTCCTTTGCTGCCAACTCTAAAAAGAGGAATGCCTTTGTCCCAGCCTAAAATAACCTGACGATATCCAATTTGAAAAACAAAAGGCTCATTTGGGTCAGAACGATCAAACTCAGTCTCATTCAACAGTTTCCCTATATAATGCACTTTTACATAATCGCCGGATTTTGGAAAAACTCCGTTCCCTTCCTGTTCAACGGAATAATAAAGTCCATCCTTCGATTTCTTCGGTTGAATCTGGTTTTTAACAAAATAATCTTCAAGACTGAGGGAATCCTGAAAAGAAAAGGCAGAAAAGCTGGATGAAAAAATGAATAGAATTATAAAAAAGAGAGATCGTTTCATATCAGGTTATTTATGTATATCATATATTATAAAAAATCAGCATATTCGATGCCAATAAAATCAAAAATACATGAATTAACATTTATTTATTACATGTTAATAATGCTAATATTTAAACGCCGAAAGGTAGATTGGGGTATTGCACAACCGAATAATATTTCTTTTCTGAGCAGGAATAAGAATGAAATTAATCATCGAATTGATATAATTTCATTTCTTCAATGATGTGAATGAGTTTTTGAGCGTATTTTTTATCGGTAGCATAACCTGCCTTCTGAAGGCCATTTGCCCATCCTTTGTAATCTGATTTTTTTAATCTTTTAAGATGCTTGTAGCGATCACCACCGAGGAGAATACTGTGAGCGCGATAGCTTTCCCAGGCGGTGTTATATTTACGAAAAAAATCCTTGTGGCTATCATCCGTAAAATTGGAGCAATGATCTTTTTTACAGGATTTGCTAAAGCACTTCATTCCAAAATGATTATTGTTTTTGATAGAAAGTCGACTATCTCCGGCATTGCTTTCAATTAGTCCCTGAGCTAATGTAATGCTGGCAGGAATTCCATATTTTCTCATTTCTGATCGCGCAACTTCTGCGAATCGCTTGATATATATTTTTTGTTTTTTTGTTTTTTCAATACCTGGTTTTGAAATATTGGATACGTTCTCCGGTAATTCATGATAAGTCATATTCGAGTAGTCATTGGATAAATTTTTGTCGGAGGATGCACCTGTGATTTTTTTTGTTTCAAAAATTTCTTTTTTGTCCTTCTGTTCAAAAAAATTGCTAAAAGGACTTAAAAGTCG
>JANQFJ010000298.1 GCA_028277915.1 Saprospiraceae bacterium
AAACCTGTTGTTGAAGAAGTAATATTTACTGCTGCTGAAAATTCTTTGCTGAAGCCTTCTTCTTCCATGGCCTTCCCCATGAATCCTCCAATCGCTGAAGCAGCTGCTACGGCCGAACCAGCAATCGCCCCAAACAACATTGCAGCAATAATATTTACATGAGCCAAACCTCCGGGCAATGCACCTACCAGCGTTTTGGCAAAATCGATCAGGCGGCGTGCAATTCCACCACGATTCATGATTTGCCCAGCTAAAATGAAAAAAGGAATTGCAAGAAGTGCAAAACTATCCAGCCCGGTCGCCATACGCTGCGCTACTGTAGTAAAAGCCGGTATTGCAGGAATGCTCACTAACAATGTAAAAGTACTACTCAAACCAATACTCCAGGCAATCGGGACGCCTAATCCCAACAAAACGATAAATGTCAAAACCAATATGAGTACTTCCATTAGCCTGGCTTTTCAATATGAATTTTACTAATCTCTCGTAAAAAATAAATTTGATAAAAAATGATCAACAAACCGCTGACAGGGACAATTGTATAAACCATTGCCATAGGAATTTGCAAAGCAGCTGAATGCTGTTGTAAAACCTGAGTGATATAAACCAGCCGCATACCCCCTACCACCAAAACGGCAACAGCAAAAAACAGGATAAATAAAGCAATGATTTGTTTTAATCTTTTTTGACTTACCAAACTCAGTTTGGGTTCAAGTAGATTGATAGAAAGATGCGCTTTTTGCCCGGAAGCAAATGCTGCTCCCAGGATTCCAATCCAAATCAATAAAAAACGGGCTAGTTCCTCTGTCCACCCTGCCTGGTGGCCAAGAATATAGCGGGTAAAAACTCCCCAAAGCACATCCAAGGTTATCAAAACCATCAGAAAAACAAGAAATCGGCCGAGGTATTTATCTATGGTTTGTTTTATCATTTTTTATTATTGAACAGCCTGAATGCTTTGGATTAGGGCATATAATTTCTTGTTGTCCTTATAGTCATCCAACAATTTTTTAGTTTTGGTCATAAAAGCCTCTTTTTCCGGGTAGATGACTTCCACGCCCGCTTTTTTTACTTCATCAAGCGCTATTTTTTCTGCTTCCTGCCACAGTTTTCGTTGCTCAACAGCGGCTTCATCAGCAGCCTCCTGCAGCCACATTTTTTCCTCTTTGGTTAGCTTATTCCAAACGACAGTGCTGATCACCAAAATATCAGGGACAGCGGTATGTTCATTCAAAGAATAATACTTACAAATTTCATAATGACGGGAAGTATAAAAACTTGGCGGATTGTTTTCAGCTCCATCCACAACACCTTGCTGAAGCGCTGTGTACAATTCACCCCAGGAAATGGGTGTTGGTGCAGCACCTAGTGATCGCACCAGATTCATTGCAACCGAGCTTTCCATAACCCTGATTTTCAGCCCTTTAAGGTCATCAGGAGATTTTACAGGATGAGTTTTAGTATAAAATGATCGTTGCCCGGCATCAAAATAAGTTAATCCACGCAACCAATATTTTTCGCTTTCAAGGAGCAATTCTTTTCCAATTTTCCCATCAAAAACTTTGTAAGCATGTTCCCTGTTTTTAAAAATATAAGGTAAACTATAGACCTTGATATTGGGTGAAAAGTTTTCCATGACCGCTGCCGAAACTTTGGTCATCGCTAAGCTTCCTATTTGCAAAAGTTCAAGACATTGTCTTTCTGTCCCCAATTGTTGGCTGGGATAAATTTCAATTTGCAGTTGACCATCAGATTTTTCAGCAATCCTTTTTGCTAAAAATTCCATTCCCTTGTGTACGGGATGATCCACATTCAATCCATGAGCCAGTTTGAGTTTTTTGGTATTGGAAAGTTTATCGCAATTAAAACCAATACTCAAAATGACCCCGAAAAAGATAGCTTGAAAAGTCAGTTTTAAATTCATTTAAAAGTCAAAATACTTTTTTGCATTAAAATAACAAATATCCCGGATGATTTTGCCTGTCCACTCAAGGTCTGCAGGCAGATTTCCTTTTTCCATATCTTTTCCAAAAATATTGCAGAGCAATCGACGAAAATATTCATGCCGCGGAAAAGATAAAAAGGATCGACTGTCGGTCAACATGCCTACAAACCGACTTAATAATCCAACATTGGAAAGCGCATTAATCTGCTTTTCCATTCCATCCAATTGATCTAAAAACCACCAGGCCGAACCATATTGAATTTTTCCGGTAACGCTCCCGTCATTGAAATTACCAGCCATCGTTGCAAACACCTCATTATCGCGAGGATTGAGATTATACAAAACAGTTTTTGCCAATTGATTGGTTTTATCCAATCGATCCAAAAACCTTCCCAAAACCTTCGCCTGGCTAAAATCTCCGATGCTGTCGAAGCCAGCGTCAGCACCGATTTGGTTGAACAAACGGGTGTTCTGATTTCTTAATGCTCCAAGGTGAAATTGTTGCGTCCAGCCCTTTTCGTGATACGCCAGACTCAGTTGATATAAAACTGCAGATTTATACTTTTCTGCTTCCAGAACTTCAATCTTTTCACCATTGAGTTTTCGTTGAAAAATATTGTTGATTTCTTTCTCAGAAAAATCCAAGGCTGTCAGTCGTTCCAATCCATGGTCTGAAAGTCTGCAACCCAGATCTTGGAAAAAATCGATTCGTTTTTGCAATGCCTTCAAAAGGCTTGAAAAGTCATTGACTTCAATTTCTGCAACTTTTCCCAAATCTTGAATATACTTTACAAAGCCTTGACTTTCTATAAAAATGGCTTTGTCAGGTCTAAAAGTTGGCAGGGTTTTTATTTCAAAACCACGTTTTTTTATTTGTTGATGAAATCGCAAATCATCGGTCGGATCATCGGTCGTACAAAGCGTTTCAACTTTCATTTTTTTCAACAATCCATGAACAGAAAAATCCCCTGTTCGAAGCAAATTATTGCAATGGTCAAACACATGCCGGGCATTCTCTTTGTTTAAAATCACATCGACTCCAAAGTACCTTTTCAACTCCAAATGTGTCCAATGAAACAGTGGATTGCGAAGCGTAAAAGGAACCGTTTCCGCCCACTTTTCGAATTTTTCCCAATCACTGGCATCACCTGTGATAAAATGTTCCTCAATTCCATTAGCTCGCATTGCGCGCCATTTATAATGGTCTCCTAAGAGCCAGATTTGGGTGATATTTTCAAATTGGCGATCTTCAGCGATATCTTTCGGAGACAAATGATTGTGGAAATCAATGATCGGCAAATCCTTTGCAAATTCGTGATACAATTGCTCTGAAAACTTATTTTCTAAAAGGAAATTGTCATTTAAAAAAGAGCTTTGCATTTTGATTACCTTATTTTATAAATTGCCAGGGTTTTCCGAATGAATTTGATTTTATAATCCCCAATTCCAGACCTCTTAACTCCGCTAATCCCCGCAAACGGCCAATCGCCGAATATCCAGGATTTGTTTTTTTGTTTAAATCATCCAACATTTTGTGGCCATGATCAGGTCGCATGGGAATGGATTTTTCCCGATTTTGCTGTTCGATCAACATAGCTTCCATAACCGCAAACATATCCACATCACCATCCAAATGATCTGCTTCATAAAAATTGCCTGATCCATCCCTTTTTGTGCTCCGAAGGTGAATGAAGTGTATCCGATCCGCAAATTGTTTCACCATTTTTGGCAAATCATTGTCTGCTCTTACGCCAAATGACCCACTGCAAAAACATAAACCATTAGATGGGCTTTCAGCTGCTTTGAAAATGCTTTCCAAATCGGCAAGTGTTTTTATAATCCGAGGCAATCCCAAAATCGAAAACGGTGGATCGTCCGGATGGATTACCATTTTTATATTTGCAGCTTCCGCCACTGGTAAAATAGTTTTTAAAAAGCCCATTAAATGATCAAATAATTCCTCTTTTCCAATGGCAGCATATTCATCTAATGCCATTTGAAACTGCTGCAATGTATAACCTTCCTCTGCTCCAGGCAGACCGGAGAGAATGTTTTTAACGAGTTGTTCTTTAGCAGTTTCATTAGCATTTTTAATAAAATATTCTGCAGCCTCCTGTTCGGCATCAGAATAATCTTTAACAGCATTTGGTCTTTTTAAAATATATAAATCAAATGCTGCCAATGCGGCTTTCTCAAAACGCAAGGCCGTCGAGCCATCGGACAATTTATATTCCAGATCGGTCCTTGTCCAATCCAGTACCGGCATAAAATTGTAAGTCACCGTTTTGATGCCGCATTGGCCCAGGTTTTGAAGGCTCAGCTGATAGTTTTCCAGGTGTCGTTTATGGCTTCCGTTCCATTTCTTAATATCCTCAGAAACAGGCAAACTTTCTACCACGGACCATTGTAATCCTGCTTTTTCAATTATTATTTTTCTTTTTAAAATTTCTTCAACAGTCCAAATTTCACCGTTTGGGATATGATGCAAAGCTGTGACGATGCCAGTCGCTCCTGCTTGTCGAATATCAGCAAGACTAACAGGGTCTTTGGGACCGAACCATCGCCAGGTTTGCGCTAATTTTTTCATTTTTGGTTTTTAAACACCACTGAAAGCTCCAAATCCACCATCTATGGAAACAACAGTTCCCGTTACAAAACTCGCGGCATCACTGCAAAGCCAGTTAACAGCTCCACACAATTCCTCAGGCTCTCCAAAACGCTTCATTGGCGTATGATCAATAATCGTTTTTCCCCTTGCCGAAAGACTACCATCGTTATCAAAAAGTAAGCGTCGGTTTTGTTCGCCAATAAAAAAGCCAGGAGCAATTGCATTGACTCGGAATCCTTCACCAAACTTTTGTGCCATTTCGATCGCCAGCCATTTGGTGAGGTTTTCAATAGCCGCTTTTGATGCAGCATACCCGATGACGCGAGTTAAAGGCCGTTGAGCAGTCATTGATGAAATATTGATAATTGAAGCTTTTTTTTGCGGAGCCATTGCCTTTCCAAAAATCAAGGTAGGTAGCAAAGTACCTTTAATATTCAGAGCAGTTACTTTATCGAAATCATCGATAGACAAATCAAAAAAAGTTTGATCTGGCGTGATCGTAGCCCCTCTCATGTTCCCTCCTGCACAATTGATTAAAATATCAATCCTCCCCCACTTTTCAATAATTTTGGAAAGCGCTTTCTCAAGCTGGTCTTGGTTCAAAACATCAGCTGGAATTGCCAATGCTTTTCCTCCATCGGATTCAATTTCAGCAACTTTGTTTTCAACTTTTTCAACTGTTCTGCTCATTATTCCTACAAACACTCCTGCTTCCGAAAGCCCTTTTGCAATCGCCCCACCCAATACACCGGCACCTCCTGTAATTACCGCAACTTTATTTTTTAAATCGTTTGAGTTTTTCAAAGGTTGGGAATTTATTTTTGGCAAAATACTAAACAGGCATTGAAATGTGAAAATTATTGTTTTAAGAAAGCGCTGCAACTTCTTCCAAGTCAATGAATAAATTTTTCAATGGTGTTATGATCGCTTTAATTTAGCAACAACTTTTAAAAATAAAAAAATAGTAAATATTGGAAAGGTATTATTTCAGGAAAGGAATCTCCAAAATGTAAGGAAAAAAAGTTTTCATTTGGTTTCATCCTTTCCTCCACTAATGATGTATGCTATTTGACTCTCCTTTTAACTATTCTACCGCATACTCGCAGAATATATTTTTTAAACAACTCATGTGCAATGTGTAAAGTTGGTGGTTCAAAGTTTTATGATCCGCTCTGCATTCCCCACACCGGTTTTTAAAAAATAAATCCCTGAACCCAGGTCTGACAACTCTATTTTATTCAAACCGGAAGAAATATTCATTTGCTTCACTAATATCCCTAATTGATTTGAAATTTCCAGCTTGCTTTTCACAGGTGAATATATCATAACATAATTATTCGCCGGATTGGGATAAACCTGAATATTATCATCTCTGAGCAAAATAACACTGATCACTATTGAATATTCAAATCCTCCATCAAAATCAAGCTGCTTCAAGCGATAATAATTTATACCATTCAAAGGATTTGTATCAATAAATTGATATTCAGCTATACTACTCGTAGTTCCCTTTCCCTCTGCAAATCCAATAACATCCCAATCTCTGCCATCTTTTGATCTTTGGATTTCAAAACCTGCGTTATTATTTTCTGAGGCGGTGTGCCAGGTTAAGAAAACATGTTTTTCATCCTTTTTTGCAGTAAAATCTATTAACTCTACAGGTAATGGCTCCAAACATTCTGTTTCAACTTCTTCTTGAGAGTTACAGCCAGTAAAATTATCATTTATTATAGCTTCGTTATTGGAATCAGCTAAATAATCACAAATGCTTGGGACATTACAAAATGATAGATTTGGGCAGTCCTGAATGATAAGCATATCAAGGAGTAAATGGTCGAAGTTACCTAATCCGCTTAAGCTGGTTAGATTTGCAATGTCATCTATTTGCAAAGCCCCGTTTATTTCAGTTAAATTATCTAATCCATTTAAATTGTTAAAGTCACCATCACCCTTTATCCTTAAATTTTCTCCTATTGATTCGAGAACTCCCAATGCACTCAAGGTGGCTAAAGCGTTATTATTAAGGATTAAGAGGTCTCCCCCTACGGATATTAAGCTTTCTAAACCTACTAAACTGGTCATATTTTCATTAGAAATGATACCAAGGCCTCCACTAACTGACGTTAGATTGTCCAGCCCTTGCAGGTTCTCCAGGAGATTCATTACTTTTTATTGACACACTACCTGGAATAGCGGTAATACTGTTAAGGCCATCAAGATTAATTAAAGACCCGTTGTTCTGTATAATCAAATCACCACCGATTGTAGTCAGGCTGTTCAATCCATTAATATTAGTTACGAAGTTGTTATATTTAAACAAAAAATGATTTCCACCAATAGTTGTTAAGTTATTCAATCCATCAAGATTGGTCAAAGTGCTACTATGGCTTTCTATCCTAAAATACTCACCAATAGTTGTTAAGTTATTCAATCCGTTAAAGTTTGAAATAACAGTATTTTTTATCGTTAAAAACCCATTAATTGAAACAATTTGCGAAAGCCCGTCAAGGTTTTGGATAGAAGTGCCATCAATAGTTACATTTCCCAATATCTCCGTACAACCAGGATAATTCGTTGCAAAATCATCAATCTGAGCCTGAGTGGTAAATGTAATTCCTCCGGACAGACAGGATTGTGCCGCCAAAAAAGAGCAACTTAATAAAATTATTAATTGTAAAAGTATTTGTTTCATAATTCGGGATGAATTTTGTTTTGACTTCAGAAGAAAAAAGAGGCTCTGGTTTTACCAGAGCCTTACCCCTATCTGAGACCAAAAAATCGTACTTAAGAAAAAGTACGGAATTGTAATACTTTGAAACCGACTTAACATTGAAGTATTTCCGAAAATCAACTCACTTTTTGAGTGTAATAGTCCCTTCCCAGGTATGGTCGGTAATGTTTAGCGTGCTGTTATTAAAGCTTTTAGTCATTCCACTTCCAGTGGCCCCTTCAAATCTTCCTGTACCTCCGACAAACTCGAAAGGATCACGAAATTCAAATTCATATCCAGGCTCCATACTAGGAACTACCTGTCCATGTCCGTCGATAAACAGCAAATCCCCATTTTGATCGATGAAGCTGCCATCAATAATTGCATATTCGAAATTGGCGGGATTCACACAAAATGAAACATGAAAAGTAAATTCTCCAATGATGGCTTCAGATCCGGTTCCTTCCTGAATATTGAGAAAATTTTGTGGAGGTAAACATAAAACAGAGTCCGGACCGAGAAAAACCGTGTTTGTAGTAAAAGTTGCTTTGAAATCTTTAGTTTCAAATTCGGGACCTGGTGCTGGCCCTTCCTCATCTTTACAACCATGAACAATAGTTCCTAAAATAAGTACTGCCAACAGCAAAATAATTGAATCCTTCATTTGGTGTGTTTTTTAGGTTAAAAAGATTGTGGTTTATAAAGACAAAACTAAAATCAAACTCTTGCGAGGTGTTAGTCTGGAAGGACCAATCTTTAGAATATTTGTTACTAAATAAAATTTATTGATTGGAACAAATGTTCCATTTTGAAACACAGAAGGACGTTTTAACAACTAAGAGTCAGCTAGTTACGTGTTTCAGAAGGTTTAACACCAAATTTTTTTGAAAAGGATTTAGTGAAATGTGAGAAATCTTTGTATCCAACTTTTGTGGCGATTTCACCTACAGGGATATCAGTTGTTTCAAGTAATACTCTTGCTTTATTTAGGCGGGCTGTACGGATGTAATCAGCAGTGGAATAACCAGTAAGCGCTTTTAGTTTTCGGTAAAGTTGTGTTCGGCTCAGAGCAATTTCACGACACAAGAAGTTGGTATCGAACAGTTCATTGCCCATATTCTTTTCAATGATCTCGTCAAGATTTTGAAGGAATAAAATCTCTTGATTCTCCGATTGCCCTGACAACTGATATTGGATTCCAATAGTATTGATACTTTCTTTAAGCCTTTTGCTTTGAGCAACCAAATTTGTTATCCTTATCAGTAATTCATTTTCATCAAATGGCTTTACAATATAAGCATCAGCACCATGAGAGAAGCCATCAATCCTATCATCCTGAGCAGCTCTGGCGGTAAGCAGTATGACAGGTACATGGCTTGTACGAAGATCGGTTTTAAGTTTTTTACATACTTCTAATCCATCCATTTGCGGCATCATTACATCACAAAGAATTACATCAGGAACCGTTTCAAAGGCTATTTCAAGACCTTGTTTTCCATCTCGTGCTGTTTGCAAAACGTATTTTTCACCCAAACAAGATACAATATACTCCCGCACATCAGCACTGTCCTCGATAATTAACACCTGTGGCTTTTCACCGTTATTAAGATCTCCTTGCTCAATATGGTTTTCGTGTTTGTTCTCTGGTTCAGGTATTTTTTTTACAGAACTAATTTGTGTTGAATCATTTGGAGCCCAATTATGAATTGGAAGATATATTTTAAATACAGAACCTTTTGAAAGCTCACTTTGTACCTCAATGCGTCCGGACTGCAAGTTCACCAATTCTTTTACTAAAGCCAAGCCAATCCCTGAGCCTTCTTCTTCTAGCTTTGCAGTTTCATTTACCTGAAAAAAACGATCAAAAATATAATCAAGATCCTCCGGAGGAATTCCTTTACCGGTATCTTTAACTTCAAGCAACATAAAGGAAGATTTATTTTCTTTAAATTTTGAAGCAATCACTTTGACGCTGCCATATTCTGGAGTGAATTTAATCGCATTTGACAAAAGGTTTATTACTATTTGTTGAAGTTTATTTTTATCAAAATCCATCACCAGGCTTTCTTCTTTTGTAAAAAAAGCGAGGTTAATATGTTTGTCTTTTGCCAATGAATGACAGGATTCTATCAAATAATTCAAAAATGGTATAATATCGCCTTGAATCCAGTCAATGGGGAGGCTATTGTTTTCTAGCTTGGATAGATCAAGCAATTGATTGACCATGTTCAATAGCTTTTCAATGTTCCTTTGGATCATGATTTTGGCTTTCTCATTTTCTTCTAGCCGATTTGCCATTCCTTTGATCACCGTCAAAGGGGTCCGAAATTCATGGGTGATATTCGTATAAAAACGACTTTTAAAACGATCCAGTTCTTTTAATCGACCAGCTCTTTCTTTTTCCAATTGTAATTGAGCTTGAATTTTCCAACGGCGGCGCTGAAAATAATTGGCAATTGCTAAAATTAAAATGATCAGCAAAGCATATAAAAGGTAGGCCCATCGGGTATTCCACCATGGTGGTAGAATGATAAGTTCTAATTCGATTCGCTTATCATTTACAAAACGTTTATTGTCAAAAGCTTGAACCTGAAGTTGATAGGAACCAACTGGTAAATGGCTAAAAACCACTTCGTGTTCACCATGTAATGTTTTCCATTTCGGATCAAATCGATTCAGCCGGTATTTGTATTGTATATGATCAGACTTGAAGTCAAAATTGGAAAACCGAAATTTGATGGGCATTGCATTGTGAGGCAAACTCAATTGATCATATTCCCAAATCGGTTTGGTAAGAAAAGAGCTTTTAGAAGAGATTTGCCTTTGCCCGTCAATAAAAAGGTCAGTGCTCTTAAAATGCACAAAACTACTTAGTGATCCATTAAATTGGTCAGGATTGATTACTCTCCATCCATAGTTTTGCACAGGAAAATAGACATGCGTGTTTATACCTAAAGTACTGATCCTGCTAAGAGAGGGACCTTTTGTTTTAGTATTAATTAACAACCAATTGTTTCTTTTAAGATCAAGTCGAACTATTCGGTTATCTATATAAGATCCCACCCAAAGAATTCCTTCATTATCAAAAGTAATACTGGATGCAACGTCGATAGGAAAATTGTTCACGACGGATGAAAACCAGGATATGGGAGCATCAAGTTGTTCAATATCAACGACTCCCAAGCCAAAACCATCTATCGCGAAAACCAGCCGGTTTCCGTGGCATGCTATCGACCGTATTAAATTCCTCAGGTTGACTGGTAGTTCAATATCCATGGAGGTGTCGGAACCAATATCAATTACGGTAAGCAAAGGTCGGTTATGTTCATTTTGGCCTCCTACCCAGATTCGTCCATTTTTGTCTTCTGATATAGCAATAGGAAAAAAGCCACCGATTCTTCCGGGACCATGATTGTCAGCAAAATAATGAAAACTCTTTCCTGTTGAAGGGTCAAGTCGGTTCAATCCTTTATCCTTATGAGAGGTCCAAATAAAACCACGGCTATCCCTCATTAAATAGATAACCTGCCCGGGTAACAGACTATTGGTTTCACCGGGAATATGTTTATAGATTTCTGTTGTTCCTGTTTTAGGGTCAAAGCGAAAGATCCCGTTTAAATCAAAAGGATAAGCTCCCCATATTCTACCGTCATCGTCTATAGCCGTTCCTTTAGAAGCCCATTCCGATCCGGGATTCCCTAAATAGGGTGACGTATTAAGCAGGTCGAGGTTTAGTTCTTTTGGGTAATAAAACCTGGTTTCAAGATTGTCTTGATTGAAATTTACCAAAACAGGAAAATGCTTTACATTTTCATTTTTAAAAACATCAAAAATGTATATCCCCCACATCGTTCCATCATTTGAATTGAATCCCAATGACAATGGGCCAATCATGGCCTCCTCAATTCCTCCGATTCCTAATTTTAGATAAAGCGCTGATTTTTTAAAATCATTAAATACAGTTGCGCCTTTTCTTAAATTAAAGCTTTTTTCTTTTGGGCTTATTTTAAACACTTTTGAACTGGCGTAGCCGCTGGATGCCCATATCGATCCATCATTGCTTTCAAAAAGATGAAAAATCCTATCCGTGATTGGAAAATTTTCTATGGTCTGATTTAATTGATCGTAACGGAGCAGTTGAGAACCATTAGCGAATTTATTAAAAGTGCTGATCCACAATCCATTTTTAGTATCTTCAATAAGCGAGAAAGCTATAGGGAGTTCTTTTTGCTCTGCTCCGGGAGCATGAGGTTTATTAGGGTGATATTTCATTCTTTCAAATCTACCATTATCACGATCCATTTTCTGTAAACCTGCTGTTGATGTTACCCAAAAATCTCCACTACTATCTTCAAGTATCCCTTTTATAGGATTGCTCCATAAACTGATGGAGTCGTTTGGATCATGTAAATATCGTACGAAAGAGTTAGTAGTCGGATCAAAACGATTGAGCCCTCCTGATTCATGGCTTTCCCTAAAAAATCCTGTTCCAATCCATAGGGTCCCTTTTTTGTCGAGATAAATATGACTGATATAGTTGTTACTAATGCTTTTTGAATTGTCAGAGTCATAATAATATCGCTCAAAATGATCTGTCTTTTGATCAAAACGGTTAAGCCCATTTACTGTACCAATCCATAAATTTTCTTTTCCATCTTCGGATATGCTCAGCACCCTGTCGTCACTCAATGAAATTGAATTGTTATTTTGATGCTTGTAATTTTTAAATTGTTCTGTTTTAGGATCAAATTGATATAATCCTCCTCCCCAGGTACCGATCCAAAGCAAGTCGTTTTGATCCCAATACAAACATTCTAAATCAGAATGAGCTAAGGCTGAATCATTGTTTAAAGTATCTCCATGTGTCGAATAGGTAAGTATTTCATGACCATCAAAACGATGTAATCCTGCGTAAGACCCAAACCACAAGAATCCATTTGGTCCTTGTATGATTGCATGAACAATATTGCCGTTGTAACCCCCTGGAAGTGTAAAAGATTCTATTTCAAAATGTTGTGTTTCAATTATTGAGCTAGAGGAATGAATTTGCTGAGTGAATGCAACCCCAGGAAATAGTAAGGTCAGCAAAAGGATATTTAACATCTGCCACATCAGTACTTTTTCAATTAAAGTACGAACTGGAGAAATAGAATACTCACCTGGACCCGTTTTTTTATTGTTATTTTCCAAACTTTAGGGATTATAAAATCACATTTCAAAAGATCGAAGGAAATCAATTGAGTATTTAGCCGAAAAATCATTAATTCTTATAAAGTTATAAAACAGTTCTCAGTATTCAAGGGTTTTGCTCAAAACTGAAACGACATTATGAGCATAAATGGATAAATTAACTAAATCATAGCTAATTGAATCTGTCAATCTATTTCAACTTCAGTTGTTCAATATTAAGCTATTGTGCTAGGTAATTATAAACAAAATTTCATAATTCCTTTTTTATAATATCTGGTTTCAAACCAACTTTCGTTTTATTACCTTTGGAGTACAGGTAAAATGAAACCAAAAAACATGGAACTCAAAACACAAATAATTGCTCTTTTATTCCTTAGTCTTTTCTTCTGTTTAATGTCTTGTCAAACTCCGAAAGAAAAGCAACCAAACATCATTTTCATCATGTCGGACGATCACACCTCCCAAGCCTGGGGGATTTACGGAGGCATTTTGAAAGATCATGTAAAAACACCTAATATTCAAAGACTCGCTGATGAAGGGATTGTACTCAAAAATGTGTTTTGTACTAATTCGATTTGCACGCCTAGCCGTGCCAGCATTCTTACAGGTCAATACAGCCATCGGAATGGCGTTTACACTTTGTCTGAAGCATTGGAACCCGATAGCAACAATATTGCAAAAGTTTTGAAAAATAATGGTTATCAAACCGCCATCGTTGGCAAATGGCATTTAAAAAAACAACCTTCAGGATTTGACTATTTCAATGTTTTGCCGGGACAAGGCAGGTATCATAATCCAATCTTGAAAACAAAGGACAACTGGCTAGACCATTACAAAGGCGGGAAGGAATATGAAGGTTTTTCATCAGACGTGATCACTGATTTTTCCATTGAATGGCTGAAAAACAGGGATACCGAAAAACCATTTTTCCTGATGACCCATTTCAAAGCTACTCACGAACCTTTTGATTATCCGGAAAGACATAAAGATTTGTACAAAGATGTGGAAATGCCTGAGCCTGAATCACTTTATGACTTTAGTCCACAAACTACCGGAAGGAGTTTTATTGGTCAAAAGCTGGAAAACCTGGGCTGGCGATGGGAACAAGCTTCCAAAGATTCAAAAAACTGGTGGACCACTTATCCTGGAATGCCTTTTTCAATGGAAGGATTGGATAGTATCCAGGCCAGAAAAAAGATATACCAAAAATTTGTTAAGGATTTTTTGCGATGCGGAACTGCCATTGATGACAATATTGGAAAATTGCTGGAATATTTGGACGAAAACGGACTTGCGGAAAATACCATTGTCATTTACACCTCAGATCAAGGTTATTTTCTTGGTGAACATGGCTTTTTTGACAAAAGACTGATGTATGAAGAATCGCTTCGCATGCCATTTGTCATGCGTTTTCCAAAAGAAATACAAGCCGGAACCAAAAATGATGACATTATTTTGAATATCGATTTTCCTGCTATTTTTGCCGATTATGCCAATGTAGAACAACCTGATTTCATACAGGGAACAAGCTTTAGAGAAAACATAAAAGGCAAAACTCCATCTGACTGGAGAACTTCGATGTATTACCGATATTGGTTGCACCAGGAAGTTCGACCCGCACATTTTGGCGTTCGAAACGACCGATTTAAACTTATCTTTTTTTATGGACAGCCACTTGGAAAGCCTGGTGCAAAAAAAGAAACCACCACACCGGCTTGGGAATTCTATGACCTTCAGAATGATCCGAAAGAACTTCAAAATGCTTATGAAGATTCCAAATACGCAATGATTATTGATGAAATGAAAAAAGAATTACTCAAACAAAAAAACCTTGCAGGAGACTCAGACGCCTCCTACCCTATCATGGAAGAAATCATGGAGAAATATTGGTAATACTCAAATGAGTCATTTTCAAGCACCCCATAAATACATCAAACTAAAGGCAGAAAAAATAAAAACATTACCAATTAAAAGATGGCAATAAAGATCAATTCGCTGATTATTTTATGAACCTTTTTTCTTCTTTTGATTTCGTAAATATTCTTTTTCAGCCGATTTCAGACTTGAGTAGATTCTGTTAAAATCCTCGTCATTGGCTAATTCGGAAAGATCTATGTTGTTCTTTTCTTCGGGTGAAGGAGAATCAGGTTTCTTGTTAGATTTCATTTTAAGCGTCGATATAGTCGCTTTTATTCAAAATATTTGCCAGTTTATTTCAATTCATCAAATCGCAAATCATTTTGAATCGATTTAATCAACTCTTTTTTGCATTCATATTTTCTTTTTTTAACATAAGCCTTGCTCAACCCTAATGTCTCCGCAATCTTTGCGGTAGAATATTTTTTAAAATACAATTCCATTATCAACTGACCCGTCGAGTTTAATTTTGATAAATGGAATTGTAATAACACAAATTTCTCAGCTTTTTCTAACATTTTTATTGCATCCGAATCCAAATCAATTAAGGTGTGATCTTCTGGCAAAGACTCGTACCGCTCATTCTTTCGAAATGATTTAAGCCATTGGTATCTACAAATAGAAAAAATATAAGTTTTAAGGCTTGCTGACAATCGAAAATTACCAGATTTGACTTGTTTGTACAAGGCCATTAATGCTTCCTGAAAAACATCACGTGCATCCTCTTCGCTTCCTCCGTTTTTGCAAATATACCTGCTCACCATTGGCAAATAATTTTCATAAAAATAAAGGAGTATTTCATTGTCAGCTTTTACAAACTTCTCTAGCAGCTCGCAATCCTGTTGAATTTTTTCATTTGAAATTTTGAAAGTCATCTATAACCAATAATTTGAATATTAAAATGCCATTTCGCTTATATATTTTTGATTTCTTTTTAAAAAGCTCAATGCTTGTTTTAGTTCTAAACCCAGGTTTTTCAAATCGATATATGCACAAACACCAATATTAAAAAAGACCTCTGCCAGGTTTTTATTTATTTTAACATCAGTCACTATTATTTTAGGATTATTGACCAGCGATTTTATATAAGAGATGAATAATCGACTATACTCGGAAAGCGTAAAATAATTGACCACAATAAAATCTGCCTTGTTCAGCAATGTTTTTTCTTCAAAGGTAAATTTCCTGATTTCCTCACATTGTAAGTGGATAAATGACACCTCAAATTCCTCCTGATCATGCAACCAGTCAAAGTATGTACTTTGTTCATAAGGGCCTGTAATAATGGCAATTTTCAATGAACGCATGTAGGTTTATATTTTGAGGTCTCAAATTTTACTTTTTCGTCTAATAATGCTTTTGATAAGCTTTGACAGAAAAAGAAATGGTAAAACAAAAAAGTAATGGAAGGTTCATTGTAAGAATTAAATTTGCCTATTTAATCTAATTCAAGTATTATTCAAATTTAATGAGATAATGTGTATCACAATACTGTGTTATTACCTAATTTATAAATATCAGTAAAACACTTACGTAAATGCAAATAAAGGTTTTAACACGAAGGGTATGTTTTGTTTTTTATGAATAAAATGGTCTAGAAAAAAACCAGACCACAAATGAAATCATTTAACTGGCCTGGAGACTCCCTTCTCAAAATTCTACACACATATAAAAAATTAAAAATTATTTAGCTAGAGTATTTTTAATGGTAAACTTAATAAGCTCAACAATGCTTTTACTATCTGCTTTTAGTTTGAATTCTTCACGTGAGCCCCTTCTGTTCACCAGCTTTCAAGCAAAGTTGCTCTATGAATTATAGTAGGTCTAACTATTTAAATAAACAATCAATTTAGTGGTTAATCAAATTTTAGAATCCAAAGATATATACCAGAAAAGCAAAATTGTTTGGTAATAAAACCCAAATCTATAAAATGGGTGATTTACTTAGCCTTTGCAGAAAAAAGGCTTTGACAGAAAAAATTCAATCCTAATTATCCCGCATGAAAAATGGATAAACATTTAGTTTAAAACACTTGGTAAGTCCAAAAAGGTATATACCAATTAGCTTTGCTTTTTAAGCAAAACACTTAGAACAGGCAGATGAGAAATTCTCTTACAGGTCGTCAAAAATTTGTTGATCGATTGCGTAAAGTACAAGCCCTGCAACGTTTCTGGCTCCTGTCTTTTCTAGTAAATTTCGTTTGTGAGAATCCACTGTGCGAAGGCCAATAAACAACTCGTCTGAAATTTCTTTATTGGAGTATTCTTTCATGATTAGCCTTAGGACTTGCTTTTCTCTGGAAGTGAGTGGAATTTGAATGGTTGTGTTTCTTTTAGGCTTGGTTGGTTGCTTTCTTAAGTTGTTCATAATAATGCGAGTAACATCT
Source organism: Saprospiraceae bacterium (assembly GCA_028277915.1). Classification (GTDB taxonomy): domain Bacteria; phylum Bacteroidota; class Bacteroidia; order Chitinophagales; family Saprospiraceae; genus JAHDHW01. The sequence goes on from JANQFJ010000298.1 coordinate 16,758, forward strand.
GAACTGTAATAATTCTCACCGGAATGAATTGAATTAATAGCTTTTTTAAGTTCATCTTCTTCACAGTTTTTCAATAAGTATCCGGCAGCACCTGCTTGTAGCATTTGTTTAATATATTGATTTTCACCAAGCATTGTCAGCGCAAGTACCTTAACGCTGGAATATAATTTGGTTAGTTCTTTAGTACATGATATCCCATCCATGCCTTTCATATTAATATCCATAATTACCAAATCAGCATCCTTAGTTTTCAACAATTCAAGCACTTCTTGTCCATCAGAAGCCTCCGCTATAATTTGATAATTCGATTCATTCGATAATTGAGCACGGATACCATCTCTTACAATTTTGTGATCATCGGCTAAAATTATCTTAATCATAATTCTGATAAAACTTTGTTTTTTACTAAAATGGGGATCTCTACTGTAATAACAGTCCCTTTGTCGGGAAAAGTATCAATATCCAATATGCCAGAAAGTGCGCTTACTCTGTTTTTCATACCATTCAAGCCAAAACCCTTTATTTTTTGGTTAGTTTTAAAACCAGATCCATTGTCTTCGATGGAAAGAATTAAAGAGTCTGGATGCTTCATTAATTGTATTACAATTTCGGTGGCCTGAGCATGTTTTATGGCATTATTAATAGCTTCTTGTGTAATGCGGTAAAGACTAAGCTCGATATCTGAGGGTAGCCTTTGATTTTTCAAATTATCATAAAAAGTAAACTCAATATCAGTCGTTTGGTTCAAGTTTTCGAGCAGGCTTTCGATGGAAAGGACATAACCAAAATCCGCAATTGCTTGTGGCATCAGATTATGTGCAATATTCCGGCTTTCATCAATCGCTTCACTCAAAAAAGAGATTCCTAATTCCAATTTATTTCGAATATCAGCGTTTTTTTGATCCATCCTCTTGTTGACATAATTGAAATTCAAAGAAGCTGCTGTCAGGTTTTGTCCAATACTATCGTGCAATTCTTTGGCTATGCGTTTTCGTTCTCGGTCTTCTGTTTCAAGTATCTTGGAGATCATCTGTTCTTTTGCATGGTGTTTCAAAGTTATATCACGAAGCACAAACAACAATTTTGTACATTGATTTTCATTATTCAGAAGCGGAGAAACAGTAACATCCAAGAAATATTTTTTATTATTTTGATCAATATATAATTCCTCGAAAGAGATAGATCTTTTATTTTTTGCAACGTTTTGATATTGCTGTAAATTCTCTTTGAAAAAAGATTTCGGGAACCCTTTTATTGTTCCATGTAAATGCTCCAAACTTTTCCCCAAAATTGAATTCAACTCAATTTGTGAATTGATTTTTTCCCAACTATCCTTAAATGATTTGTTTGTTTTTTCGACAATTAGTTCTCCATTAATACTAACATCGATTATTGCCATCATTTCTTTTGTTCCATTAAAAACCGAATTTAGTCGATTTTTGCTTTGTATTAGTGCTTTTTCAGCCTTCACTCTTTCTGTAATTTCATGAACGACAAATATGATTCGATTACACAAACCAGAGGATTCATCAATAACCGGTGTTAGCGTAATTTCTGATATTCTTTTTATTTGATTATCTATCTTCACGATATCCTCAAAAATTACACGTTCTTTGGACAAGCGTGCTGTATCGTAATAATTTTGGAGTTCGGCAATTACCGGCTCTGTCATTTTTAATATATTTCTCCAAAAATCCACCATTTTCATGCCTATTAAATCCCCATTTGATCCCTGCCAACCTATATCAATGAAAAAATCAATACACGGTTGATTGACGGATTCCAAAAACATGTCTCCATTTTCTTTGACTTCAACAAGACCCAATATATCCTGGGTGTTATTGTAAATAAGGGACACTTCATTTTGACTTTTCAGAAATGCTTGCTCAGCCCTCACTCTTTCCGAAATATCATGGACGACAAATATGATTCGCTTACACAATCCAGAGGATTCATCAATAACCGGTGTTAAGGTCACATCAGAATATTTCTTTTCTTGATTGCTCTTTACAACAACATCTTCAAAACTTACCCTTTTTCTAGAACTTAGTGCCAAGTTGTAATAATGCACATGTTCATCAATCATTTTATCGGTCAATTTTAGGATATTTTTCCAAAAATCAATCATTTTCATTCCAATTAAATCTTGCCCCTCCTTTATCATTTCGTTTTCCACCAAAAACCTGAGACAAGGTTGGTTAAGAGATTCAAAAGTAAGATCACCGTTTTCACCCACCTGTACCAGCCCCATAAAGTCCTGAGTATTGTCATAAATAAGCGACAAATCCTTTTGACTGTTTAGCAAAGCCTGCCGGGTATTAACTGTTTCAGTTAAATTTAGTAATATTCCTTCTGAGTGTTTATTTCCGGTTGAATCGATGACAATTTTTGAACGGTCTAAAATCCACCTAAGATTACCGTCAATCTCTACAGGGTAAATTTGTTCAAGGATTTCGTCGGGGTCGTTCCGCTCATTGAAGGCATTAGCTTTCTGGATAATCTCATTGCGATAATCCGGATGAATTAACATCCGAATAGATTGATGTGAATTGATTAATTCGCCAGGAGACTTGCCAAGCAAATCATAACTACCTTTACTAATAAAAAATGGAGCAAATGTCTCCTCACATCTGGCTTGATAAGCTACTCCAGGCAGGTTATCAAAATAATTATTTAACAATATACTTTTTTCTTCCAGCGCTTTAGTTCGTTCTTTTACTTTGGATTCCAAACTTTCATTCAAAAGGGCAATTTCGTTATTTTTAATTGAGAGCACTTTGGTCCGTTTCCTTGAACTTCGAAGAATTTGGATTAACAAAAGGAAAATAACAGAAAAGCCAATGGTAATAAATAAAGCGAATCGTTTGCTCCATTTCTCTTCATGAGTTGCCAACATTTGTGCCTTTTCCGCTTCATCTCTTTGTTCTTTTAGCCGGAAGCTTAATTTTAGATTTGCTATGTTTTTATTCTGTAATTCTTCTTGAATTTTATTTGAAAGGATGGCAATCTCTTTTTGGGTAATAAAAGCTTTTTCATATTCATTTAGATGAAACAGTGCATCAAACAGGATTTGATGGCCAGTTAGTTCCTCGTGATTTTGATTAAATTTTTGGGCATTATGTATAGCCAACAATGCCAATTCACTTGCAAGTTTGTAATCGCCTTTCTCAAATTGAAGTTTTGCCAGATTGTTATATGATGATGAAAGAGTTAGCGGGTTGTTGTAAGCTTTACTGGCCTCTAGGTTAATGTTATAGTATTTCTCTGCTAATTCATAGTTTTTTAATGATTGGTATATTTTCCCGATCCGAGTATTAAGTGCCTGCTGCACACTTATTAATTGATTTTTATTACCCAATAATGAATCAGCAAGATGATAATAATTTAATGCTCGGTCATAGTTTTTTTTTAGATCAAAAATTTCTCCTTTAACCATAAACCCTTCTCCCAGGAATGGATCTGACTTTATTTCTCTGAATATTTTAATAGCATTTTCAGAATAAATAAGTGCAGTATCCAGCAGGTTTTGACTTATACGAACATTTGCTTTATAACTAAGCATCCTGCCTGTATAATCACGATGATTTATATTCCGATATACAGTCTCAGCTTTTGAATAATAGCTGTAAGCCTCTGAATAATCTTCAATTTTCAAATACAACTCTCCTAAATAATAATAGGCGAAACCAAGTCCAAAGTTTTGTTTTAAACCCTCTCTTACTCTCAAATTTTCAAATGCATACTCAAAAGCCTTTTCATAATTTTTTAAATCAGTATATGTTTCAGCAATATGTACAATGTTACGAATACGACCAAGAGGGTAATTTATTTTAATGGCATACTCATCACTTATTTTGAAATACCGGATCGCATCTTTATAGTCACCTTTAGCTTTTTTATAAAAAGCTAGAGACCTGTACACCCAATACCATAGTTTGGGTTTATCTATTTGCTCCGCTATTTGTAACGCTTCTTCCATTTGAAGAACGGGAAGTTTTTCCTCCTTCATCACACTATGGTATACAATGTAGGAAAGAGTGAAGGCTTTGTACTCATCAGGAGGTATTCCGTTTAAAAGTAAGATTAAAGAATCCTCCGTTAGTTCAAAGATCAACTTCCTGGTAAATACAAAGTCAGGATCATTGATTTCATAAGCCTTTTTAGCTTCATCGACAAGTACTGAACGAAGACTATCAATAGATGTGTTTGCCTCCATATGACCATAAAAACACAAAAATATGGTCAGCGAGATATATTTTATTATCCGATTCAAAATATGAACTGTTTGGAAAAGACATTATATATTACAATTAATTATAATATACAAATTTAAATAAAATATATCATGCCTCGCAAGTCATATAAAATATTCGTTACAGATTAAATCATTATCCAACATCAAATTAAACATGACTTACTAAGAAACCTGATTGAAAAGGTGCAAAAACCAAGAAGCTTTTAAAAGATAAAGGCCTTTCAAATCTGTAAAGAATTTGAAAGGCCTTTCTTTAATTTCAATAAATCGGATTTATATAATTCGGGCTTGTTTCATGTATCCCATGAAATAATGCCAGCGTACATTTATTGTTTTCAAAAAACCATTTGTCGGCGCTGTTTTCAGGTTTTTGATAATATTTTGCCTTTGTTTTGGATCGTAATCCGTCAACTGGTAAAAACTTGAAAAAGTAGTTCCATATTTCAAGTTGAAATATTCAAGCAAATCCTCTTTTATCAAAACATGAAACTCTTCAAAAAATTCAAACTCCTCTTTAGTCAGTGATTGATTGTCCAAATAATTTTTCAAGATAGTGTACTCAAACAAATGTTCCAGAGAAGGGACGCACAAGCCATTATCCTTCTTTAGCCTTCTTTGCAGAATGTCTTCCTCGTCGAGATAAGCTAAGGATTTATGTACTAATTTATGTACAAATTCAATGATTACATTTGTATTGTCTTTCAATTCTAAAAGAGCTTTTGATATTCGAAAAGTTGTAAAAACCTGGATATTAGACACTTCAGAATATTTTTGCAATTCTTCAACTATCTTTTTGAGGTCTTCTTTTCTTAGCAAAATTTGATACTTCAAATCACCTTTTGAATTGACAATACCTTGCGGCAAGATGTTCAATAGCGCATATACCTTTTGCTGTAAAAGGTTGATAAAATATTCATGGAAATTATTGCGTACGATCATACTGATTAACGAATATGTTTGCTTATTTAAAAGGATTACGTTTTTTAATACAAAAATGTTGCCTACTGTTTGTGTTAATTATTATTTAATATGCAATAAGTTACAAATCAGACTTTTTCGAGCGATTTCAAAGGCAGCCAGCCCTGTTCGCCGTTTTGTAATTTCACTTTAAACCACTCGCCGATTTGATCTAACAATTCCACTGAAGTTCCTTCGTGTAACAAAAAAATGGAATTACTTTCAACGTCCGGCGCACTCCTCAAATTCACTTCGTTTGACATTATAACCGCCAGGTCACTATTCTTTTCAATTATTGAAGCATCAATTGCCAGATAAAATGGAACCACACTAATAAATAAAATGATCATTCCTGCTAAAAATCCTATCTTTTTTTGTCGTCGACTTTTTCCCTTCAACCAAACCAAAAAACCTCCAATACTTAACCAAAAGAACAAAATAGCGATGATGCTCCAGGTTCTCGATGTTCCTAGGTTTCGCATATTGTTCTTCCACTTTTTTAAGAAAAATGGTGGAAGAATTTCTATTTCATCCGTCAGACTTTTCCGAACAAGTTCAAGGTTATATTTAATGTCATCGCGACTTTTAGCATTAGCAATTAAAAGTGCTCTTTCGTAGTTTAAAACTGCTTTTCCGGGTCTATTGATCTTAAAATATGCATTTCCGAGATTGTAATACAACTCCGGAGATCGGTAGCCCATAGCTTCAATGTTTTCGTATTTTTCAATTGCAGTGGAAAACTCATTCGATTTGTACAATTCATTAGCTTCTTCAAATGTTGTTTGTATATCATTTGAAAAGACTAAAACTGGTAATAAAAAAATAAATAGGTTTAAAATCCCTTTTCGCATCGTTACAAAACTATATTCTTTATCTCTTTTTTAATAAATCTTCCAACGTCATTGGACGCCTTTTAGTTTCCCATCTAAAGCCTTCCAGGATAAATAGATCATGGTTGGCTTTTTGCATAGGAGTGAGCTGCCCTTTTGGCGTGTCATAATACCTAATGTCGTCCACTTTATTATCTCCAAAATATATCATCATTTCACTACAAATCGACTTGTTCACTCCTATATAAGCATCTTCATCATCCAACAGATAATAAACCGTTTCAGCATTTCCTTCAACTTTCATGCGACGTATATCGCTTTCTTCAAAAAAAGCGATGACATGTTTTCCTTTTATTTGATTGAAATACAACTCATCCGGAGAATTAATGATGAAAGCTTTATTGACTAAAAATATCCTGTCTATCTTATTGTCTGCCATCTGGATGTGCATGGTATCTGCTGAAAATTGTGAGGTGTCCGACCAGATGATAGGATCATGATAAAAATGAAAAACTGAATCACCGGTGTTATAGGATAACGAATCACAAATTGCCTGTAAATCGCTTTTAAAAATCCTGACATCGTTATACGCGATCAAAGTTCGAAGACTGTCTTCAGGATTTTCCCGAAAAGAAACCAAAGTATCTGATGTCAGCCATAAGGAATCATTATCAACAAGCGAAATCAACATTGGACGTTCGCCTTTGGCAAGAATGTAATCCGTTTCTTTTTTATAATCCACTTCTTCACAAACAATGGTCAATTGCTCAGCAGTATCGACCCAAATGACATTCCCTTCGGCATGCCCCACTCCTTCTGCATCGTTGAAATTGACATTATCCGCTTTCAAAATCTGAGATCCATCAACGATTACTGACCGGCTTTTTGTTTTATACAATTCATTTTTTGAATCGTAAACTATGGTATCGGACACTATGTTTTGATCTTTGCTATTGTAGGTTGCATTCCCTTCCATAAAGGTTACTTCAGTGGATTCTACGTAACGAATCTTGTCTGCCCTAGCATTTTTATCTCCTTCTCTAAATCGTGCATTTTTTTCAAGAATGACCTCTTTTAATGTTCCGTCATAAATAATTGTGTCAGCAGTGGCTTGTTGCTCGCCTTTGACGAATTGAGCATTATCGTACAATTTTGCATCGCGAGTTGAAGTGTTGTAAAAACCACTCTCACAATAAATTTTACTTTCATTTTGGACAATCCTCGTTGGCCCGTGAAAAGTTGCAATATTGGTCGTAGTATTGTATTGGAGTGTATCACTATTTAATGAAAATTCAGGATTGACAACATTAACGGTATCTTTAAAAAAGGCATCATTAGTTTGGACGTAATAATATCCTCTTCGGCTTGTCAATTGTGTAGAATCGTTGACTAAAGTAGCGCTGGTAAAGTATGTAGCAACCTTTGATTTTAAATTATAAGTTAGCTGATCCGTGTACAATTCTTTGTCCTTATTAAGCAAAGAAACATCTCCAAAAAGCTCCGCAAGTTCCTCATTTCCCTTGTAAGACAGTGAATCTGCAAAAATAGTCAGCGTATCTCCTTGCTGGATTATGACATTTCCGTAAGCAATAAGATTGTTTTCTTTGTCATTCAAAATGGCGGTATCACATGACATGAAAGTTGGTCCCTGCCTGATTTGGACATTTCCTTCAAAATAGGTGAATTCAACATCGTCAATTGTCATCCTTTTCAGCAAATCAGTTTTCCGGATAATTATTTTTTCAGCCTTGGTAGTGTCATTTTCCACGGGAACCGGTTGAGCAAAAAGTTCATTATTTCCGATCATGGCCAAAAACAGCAAGATAAATTTTAAACTTAATTTCATTAAGGGCTTTCTGATATCAATTAAAACGATTCCAATTTTACAAGCGTGATAATTATTCTATTTTTTAAACAAATGCTAACATTTTTTCATGCGTAACCTCTTCTTTGAATTTTACATTTGATTATTTTAACATCGCAGCAGCAGCCATACTTCCGGGCGCACAAGTTATGCCGCCCCCTGGATGTGACCCACTGCCACATAGGTATAAACCTGGAACCGGAGTAGCATATCTTGAGCACGAAGGAATTGGACGGGTGATCAGCTGATCTACAAAATGTTCACCATGATAAATATGTCCCTCTGTCAGGGTATATCGCTCTTCAAAATCAAGCGGTGACAAGACTTCCATGCCTACAACAGCTTTTGACAAATTCGGCGAATGTACTTCAAGTACTTTGAGTACGTTTTCTACAAGCTTCTTTTTTTGGTCAGCAGACCATCCAGCATCAAAGTGATACGGTATTTGATGTACCAAAACTGAAACAACGCTATGACCAACTGGAGCCAAAGAAGGATTAGAGACCGTAGGAACATAAATGTCAAGATATGGAGCTTCAGTAACTTCCTTGTATTTCACAGGATCGAAAGCTTTTTCCATTTCATCGAATGAACTTCCGGTTCTGGCATATTCAGTCACCTGGCCATTTAGTTTAACAGTTTTGTTTATCGCCAGATTTACCTTTGCTGTCGTCCCTCTGCTTCTGATTTTGTCGATCCAATAATCCAGCTGGTATTCTATTTCAAAATTATCAAACAAATTCAGAAATGTTTCCTTTGGAGTACAGGATGCCGCAACTTTCACAGCATCGATTTCTTCCCCTCCTTTTAATCTTACTCCATTTACTGCTCCATCAGCATCTAATAATATTTTTTCTACTTCAGCATTCGTTCGAATTTCAACTCCCACATCTTCTGCTGCTTTTTTTAACGCATTAACAAGCACTTGTGGCCCGCCTAAAACATGATTTCTTGAAGCGCATTCCCAAAGCAATAAATTGATCGTAGAATATGCAGACAACGGTCCGGCATATGATCCATAAAGTGCCGGTGCAGCTAAACCAGCTTTCAGAAAATCTGTTTCGAATTTTTCATTTAAAAAATCAGCCAGGCACATCGGAGCTACTTTGAGTAATTCTAACATCGTATTATTGCCTAAGCCTTTAAGTTTTAACCCCTTTTTTGCTAAAACGACCAGACTTGCCATTGTCAAATTTTCAACATCAATGTTTGGTGGTGGATTGTCCATCAAATCATTGATAACTTTGCTGATTTTATTAAGAAATACCTTGTATTCTTTATAGGCCTTTGCATCTTTTTGGGAGAATTCTTCAATATTTGCAGCAGTTGCATCCACATCTGATTGAATTATAACACTACTTCCATCTTTCGAAAGAACAGTCACATCAGCACGCTGATTTTCAAGCTTTAAACCATATTTTTCAAGCTGAAGACTTTTAACAACTTCAGTCCTGACACCACTTGTATCGTGTAATAAACCAGTAGTAAAATAGCCAGGATGAAATTCTTCTCCTGCTGCAATGCCACCAAGCACCTTCCTTTTTTCAACAACCAGAACCTTCTTTCCTTTTTTTGAAAGAAAGGTGGCCGTAGTAAGTCCATTGTGTCCCCCT
>JANQFJ010000295.1 GCA_028277915.1 Saprospiraceae bacterium
AACTCAGACTCTTCAACTTGAACGTTGATCCGCTTGAAATGAATGATCTTGCAGATAATCCTGAGTTCAAATCGATTAAAGACAAACTGTGGAAAGATCTATTGTTACTCCAGAAAGAAATGAATGATTCATTAAATTTAGAAGATCATTTTTCAAAATGAAATTCAATTTACCTTTTAAATTCACTAATGCTGGTTGAAATACTGAGGTGATTAAGTCCGCCGGCATAATGATAAAAATTGCGTCCGTATTCTATTCGGAAGCGATTCACTTTAAAGCCTAATCCGAGCGTGAATCCCGCTAAACTTCTGTAATTGTCAATTGAAAATTCTTTTTTGTGGAAATGATTGTAGCCGAATCGCAATCTGAAATTTTCTTTCCTGCCCAGCAAAAATTCAGCATTAAAAATCAAATGACGAAAAAGGTTATCTACAAAAAGACTGAAATCGCTTTTGCCTTGGGGTTCTGTGCCACCGAGGAAAGAAGGCGCCTCTTCTGAGTTTGGATCATCGTAAAGAATATTCCAGCGATGCAGTTTATGATAAATGATCGAGAAACGCAATGGTAAGTGTTTTAATCTTTTAGACAATCCAATCTGCAAATCAAAAGGTACAGATTCCCTGTTTTCACCATATTTAGTGAATTGCATTCCAACGTTTTTCATCACAAGGGAAAGAGAAAAAGTGCCTGAAGTATCCTGGTAAAATGCTCCAAGGTCAGCAACCATGCCCACGGAATTATATGATTCCAGTTGTGAAGTGATAAATTTTAAATTTGCTCCAACCGATAGCTTTGGATAAAGCTGTTTGGCAGCCCCTGCAACGACGGCATATTCAGCAGCCTTAAAAGTTCCATTGATATTGCCGTATTCGTCAACCGCGTCAAAGGACCCGTAACTCAGGTATTGAATACCGCCGTGGACGGTAGCATCCCATTTTTTCATAAAATGTCCGTAGGAAACATAACCATGATTGATGCCTGCCATATGAAAATTATGATTGAATGACAATTGGCTGTGTGCTGAAGAGCTGAGAGCTGAAGGATTTTGTAAAGCCAAGGCAACGTCATCATCGTTTACAGTGATTAGGTTGCCGCCTAATGCAGTCACTCTCGCGGAGGGAGAGAGATTTAAAAATTCGTAAACATTTTTTCCACCAATCGGTACCTGCGCAAACATGGATATTGAAAGTATCCCACAAAAAAAAGTAAGTAATGATCTATACATTCAGAAGTTTTGTTTTTTCATTTTCACAAATCATGTTCAAAGGTCCTTGATTTTAATTCTTTGGAGGTATATCTCCATTATCTTTTGTCCAGATAGTTTTACAACGCCCCATAACACAGTCCATTTTTTTGACTAATTCACCGGCTTCATTGTACATTTTCAAAAGTCCGTGTTCCCGGGGATAGCCGGTATCAGTATCCATTCCATTGTAGGTCCCTTCAGCTTTGAGGTTTCCGTTTTCGTAGTATTCCGTAAATGGCCCGTTTTCCTCATTTTCGACCAAAGTGACAGCATCTTTAACTTTTCCATTTTTGTAATACCTCGTCCACACACCGGTCGCCATATTGTTTTCATAAAAACCTTCCAGTTTCAATTGTCCATCCTCGTAATATTTTTTGTACGGAGAAATAAACATCCCGTGAGCATACGTTTCCAATACTTCCAACTTTCCGTTTTCATAGTAAAGTTTTCTTTCTCCGTGTAATGTATCGTTCAAGTAGTTAGCTTCTTCATATAAATTACCTGAAGGATAATGTTTAGTATATAAACCATCTTTAGCATAGTCAGTTTTTTTTCTGGAATATTTTATTAAATAACCGTCTTCGTCGGTAGTTTCGATGGTTTCCAAATTACTGTTACAAGAAAGAAGAACTAAAAGGCTCATCAAAAAACATATTCTCATGAGGTTGAAATTTTGGTTAATAACGACAAAAAGCAGTTAAGATTATTTATCTGAATGAGCAAAATTAACACTTTGACTTTACATTGACAGTTTGAAAATGAAAAAAAGCCTGCTTGAGTATCAAGCAGGCTTTTTACAACTATGTGGATAAATAATTTTTTAGTGGTTTACGCCATTTTGTAAATGGGGAGCATGTGCTCCAATAACATTTCTGCCAATACTTTCGTAGTGAACATTCAATTCTTCCATTTTTTCAAGGTCATAAAGATTACGGCCATCAAAAATAGTATTGGTCTTAAGCATTGAGGTCACTTTTTTGAAATCCGGAGTTCTAAAAATGCTCCATTCCGTAATAATCGCTAAAACATCAGCACCTTCCAGTGCATCGTACTGATTGTCAACAAGTTTGATACGATCTCCATAGATTTCGGCAACATTTTTCATCGCTTCAGGGTCAAAAGCCTGTATTTTGGCTCCAGCATCTAAAAGTTCATCAATGATATATAAAGCAGGTGCTTCGCGGATGTCGTCAGTGTTAGGCTTAAATGCCAATCCCCAGATTGCAATGGTTTTTCCCTGAAGATTTCCGTCAAAGTAATTCTTAATTTTTTTAGAAAGAACAGTCTTCTGGATCGTATTGACATTCATTACTGAATTCAAAATTTTGAAATCGTAGCTGTGTTCACCAGCAGTTTTATATAAAGCCTGAACATCTTTTGGGAAACAGCTTCCCCCATAGCCTACACCAGGGAAAAGGAATCTTTTGCCGATTCTGCTATCGCTTCCCATTCCTTTTCTAACCATATCGACATTGGCGCCTACCTTTTCACACAAATTGGCGATTTCATTCATAAATGAAATACGTGCTGCGAGGTACGAATTAGCTGCATATTTTGTCATTTCAGCAGAACGCTCATCCATGAAAATGACTGGATTTCCCTGACGAACAAATGGATCATAAAGCTGCTTCATGATTTTGCGAGCCTTTTCAGAACTAGTTCCGATAACTACGCGATCTGGTTTGAGAAAATCATCGACAGCAACCCCCTCTCGCAAAAACTCAGGATTTGAAACCACATCAAACATGTTTTCGTCCAGATTTTTGGCTAAGCGTGCATGCACTTTTTCTGCAGTTCCTACAGGGACCGTACTTTTATCAACGACGACTTTGTAGTCTTTGATGATAGTTGAAAGATCCTCAGCTACTCCAAGAATATAGGAAAGGTCAGCAGAACCATCTTCACCTGGAGGAGTTGGTAATGCCAGAAAGATGACTTCAGCGTTTTCTATGGCATCGGCGAGATTGGTAGTAAATTTTAATCGCCCCTGATGAGTATTCCTTTCAAATAAAAGGTCAAGACCAGGTTCGAAAATTGGAATTTCACCATTTCGTAATCTAGCGACTTTTTTTTCGTCGATGTCAACGCAAATTACGTTGTTTCCTGTTTCGGCAAAGCAGGTACCTGTTACAAGTCCTACATATCCGGTACCAACTACAGCAATATTCATGTTTATCTATTTTAGGAATTTGAAATAATGTATTAAAAAAACAGATATAAAATCTATGACGATGTACCTTCTATTTACTTAATTTAGCAAAAGAAGTTTCATTTATTAATTGTAAAAACCAAACTATTTAGAGTTCAGAAACTATTTAACGAGTTTCAGTCATCAATTTAGCTTGATATTAAACAGACGCAATATGTAAACTAAAAATTGATATTGCGTCTGTTTAATTAAACGGTATTTTTTTAAAACGGATTAATAAAATCTCGAACGATTGTCCTTTATTTTTGCATTTTTTTTCATTGCCTGGATCAATTGCCGCGGCACTTGTCCCTGAGCAGCGCTTGAAGTTTGTTTGCGCAACTGAGCAATGTTAGGAGGAGATGTAAGGTTGGTTTTGTTTCGAAGTTTAACAACATAAACACCATTTTCTCCTACAATTGGTTCTGAAACCTGATCCGATTCCAAATTGAAAGCAGCCGATACAACTTTTGGCTCATTTTTTTGAACGCCCACTAAATAAGAAGTATTGAAACTAACATTGCTGGCAGTATCAACTTTAGTATCGAAAGCAGCAGCTATTGCCTCTAAATCGGTTCCATTTATCTTGGATTTAATGACTTCGGCCTTTTTTAAATTGTAAACCTGAGGCTCAATTTCCTCCTTAATATTTTCCAACTTCGGCGTTCCGGCTGGTTGCACACTTCGCAAAGCAGCCAGTACGTATTTTGCATCGTAAAATTCTACCGGGTCTTGATAGGAATATACATCTGGAGCTACATCACCAACTTCGGTTCCTCCTGAAAATGCCCATCGGATAACATCTCTTGATGAATTGCCAGCTTCCAAAGTACCTACCAAATAATCATTGGCCTTAATTGGAAGCGAAAGCTCTACATTTAAGTTTTGCTCAGCAGCATTGGTCATGAACGAATTGATATCGCGATTATTTGCCATGAAATCCTGTGCAGTGTTGTAAACTGCTTTTTGGGTGGTTTCACTCGGAACAATTGGTTGGCTGATAATTGCGACTTTTACGCGTTCTGTTTTATTATTATCATCAATAAATTTTCTACCCATTGGTTCAATCAAATGGATGCCATAAGTGGATCTAACCGAGTAAAGTTTTCCGGTTTCACCACTGAAGAATATCAAATCGCTGTATTCCGGAACAAATTGATTTGGAATTACATAGTCATAAAACCCACCCTTTGATGCACTTCCTGGATCCTGACTGAATTTCATAGCTAGTGAATCAAACTGATGTGTTCCGGCTTCGATAAGTGTTTTGAGACTATCAATTGTTTTTTCAGCAGCTGCAAATTCGTCCGGAGTACCTGCGTTGATCAAGATATGTCGGGATTTAGCTGAGTCTGGCATAATGCGTTTGTCTAAAAGTTTGACAATCGCGTATCTCCCTTCTTTTTCAAAAGGGCCAACAGTAGTACCTATAGCAGCCTTGAACAAAGTGTCAACCATTTCTTCAGATAAAGGATCGGCTGGTTGCCTGGTCAAAGGATCAGCCGATTTGGTGTCTTCTTTCGTAAAGTAGCGTGGATCAACTACGCCGTAGTTGTTTTCTGCGAAAATGGTGTCGTTTTCTGCTTTTTCAAAATCAGGAATAAGGTTTGTTAAGTTTTCACGTATTTTGGCGGAATCTTCTTTAGTTGCATTTACATCAAAAACGATATATTCAACTTTGCGCGTTTCTTCGTCCTGGATGTATTTGTTTTTGTTTTCAGCAAGATAGCTACTGTAATCCTCATCGCTCAATTCAACATCAGCATTGTCAACTTCGTCAAAAGGGATATAAGTGTAATAAAAATTAGCCGTTTGGTTTTGGTCCGCATTAACTTGTTCTACCATCCAAGTGGGAGTGTATAATGATTTGCTGACCAGAGCATTTAGTTTGGTTTGAAGGCGATTTTTTACAATTTCCTTTTTTTGGTGATTCCAATATCGCATGTAATTGGGGTTGATTTCACCACTTTCAATTAAGGTTCGAATTTGAGACAATTGGTCACGATTAACTTGTCGCGTCTGAGGATCAGTGAACCTTTGAGTGATAACAGGACTCAAATTGTTTCCAAATTGAAGGTCTTCCAACTCTTCTTCACTAACACCAAGTCCAAGCTCCTCAGCTTCTTTGGTTATTAAAGCATCTTCAACGAAAAAATTCCATAGCTCATTACGACGACCGAATACATCCCCACCGGAATTGCTATAAAGTGCATCTTCTGCAATGGAGAATTCCTTCCAATCTATTTTATTTCCATCAACACTTCCAAGGGTTAGCTGATTGTCGAAAAACGGATTTTGGTCTCCTACAAACATACTTGTTACGATGAAAAGTGCCAGACCCAATCCGATAAACGTAACAAGGATCCAGCTATTATTTCTAATTTTTCCAATCAAGGCCATCCTGATATCTAGTTTTAAATTTTAGAGTTTTAAATGAGTTTCATTTTTTACTAATTGCACAACCTGCCTTAAGGCATTGAATATCTTTTTATTAAATATTTAATTTTTGTTGAAATTAATAAAAAACAGATTTGAGATAAATTGCTTTCGCAAAAATCCATGCAAAGGTAAAAGGTTTAATCCTTAAAATCAAAAATTTTCAATATTTGTGAAAAGATGGTGAGATTTAAAATTTCTTTATTTTTTGAGCATTTGATCTTAGGACGACTCTTTTTTACTATTTATAAACTCGGCTGCCGCTTCCAATTCATCGTAAAAATCCTGACCATACTTGCGAATTAATGCACCTTTGACGAATCGATAAACCGGCATTTGAAACTCTTCGCCTTTTTCGCAGGCTGCACTGCAAATATCCCAGCGGTCATAATTAAGCGCTTCAAAATGCAAATCTATTTCAGCATTTATTCTCACTGGATAGAGATGGCAGGAAATAGGTTTTTTAAAATCAACCAACCCTTCGATGTAGGCTTTTTCAATACCACATTGCGCAATCCCATTCAAATCATAAGTCATATAAGCACATGCTCCGTTGTCAAGAAGCGGTGTTCCAAATTCATTTGGCTCTTCATAATAAGTATATTTTCCTTTTTCATTGATTACTTTCCGACCGGCTTTACTCAAAAAAGGTTTGATGATTTTATAAATGTCATTCAGGGTTGTCATTTCTTCTTTTTCTAATGGAGCACCCCAATCTCCTTCCCAGCAGCAAGCCCCTTTGCAGGCGTTCAGATTGCACATGAACTGTTTTTCTATAATATCGTCACTTACCAGTATATCCTTGATGATTAACATTTTTAACAAATTATTATGATTCCTCTTTGCCTTCTTTTCGTTCGAAGGATATATGGCGTTAAATTGTCATTTTATTTGACTTTAAAAACTATCAAAGGTAAAAATAAGTTGGAAATCAATGTAAAGTTGTAATTTAGCGCTCAATCCAAATCGAGAATTTTTTTAAAAGTAAAAAAGACAAGAGATGAAAAAAATATTTTTTAGCGTCCTTTCATTATTTTTTGTAGTGAGTGTTTTTGCTCAGAGTTCTACTGATCCGAAAGTAAGAGCAGCGGCTGATGAAATGATAGAAATGTATAATCTTGATGAAAAACAAGCGACTACTGCACTCGAAATTCAAGAGCGCCGATTTAGAAATCTTGCTGAAATTGCAAGCTTGGAAACTACCAATAAAGATTTGTATCGTCATAAATACAAGGCCATTCAGCAAAGTACAGATGCTTCATTGAGGAGAATTCTCCATGAAGACCAAATGGTGATTTATAAAAAGCATAAAATGGAACTTCGCGTTGAAAGAGCCGCTAAAACTGAAGAACTGAAAGCGAAGGGATTGACGATTGAAGAAATAGAGGAAGCATTATTGGAGATGGAAAAAAATTAATCACAAGATTGTGTATTGAAAAAAACAAAAGCGGTAAAAAATTATTTTTTACCGCTTTTGTTTTTTAGAAAGTAACTTTTTTTGATTTTTTGGAGTAAAATTCAAAAAAGTTTTGTCTGAACAGAGTATATGATTTTTGATTAAAAAATGCTACTTTTGTGGGCTCAAAAGGTCAACAAAAACACTTTTTTTTCGTTGAATATTTATAAAAGGTTTATATTCTAATTTTAATATTTTTAAATGGATCCTCTCAAGCAGAAATTCAAAGAGAAATCTTCTGAACTAAAAACAAAAATTAAGGCTCTTCTTAAAGAACACGGAAACACCAAAGTTGATGAAGTTGTGCTAGGCCAGGTATTTGGCGGAATGCGCGGCGTCAAAAGTATGGTTTGGGAACCATCTCAGCTTGATCCGATAAACGGTATTCGGTTTCGAGGCCTTTCTATTCCTGAATTAAGGGAAAAGCTTCCAAAAGTACAAGGAGATAAAGAACCTTTGCCAGAGGGATTATTTTGGTTGATGCTTGTGGGTGAGTTGCCAACTCAGGAAGAGGTGAAATGGCTAACTGATCAATGGACCAGCCGGTCAATAGTGCCGGAGCACACGTATAAAATATTGGACTCGTTTCCTCCTGAAACACACCCTATGACTCAGTTTGCGGCCGCTATTACTTCTATGCAAACCGGAAGTGTATTTTCTCAGCGATATGCTGAAGGAATGCGCAAAACTGATTTTTGGGATGCAACTTACGAGGATACTATGAATTTGATTGCCAAACTTCCAAGAGTTGCGGCATACATATATCGTCGAACTTATCATAATTCAAGACATATAACTCCTGATATTTCACTGGATTGGGGAGCAAATTTTGCACACATGCTCGGTATCGAAGGAGATGATTTTAAAAGTTTCATAAGATTGTATCTAACAATTCATGCAGACCATGAAGGGGGAAATGCTTCAGCTCATACTACGCATCTTGTTGGTTCAACATTAAGCGATGCTTATTATGCTTTGGCAGGAGGTATGAATGCCCTTGCTGGTCCATTGCATGGTCTTGCTAATCAGGAAGTGATCAAATGGATATTCCGCATGTTGGATACATTAGGAACGAGAAGGCCGACCAAAGATCAGATATCTGATTATGTAAATAGCACCTTGGCTGCTGGCCAGGTAATTCCGGGATATGGTCATGCGGTGTTACGGCAGCCTGATCCAAGATTTACAGCCCAAAAGCGTTTTGCAGAAGAGTATATTCACGACTCAGACGTGATCAATGTAGTTTGGAAGTGTTTTGAAGTAATTCCTCCTATATTAAAAAGTCTTGGAAAGGTGAAAAACCCGTGGCCAAATGTCGATGCACATTCGGGAGCTATTTTGGTTCATTACGGATTGACGCATTATAGTTTTTACACTGTACTGTTTGGCGTTTCCAGAGCATTAGGTGTTTTGTCACAACTATGTTGGTCCAGGGCATTAGGCTTTCCATTGGAGCGACCAAAGTCAGTGACGATGAATTGGGTCAATGAATTTCTTGCAAAAGAAGAAAAGGTCCGTGTGAATTAAACTGGCTTGTTTCAATATATTGAATAAAAACAAAAAACTGCCTTAAGAATGATGCTTAAGGCAGTTTTTTTATTAAAACCTTGTTGAAAGGTTTAAAAAATAAATTATTTTTGGCGAGCAAAAATTAATCTAAATAATAAAACAAACAATACCTATGAAGTTTCCTTCAAACCTGAAATATACAGAAGAACACGAATGGTTGAGAATAGAAGACAATATTGCTTATGTTGGTATTACCGATTTTGCTCAAAGCGAACTTGGCGATCTGGTTTATATCGAAATTGAAACTGTTGGAGAAACCCTTGACAAAGACGAAGTTTTTGGGACTGTCGAAGCAGTAAAAACGACTTCAGAGCTTTTTATGCCTGTCTCCGGTAAAATTTTGGAATTTAATTCAGCAATTGACGAAAATGAAGGAGACAATCCGACCTTGGTAAATTCTGATCCCTACGGTGAAGGTTGGATCGTTAAAATTGAATTAACTGATCAATCTGAAATTGAAGGCTTGATGGATGCCGATGCATACAAAGAAGTAATAAGCTAATTTTTTTAATCCTTTCACACCAAAACCGGGCAAGGTTGCATCTTAATAAATGTGCGATCTGCAAAAGGTAGATTTTAATTGAAAAATTTTATCCCTGTAATTTTCTGGGCATTTGTCATTTTGGTGCTTTCTGCAAGCGCAAAAGTAAATGTTCCAGAGAATTGGTCTGATATAGTAGGAATTGATAAAGCCGGGCATTTTGCTATTTATGCAGTACTTTCTGTGTTGATGTCACATGGATTTTTTAAAACGCATAAACAAAAACCTGGTCTTAATACTTCTCTTTTAATAGTACTTGTATGCTCCTTTTACGGGGTGTTGATGGAATTATTACAATTCACCTTTTTCACAGGGAGATATTTTGAAGTATTAGATATTATTGCTAATATTATCGGTTGTTTTGCAGGATTATTGATCTTTAAATTATTTATTATTAAAAAGTCATAATTATGGATATTGCTATTCCGGGTAACATGGTGTTCTTTGCAACTATAGGGGTTATCCTAATAATTATCGGAATCATTTTCTTCATGAAGATGCGTTTTGCCAGAAAAGCTGAGGATTTATCTATTAAGTATCAAGGTGCTTCTGGGAAATCTCCATTGGAAGGAAGAACTAAATATAAAGAAGTCGATATTTTTAAAAAGAGCGGAACCATGTTCAACTTTGGGTTGGTGTTTGCTTTGGTAATGACAATTTTAGCGTTTAACTGGACGAGTTTCGAAGAAGAAATTGACATTCCGGATGATGCGCTTGAATTGGAAGAAGACATCGAAATTGAGCCACCTCGTACGGCAGAACCACCACCTCCTCCGCCACCACCTCCTCCGCCAGTGATTGAGGAAGTTCCTGAAGAAGAAATCGATGAAGAGGATGAACCTGAATTTGTTGATAACTTGCCAGATCCGGAAGATGATGCACCACCACCTCCTCCAGAGGTGAAAAAAGCACCACCACCTCCACCACCACCTCCACCACCTCCGCCAGAAGAGGAGATTTTCCAGGTAGTAGAAGATATGCCACGATTTCCGGGATGTGAAAGTGAGCCAAAAGATCAACGGCAAGATTGTGCAAACAAGAAATTGCTACAGTTTATTTATAAAAATATCAAATATCCACCTATTGCCAAGGAAAATGGAATTGAAGGTACCGTAGTGATCCAATTCGTGGTTGATAAAGCGGGAAGTATTACTGAGCCAAAAATTGTTAAAGATGTAGCGGGTCAATGTGGACAGGAAGCTTTGCGAGTTGTAAAATTGATGAACAATATGGGTGAAAAATGGATCCCCGGAAAGCAAAGAGGACGTCCTGTGAAAGTAAGGTACACCCTGCCCGTTAAATTCCGATTGGAGTAATTTTTACTTTTAATTTTTTCAACAAAAGCTTGCTTTCAATGTTTGAAAGCAAGCTTTTGTTGTTTTATTTTACAACAAATGGATGAGGCAACTTTTGTTGTAAAGATGCGTTTTTTAATTAGATTTTGGAGAGACTTGAGAATTGATTGCAGTGATTATATTTTAAAATAATAAAAATGAATTTTGTAAAAACAATAATCATATTATTGCTATTTCCAGTGCTCCTTTCAGCACAGGAATCCAAGTTGGCGCAGCAGTATTTTATGAGTGGAGAATATGAAAAAGCGGCAACTTTGTATGAAAAATTATACAATAGAGGAAATAACAACGACTTCTATTTCAATCGGTACATTGATTGCCTCATCGCATTGGAAGAGTTTAAAAAGTGTGAATCAATTTTAAAACAAAAACTCAAAAAAAATCCGCAGGAAGTCCAACTTTATGTGACTTACGGGAACTTGTTTGAAAAACAATTTAAAGATGCTGAGGCCAAAGAGCAGTACAAAAATGCAATTAAAAAAATGCCTCCCGACCGGTATATCATTACCCAACTTGCCAACGCATTTACTGGTTTGACAAAGCATGATTTGGCTATAGAAACGTATGAAAAAGGCGCGAAACTTTTAAACAATCCAACGATCTTTTCTTACAATCTCGGCGATATGTATCGCCGGAAAGGGGATTCTGAAAAAATGATTGAACATTATCTCAACAGCTTGTCCGCAAATCCTGGTAGATTAAATTCGATGAAGACTATTTTTCATAGGTATCTGAATGAAATGGATTACGAAGAGCTGCAAATTCAGCTCTATTCCCGCGTACAGGAAGAGCCCAATGTCACACAATATCCGGAGTTGTTGTCCTGGGTTTTTATCCAGAAAAAGGATTATAAAAATGCACTGCGGCAAGCCAGAGCGCTTGACCGACAGCTCGACGAAAACGGAGGAAGAGTATTTAGGCTTGGTGGAATTGCTGCGAATGATAAAGATTATGACGCTGCTATTGAAGCCTACGATTATATCGTTTCTGAAAAAGGGTTGACTTCTAGTTTTTATATTGAAGCTCAAAGAGAATCTCTTTCATGCAAACGAAAAAAAATTGTTGAAGGGTATGATTATAAAATCGAAGACCTCCGCGAACTTGAAACACAGTATGAAACTTTTCTAGATGAGTTTGGAAAAAACAAAACAACGGCTTCTATAATTGCCCAACTGGCTGACCTGGAAGCATTTTACTTAAACGACCTTGACAAAGCAATTGTTCTACTCAATGAAGTGATCAGCTATCCGGGATTAAACAAAAAAGAACAAGCTAATAGTAAGCTAAGGCTGGCAGATTTTTATTTGATGCAGGGTGAAATTTGGGAATCTACGTTACTTTATTCCCAGGTTGACAAAGCGTTTAAAGATGATATCCTAGGTCATGAAGCTCGTTTGAGAAATGCAAAATTATCTTATTATGCCGGAGATTTTCAGTGGGCTCAGGCTCAATTTGATGTTTTAAAAGCGTCCACGTCAAAGCTGATTTCGAATGATGCGTTGGATTTATCTATTTTTATATTAGATAATATGGGGCTCGACACCTCTATGACCGCCTTAAAATTATATGCTGAAGCAGACCTTTTGGTTTTTCAAAACCGGATCGACGAGTCATTTTTGAAGTTGGATACGCTGAAAGAAAATTTCCCGGGGCATACGCTTGAAGATGATATTTTATATTTAAAGTCAAAAATTTACCTGAAGCGAAACGAATATGAAAAATCTGCTGAAATGCTTCAGAATATTATAAACAATTTCGCCGACGGAATCCGGGCAGATAATGCACTTTACGAATTGGCACAGCTCTACGAAAATCAACTCAATGATCTTGAAAAAGCGAAAAATCTTTACGAAAAAATTTTCATAGAGTTTTCCGGAAGTACTTTTGCCGTCGATGCCAGGAAACGATTCCGAATTCTTCGGGGTGATAAAATGCAGTAATCCAAAGAATTGATCTATTTTTGCGAAAAATCAATTTATGATACTGTACAATGTCACTGTCAAAATCGAAAATAATTCGCATAAAGATTGGTTGGAATGGATGAAAGAGGTACACATCCCTGATGTACTTCAAACCGGCCTTTTCGAGGAATATAAAATATGTCGTATCCTTCATGATGATACTGAAGGAGAGACCTATGCTATCCAATACTTTTGCAAAGACATGGATACTTTTCAACGCTACCAGCGAGAGTTTGCGCCAAAATTGCAATCAGAGCACCAGGAACGATACAAAAATAAATATGTCGCCTTCCGCACCCTGATGGAGGTTTTATAAAATTCCTAAATTAAAATTTATTGAAAAATCTATCGGCAATAATATTGCTGTTTATCGCCAATACGGTATCGGGGATTGCTCAAGGGATAAGCATGATCGCGATTCCGTGGTATTTCGCTCGCCAAAGTGAGATGGGCAAATTTGGTTTGATTTATATTTTGACCAATGTTATAGCGATTTTTTGGGTGCCGTACAGCGGGACTTTTATAGATAAATACAATCGCAAACATATCTTTCTTTTTATAACTACTATTTCAGGAATAATGCTGGTAACCATTGCGGGATTTGGATATCAAAATGAAAGCTTACCCTGGTTTTTAGTGGCGTTTGTGTTTATGTTTACTTTTTTTAATTACAACATCCATTATCCCAACTTATATGCTTTTGTGCAGGAAATCACTGAAGTTAAGCACTATGGCAGGATAACTTCCTTTATTGAAATTCAAGGACAACTTTCAAGTGTATTGGCAGGAGCGGGAGCTGCGTTGCTTTTGGAAGGGGTAAAAGGTGGCCATCTCAATGTTTTTGGAATTCTGGTAGAAGTGCCTTTCGATCTGGAAGCCTGGACTATTTATGAAATTTTCATGATGGATGCACTGACCTATTTGCTGGCATTTGTGTTTATCTTTTTTATAAAATACCAGTCACTTGTTGAAAAAAAGCACGAGGACAAACCAATCAAGGAGCGATTAATGGTTGGGTTCCGATATTTAAAAAAGAACAGGGAAATATTAACTTTTGGGGTTGCTTCTCATTCGGTTTTTGTATCCGTTTTGATTACGACATTTTTTTTGGCAGCCATCTATGTAAACAATCATCTTCAAGCTAGTGGGGATGTTTTTGCTACCTCCGAAATATATTATGCCCTGGGAGCGGTCTTTGCCGGCGTTGCGATCCGACGAATTTTTTCTGGCATAACTATCCCTCTTTCTGTGATAATAATGACTGCTTTTGCGACGGGTTTGTTCGTGGTTCTTGGTTTTAGTTACAATGTCTATGTTTTTTATTTGATGTTTTTGATATTGGGATTGAGCAATGCCGGGATACGTATCCAAAGAGTGACTTTTCTTTTCAGCTTGATCCCTAATCAGGTTTATGGACGGGCTACAAGTATTTTTACGCTGATCAATATATTTTTTAGAATCCTCTTTTTATCTTTGTTCTCTCTTCCCTTTTTTTACCGAGAAAATCATGTAGTATTTTCATTTTTTATAGTATCAATGTTTTTGTTTGTTTCAAATTTAGTTTTAATCAAACACTACAGATCATTTATAAGGCTCCATTAAATTATTAAATGACCTGATTTTAGCGTAAATTCGCTAAGCCTAATAGAGATATTTTACATATAACAATCAAACTAAAAATAAAATGAGATTTGAATTAACGGAAGAACAACTCGCGGTAAAAGAAGCAGCAAGAGAATTTGCTCAGAAAGAGCTAAAACCTGGTGTTATTGAACGAGATTCAAAAATGATTTATCCAACTGATCAGGTAAAAATGATGGGAGAATTAGGTTTTCTGGGGATGATGGTTGCACCTGAATATGGAGGAGGAGGAATGGATTCACTTTCTTATGTTTTGGCGATGGAAGAGATCTCGAAAGTTGACAGTTCATGTTCAGTTATAATGTCTGTGAATAATTCATTGGTATGCTGGGGGATTGAAACTTTTGGAACAGAAGCTCAAAAATCCAAATACTTGCCAAAACTCGCTACCGGCGAATGGATCGGATCCTTTTGCCTTTCAGAACCAGAAGCAGGAAGTGATGCTACGAGCCAGCGGACGACAGCGATCGATATGGGAGATCACTACCTTTTAAACGGTACTAAAAACTGGATTACGAGTGGGGGAACTTCCAAAGTTCATGTCGTGATTGCTCAATCCAGCGTAGAACTTGGTCACAAAGGGATCAATGCATTTATTGTTGAAACCGATTGGGATGGTGTATCAATTGGAGCAAAAGAAGAAAAGCTTGGAATTCGATCATCAGACACGCACACGATCATGTACTCTGATGTAAAAGTCCCTAAAGAAAATAGAATTGGCGAAGATGGTTTTGGATTTAAATTCGCGATGAAAGTACTCTCCGGCGGCCGGATAGGGATTGCTTCTCAGGCTTTGGGAATTGCAGCAGGTGCTTACGAATTGTCGGTTGCTTATTCGAAAGAAAGAGAATCTTTTGGAAAACCAATCAGCAAACACCAGGCAATAGCTTTTAAGTTGGCAGACATGGCTACTGAAATCGAAGCAGCACGGCTGCTTGTATACCGATCAGCATGGTTGAAGGATATGGGAATGGATTATGGCACGGCAAGTTCGATGGCAAAGCTTTTTGCATCAGAGGTGGCAATGAAACACACGGTAGAAGCGGTACAAATCCACGGAGGATATGGCTACGTGAAGGAATATCACGTAGAACGATTGATGAGAGATGCCAAGATCACTCAAATCTATGAAGGAACTTCTGAAATTCAACGGATTGTAATTTCACGGGATATTGTCAAAAACGATAATCTATACGTTCCGATCATGACGTCAACTATGGAAAACGTATAATTCCAACTAATTCATATTGCATAAAATATTGTTTAAAGACTTCGAGAGCTTGATAATCTTTTGAAGTCTTTTCATTTTTATGACAACCAATCAATGTGATTTTCGTTCTTTTATAAACGAGAGTATAAATTCTGATAAAACAGAAACACGTTTAATGTGAAAGGAGCTTTTAGAGTAGCAAAAGTTGCTGGGATTCCGGTAGAGGTACATTGGTCATTTGTATTGATGGGAGTTTATGTCATTTATTTGGGACAATCTCTTGGGATGGACTGGAGTACGATAGCATGGCTTGGCATGCTTGTGCTCAGCCTTTTCCTCTGTGTGGTTTTACATGAATTTGGACATGCTTTGACGGCCCGTCGATTTGGCGTTAAAACAAAAGATATTATCATTTCTCCGATTGGTGGAGTCGCTCGTTTGGAAAAATTACCTGAAAAAGCAATTCATGAGTTTTATGTAGCGGTAGCAGGCCCCTTGGTCAACCTTTTAATTGTTGTTTTATTATTACCATATTTCTTTTTTTATTCACTTGAAGAAGTGAGGTTTCAACTAGCTACGATATACTTTTCAAGTCCAATTCAAATCATACCATTTTTATTGATCGGAAATATCGTTTTAGCAACATTCAATTTGCTGCCAGCATTTCCAATGGATGGAGGACGGATATTCCGGGCACTGTTATCAATAAAATTAGGGCGCTTGAAAGCGACCAGGCTAGCTTCGCTGCTCGGTAATTTTTTCGGCATTTTGATGGTAATTTATGCTGTTTTCACTCAAAGCATTATTACAGGATTCATAGGGATATTTGTATTCCTTTTGGCCTCTCAGGAGTATCGTATGGTTCGAATGGATGAAACTTTAAAGAATCATTTTCTTTCAGAAATATTCAGACCCAATTTTACACGAATTTTTGCAACCGATAAGATGGGCCGGGCCATTGAAGAAATGAAGCATGGTCTCGAAAAGAATTTTTTGGTTTTTGATGAAAACGACGAAGCGATTGGCGTATTGCATGAAATGTTTATCCTGGAAGCCATTAAAAAAAAGGACAATGAAGGCCCTGTACTTGAATACATGAGTCGGAATTTTGAAGGAGTAAGTCCATCAATCTCTTTGCAAACCTTGATATTAAAAATGCGGGAAAAAGGCTACAGTATCCTGCCCGTTTTTGAAGAAGGTCATTTAAAAGGCGTAGTTGACGTCAGCATGATCAACAACTTTTTAAAATTACAACAAAAAGTATCTTGAAAAGGATCAAAGAACGGAAAAAATCAAAGGCCGAAAATTGGCCAGGCGAGTCCCTTCTGTCGAAAACTTGAAACCAAAAACTAAGGGCGAAAGATGGAGAAATGGAGGACGAAGCAGCCAAAAACCATAAACTGTACTAAAGCCCCAATTTAGCTTTAACCAGTGGCATCACATCATCTGATTCATTAACATAAAGGAGTGCGTTGAAAATACCAGTGTCAAAAATCATAGTATAACCACCTTCTTTTCCAACCTCTTTGAGAGCAGCGTCAAGTTTGTCAAGAATAGGCTTCAAAAGTTCTTCTCTTTTCTTGGCGACCTTGTTTCCTACTTCGATTTCTTCTTTGCGCAAGTCTTCCCCTCTTTTCATCAAGGCTGCCTGCTCTTCCTGCGCTTTAACCTGTGAAAGCGTACCAGCATCATATTCTTTTTGCAACTTCAATGCATCGGCCTGTAGTTTTTCTCCTTTTTTATCCAGTTCGGCAACTAATTGATCACGGTAAGTTTCGAGTTCTTTTTCAGCAGCTTGAGCTGCCGGAATGGACATGATAAGGTTTCCGCTATTCAGATGTCCGTATTTTTGAGCGAATACAGTTGTGAATGTTGCAAGCGTAAAAAAAGTTAATATGAGGCCTGATTTGATCAATTTTTTCATTTATAAAACAATTAAGTTATAAATCTTTTATACTATTAACCCAAACGATTGAACGAGATGGTAAAGTGTAAAATTGGACTGCAAAGGTAGGACTACAAATTCGTTTTTTAAAACTTTTAACAGAAGATTATAGTTTGCTCTTTGCTGAAAAATATTAATTTTCAATTTCTATGATTTTTGTAAAAAACTCTAATTCAACGCCTTATAATAATAAATTGTTAAACAGGAAGCATCTGAAACAAGTTATGGATTTGACAATTGGTAAAAAGGTTACCGAATTTGTCTATCTTTTCAATTAGATCACGGACTTATCTCCATATGATAATAGTTGAACATCTCTGCAAAACATTCAAGGTCTCTCGCCAGCAACGAAAGGAAATGAATACTACAGCCGCTTCGATCACAGCTGTTGATGATGTGAGTTTTCAGTGTCAACCAGGCCGAATTTATTCGTTGCTTGGACCAAACGGTGCAGGGAAAACTACCATTTTGCGAATGCTTGCGACCATTCTAAATCCTTCTTCAGGGAGCATCCTCATGAATGGATTTGATGCTGAAACTCAGGGAGAAAAAGTACGCCAGCAAATCGGGTTTCTCACAGGAAGTACGGGATTGTATCACCGACTGACTCCAAATGAATTGGTGAAATATTTCGCTGACCTGTATGGCGTCGATAACTCTACGTTTAATCAGAGGAAAGAAAGGCTTTTTTCTCTGCTGGAAATGCATGATTTTGCGAAAAAAAGGATAGGACATCTTTCTACAGGGATGAAGCAAAAGGTAGCCATTGTCCGTACGATTATCCATGATCCGTCCATTTTGATTTTTGACGAGCCGACAACTGGTCTCGATGTGATCACTGCCTCGAATATCATACAACTGATTCGTCAATGCAAAGAAGATGGTAAAACGGTGATTTTTTCTTCACATATCATGAGCGAGGTGGATTTGCTCTGTGATGATCTTGCTATTATTCATAAAGGACATCTGTGCTATACTTCCACGATGGAGCAATTTAGGCGGCAGATGCAGTCACAAAATTTAACCGAGGAATTTATACGGATTGTAAAAGAAGCGGAAAAACCTGTTTGATTGTCTATTTGACTGATTTTTAGAGCTTTTGGTAGAAGCCACATTAAGTTGATGCAGAAAAATGTTATTAATTTTTTAAATTAGCAGTGAATGATTTCAACCTTATTTTTAAAAACCAAAAAATAACCAATCATGGGTTTGACAGATTTTTTTAAAAAATTATTTGGAACTGCAAAAGAAACAGCTGAGGATGTCGCTGAAAAAACTGGTGAAGTTTTAGAAGATGCTGTTGATAAAGCCAAAGAGATAGCTGAAGATGTCGCTGAAAAAGCAGCTCCGATTGTAGAAGATTTAAAAGAGAAGGCAACTGAAGCTATGCATGATGCCAAGGAGATGGCGGAAAACGTAGCTGAAAAAGCAGCTCCTGTGGTGGAAGACCTAAAAGAAAAAGCGACTGAAGCGATGCATGATGCCAAAGAGATGGCAGAGAATGTCGCTGAAAAAGCTGCTCCTGTTGTCCAGGATATAAAAGAAAAAGCCACAGAAGCCGTTCATGGAGCCAAGGAGATGGCGGAAAACGTAGTCGAAAAAGCCAGTGATATGATGGGAGGTGCAGAAGACAAAGTTGAGGAAAGCGTTGAAGCTGCCGAAGATATGGCTGAAGAAGCTATGGAAAAAGTTGATGAAGAAATAAAGGAGACTGAAGAAGCTACCGAGCAAATGATGGACGAAACAGCCGATAAAGTTGAAGAAGTTGAAAGTTCAGTTTCGGATGCAGCTGCAGACGTAGCAGATACTGCTGCTGAAGTAACTGAGGAAGCCCAGGAGGTTGTTGACAATGCGGAATCCACTGTCGAAGAAGTGCAAGATGCAGCGGCTGATGCAGCAGATTCCAGCAAAGAAAGTTTTTCAGATTTGGTACAGGAAGCAAAAGATGTTTTTGACGGCTTTAAAAATGAAACAAAAGACACAGCTGAAAACATCCAAGATTCCGCCGAAGATATTTTGGAAGAAGAGTAACTTCTGACAATAATTTACTAAGAAAGGGCTGCCAAATTTGGCAGCCCTTTCTTGTTTCGAGGAAAAATTGAAAATTATTTCTTTTTCATCAGTTTTTTGGCCTGGCCAATCCAGTTGTCCCGTTTGATGCGTCCGGGGAAAAATTGGATAGCCTCCGTGACCAGTTGGATAAAATCTTTATCAAATTTGCTGATTTGTTCGAAAGTATAAATTCCTATTTCATTGAGCTTGCCTTCAATAAAAGGGCCAATGCCTTTGATTGCACTAAGATTGTCTTTGTTTTTTGCAGTAGCTATTGGAATTTTACTACCAAGCGTGGATTTGATAGCTTTTTTCGCTTTGATAGCTATTTCTTCTTTTGAGACGGTTGAAGCATCATTTTCTTTAAGATTTACATCCACTAAAGCTATGGAAGAGCTATCTTTTAACGAAGTTATTTCAGAGCGTAAGCCGGTGTTTTCTTTTTCCAATTTATCCAGTTTGGTTTCGAGAGCTCCGAGGCGATTTATAGTTTCCTTATAAGAATTTTGAATTTGTGTAATGTCGTTGATCACTTCCACGTCTCTTTCTACTTCAGAGCTGAGATTGGTATTTGAAGCCTGAAGGATAGTGATTTTGTTGTTGAGCTCATCAATTTGAGAAAGATTGGACAGGTTGTCCTTTTTCAATTTTTCAATCTGGTCGGTTGCGGCATACAAATTTCCCTGTATCTCCATTTTTTCTTTATCAAGCTGTGCGATTTGTTTTTTCAATTCCGCATTTTCAGCAATCGTTTTTTTAAGTATTTCTTCGTTTTCTTCAAACTGTTCCAACAGCACGTTGTGCTCCGCTTGAAGCGCAATCAATTCAGATTCTTTTTGTCTGAGGGCTTTTCTTGCTCGTCGTAATTTTCCTGCGATCGAAAATCTGCCAAATATCAAGCCGATTAAAAATGAAATCACGAGAAAAAATATAACTGCGATGCTATCTTCGTTGTTGAGTTCCGTAAACAATTGAGTGAAAAAAGTTTGCAATGCTTCCATACTTGTATGTTTTAAAAAGGAGTTTTTTTATTCTATAATAAAATTGACACGGCGGTTTTTTTGACGATTCTCATCCGTGTCGTTTGGAGCGATAGGCTCATTTTCGCCTTTGCTGTTTGTTTTTATAGTTTCAGGTTTTAAGCCCAATTTTTCAAAATAAAGTTGCGTGTTTTTTGCTCTGCGCAAACCCAGGTCATAATTGTATTTTTCTGTCCCGGAATTATCACAATGCCCTATAATGGTGAGTGTTTTGTCGGGATTCAGCTCAAAATAAGTCACAACAGAATCTGCATAAAACTTAAAGGCGTCACCGGGAGCAAATACATCCGAATTCAATTCAAAATTGGCATCAGAATAAGTCATGTTGGTAAAGCTGAACTGTACTTTTGAAAACTCATCAGGTACAGCATCTCCAGTGTTGTACAGGTTGAAATCGAGCGGCTCCGCCATTTTTTCATCAGCTGAAATATTGGACTCAAGAGACATGTTTTTTTCAGGAATTCCGCGACCAATCAGCAATGCCCGGATACCTGCAGCACGAGCTGTACCGAGATCTTCATAAATCCCTGACCAGTCGCCGCGTTCCGATTCGCGAAAAAATCCTTTGATTGACAGATTTGTTAAAGTATCTTTTTTTAAAAAATTGGCAACACTGTCCAAATAAGATTTATTATTTTCTGAAAGATTTGGCTGAATACTGTCCTGTCCAAAGGCAAATTGTTCATAATTTTTCAGCAAAGTGATGGTGTCATCGAGGATCAGCGACAAAGTATTGGGTCGAATATCTTCAGCGGGTTCTTCAACGGGCTCCTCACAGTGGTTTTTGATTACGCAAACGTAATAAAAACGAGCTATCGATGCCCATATCAGGAAGACCAGAAATCCAAGGAATAATCTCATTTCGGGCTTTTTTGTTTCAATTAAAAGTACATAAAAAAACGGGCTTTCGAAATATCCTCTGATTATTTTTGAGAAATGTAGTTTTGTAACATTAAATTTATAAAATTATCACCCTGGCACCTCAGAATTTTTCTATGAATTGGTCTTCCTACATAAATGGATTTAAATCGTATCTGATGCTTGAGCGGGCATTGTCCAAAAACTCCGTTGATGCTTATATCCGTGATGTAAGCAAACTGGTAGAGTTTTTAGAGATAAAATCATACGATTTATCGCCAATGGCTATCACTTTGAATCATCTGGAAGAATTTATTCGCTGGATCAACGAATTGGGGCTTGGAGCACGGTCGCAAGCCAGGATCATCAGTGGCTTGAAAGCTT
>JANQFJ010000306.1 GCA_028277915.1 Saprospiraceae bacterium
TTCAGAATCGGCGCCAGAGAAACTAACGTCGACTACAGGTCCAATGATCTGATTTATACGACCGATATTTGCCATAATTTATTGCTATAAATTTGTGTAATTCTAATAGGTTTCTGAAAAATCGCTGCAAAGATAATCCTTTTGTATTATAAACAAAATAAAATTTGGTCTTTAATTATCATAGTTTTGTCATCAAAATTCAGGGATTTTTAAAGGATTAATGCCCTCCCCCTTTTACAATATTATTTGCATGAAAAATAGTAGGCAAAATAGCATCCAAACAATCCTGAACTCCCTTTGTACTTCCAGGCAATGTTACAATCATGGTTTCCTTTTTAACACCCGCTACCGCTGATGAAAACATCGCAACTGGTGTACGCATTCCTCCAAATTCACGCATCGCCTCAGCAACGCCTTCAGCTTCCTTTTCAATGACTTCTTTTACCGCTGCAACCGTCACATCGCGCGGGCTCAGGCCTGTCCCGCCAGTAGTGAAAATAAATTGAACGCCATGATCCACCCATTCGTTGATCGCATCTTGAATGGCATTTTTCTCATCAGGAACAACTTTAAAATCAGAAATCATTGCTCCATACTCTTCCAAAAGTGCTCTGATTTTTTCGCCAGACCGATCTTCTCGCTCTCCTGCAGCCGTGCTGTCAGAGCAAACCAAAATTGCACAGGAATAAGACTTTTCATAATATTTTAAACGATCAGTTTTTCCGCCATGCTTACTTAAAAGTTTTGTTGAAGCGATCTCAATTTCTTTATCAACCGGTTTTAAAAGGTCATAAATCGTCAGCGCTGCCACTGAAACACCCGTCAAAACTTCCATTTCGATTCCCGTTTTGGCAATAGCTTTGCCATCGCAATAAATGACTACTCCGAATTGTCCTTTCAAATGCTCCAGACTTTCAGGAGCATCTCCCCCTTCGAGGTATTCATAATAAATATTCATCGCATCAATGCTCACAGGATGGCAATGCGGGATGAGATTGTGTGTGTTTTTTGCAGCCAGAAAGCCAGCTGCCTTTGCAATATTGAGCAAGTCGCCTTTTGGAAGTTGGTCATTTTTTATCAGCTCAACCGTAGCCGGCTGGCATAAAACAGCACCAATAGCTTTGGCTTGACGAAGTGTAATTCTTTTTCGAGTAATGTCGCGCATAGATTTTTTATACTTTGTTTTCAAAAGCCAAAATTAGGAAAAGGATCGTAAAGCTTGCTACTTTTGGAAAATGAATTCCAATCCGCTTGTCAGTATTTTAATGCCTGTCCGTAATGCCACCAAATACCTGGACGAGTGCTTACAATCGATCATTAACCAAACAGAAAAACATTGGGAATTATTAGCGGTTGACGATCGCTCTTCTGACAATAGTTTTGCTATTTTAAAAAAATATGCTTCAAATGATTCAAGAATTAAGGTTTTTAAAAATAATGGCAAAGGTATCATTCATGCTTTAAGGCTGGCTTTTGAAAACAGTTCTGGAGAACTCATTACCCGCATGGATGCTGACGACATTATGTATCCTCGAAAAATCATGCTTTTAAAAAACCAACTACTTCGAAAAGGAAATGGTCATGTTTGCACAGCATTTGTAGAATACATTTCAGAAACTTTGCTTGGAGATGGTTATCGAAAATATCAAAACTGGCTCAACGAATTGACCTCAAAAAATGAAAACTTTCATGACATTTACAAGGAATGTGTGATCCCTTCGCCATGCTGGATGGTCTTTCGGGATGACTTGATCCGATGCGAATCTTTTGAGCCGGACATTTATCCGGAAGATTACGATTTGGTATTTCGCTTTTATAAAAATGATTTAAAGGTTACTTCAGTCAATGAACCTTTGCATCAATGGCGGGATTATGCTGAGCGATCCTCAAGGACAGATCCCAACTACGCAGACCAAAGTTTTTTTGATTTAAAAATCAAATATTTTTTAGAACTGGATCATGATAAAAACAGAGAACTGATTCTTTGGGGAGCAGGCAAAAAAGGAAAATACCTAGCCAAATATTTTCAATTAAAAAACATCTCTTTCCGCTGGATTTCAAATAACAACAGAAAAACCGGTCTATCCATTTTCGGAATTTTGTTAGAAGATTTCGATATTTTAAAATCTATTTCAAATCCACAAATCATCATTACCGTCGCCGCTCCAGATGATCAAAAAGAAATTGACGTTTTCTTAAAAAAGTTAAACTTAAAAAAAGGGGACCACTTTTATTTTTTCTGCTAAAAATTACACCCTCTTTTCCTTACTTTTACAATTCATCATTTTATATTTTCGATGTATTGGAAAGAGTTGGTCAGGGTCGCTTTAATTGGAACGGATCGTGCAAAATTGTCACCTGAATTATTAAAAAAACTGGAAGAACTGGGAGTCAACACTTCAAAGGAACCAACACGTGTGGTACTAGAAGGTGCTTCTTTGCTGTCTCTGATCAACAAAACGCAAAATCAACTGAATGATTGGAAAGGGAGTTTTCCAATTCCTGGCAAAAAGGATTCGACAAATCCTTGCAACCAAAAGTCTTCCGGCCATA
Source organism: Saprospiraceae bacterium (assembly GCA_028277915.1). Classification (GTDB taxonomy): domain Bacteria; phylum Bacteroidota; class Bacteroidia; order Chitinophagales; family Saprospiraceae; genus JAHDHW01. The sequence continues at coordinate 2,554 of JANQFJ010000306.1, forward strand.
TTTCACTTATTCTCAATGGAACTTTTGAACCGGCACTTTCCGAGTTTTTGAGCCATTTGATCAATAATAAAAAATGTCTCCCTCCCGAAATGTTACCGGATTTGCTCGATCAGTGTCTGAGTAATCGAACACTTTGGGAAAAATTACGCTTCACGATCGGCGAACGAGGAGAATGGTTGATCCAACAAAACCCTAATTGGCAAAGTTTATTGGCAATATCTCAAAAAATAGATTGGGAAACAGGCACTCGTGATCAACGCGTTGCCCTTTTACAACACTTAAGAAAAACCAAACCTGAAGAGGTGATTCCAATTATCAAAGCAACCTGGGAGGAGGATAGTTTGAAAGATCGCGTAAAATTTATTGAAACACTCAAATTCAATCTTTCAAAAAAAGATGAACCATTTTTAGAAAGTTGTCTGGATAACAATCGAAAAGAAATTCGCAAAGCTGCTGCTAATCTGCTGTACCTTTTGCCAGGCTCCAGACTTGTTCACAGAATGTTTGATCGGTTGAAAAATCTGATGGTTTTGAAAAGTGGTACTTTGAAAAAATCCAAACTGGAAGTTTCGCTTCCCGAAAATAATATTGACGAACTCATTCGAGATGGAATTGACCCAAGTGCTCAATGGTACAAAGGAGGCATCAAAGCAAGTCGTTTAGGCCAAATGATAGCCATCGTTCCTCCTTCTTTTTGGGAAGTTCATTTCAAAAAAAACACGGAGGACACGCTCCAGACTTTTATACGATCCAATTTTTCAGAGCTACTTTTACAAGCTTTGGCAGAAGCGACTTTCAACCATAAAAATGAAGGATGGATGGAAGCGATTGTCTCGTTTTGGATTCAAAATCATGCTCGTCAACGCTGGGATGGATTTAAGCCAAAAAAGATCCTGGAAATCCTGCCAGCTCATCTTTTCAACCAACTCGCAATAGAAAGTTTAAAAGGTCGTGACAACATTTTCGACGAAGATGCTCCGATTACTGAAATTTTGAAATCCAATAATCATTCTTGGGAAAACGAACTCACTTTAAAAGTCATCCAAAAAATGCAAGATTGGTTAGCTGGATCGTCAAGTGGCTATTGGAGTGGCTGGCATTTGCGAACCATTTTAAAACAAGCCGCTTATGCCTGCAACCCGAATTTATATGAAACTTTACAAAAAGGATGGACTTCAAATTCCTATATTTGGGCAAGTTGGGAGCGAGACATCGATAATTTTCTTTCTGTTTTAAAATTCAGAAAGGATATGATAGAAAAACTGAAAAATTAATTTCAATACAATGAAAATTAAAACAATTATAAATGAACATCGAACACCTACTCCGTCCACATGCAGAAGATGCCTACGCTGATGAACTAAAAAAGCTCGCCGAAATTGATGACAAACCAAAACCTAGCAACTGGAACATGTCTCCATGGGCTGTTGTAACTTATCTGCTTGGCAGAAAACTAGACGACGGTACAGTAATCGAACCTAAATATTTTGGCAGCCGAAGATTAATTGAAGTAGCTGTCGCTACTTTAGCAACCGATCGCGCCTTGCTACTCATCGGGATTCCAGGAACAGCAAAAACATGGGTTTCTGAACACCTCGCTGCGGCAATCAGCGGCGATTCAACGCTTTTGATCCAAGGCACTGCCGGAATGAATGAAGATGCGCTTCGCTATGGCTGGAATTATGCCCGTCTGCTATCAGAAGGACCTTCGAAAGACGCGATCGTTCCAAGTCCGGTAATGAATGCCATGCGCGATGGAAAAATCGCACGAGTTGAAGAATTAACCCGTGTTCCTTCAGACGTTCAGGATACTTTGATTACCATTCTTTCTGAAAAAATATTACCTGTTCCCGAATTGAGCATTGAAGTTCAGGCAAAGCGTGGTTTCAATCTAATTGCAACTGCAAATGATCGTGACAAAGGAGTGAATGAATTGTCCAGCGCACTCCGACGACGTTTCAATACAGTTATCATGCCTCTTCCGAATACTTTGGATGAAGAAATAAAAATTGTAAAAACCCGTGTTGAAAAAATTGGCAAATCACTGGAACTACCAATTGATGCCGCACCACTAAAAGAAATCAAACGTTTGGTCACAATTTTCCGCGAGCTACGAAGTGGCGCTACA
>JANQFJ010000333.1 GCA_028277915.1 Saprospiraceae bacterium
AGCTTATGATGAAGAAAAAATTAAAAAAAAGTTTGCCGGAGAAACCTTTACCAAACAATTGCACGTCACAAAAAACTATCTTTACAAATTGATTCTCAATGCTTTAAGACAATTTCACGAAAACAAAGCGGAAGATCAGTTTCCTGTCATGCTGCGAAATGCACAAATACTATTTAAAAAAGGATTATTGCAACAAAGTGAAAAGATACTAAACAAAGCCATGAAGACCGCTTTAGAAAACGAACGTTATTTACAGCTTTTGGAAGTGTATCGCTGGAAGCATCATATTATCCACAACCGCAATGATGTAAAGCGTCTTGAGCATTATGTAATTGTAGATTTCCAACAGGAGCTCGACATACTCGATATATACCGCAATTTTTTGCAATTTCAGCGCCTGCACGACCAAATGTTTATTCCTTATTGGAAAAAAGGCATCATTCGGAAAAAGGAGGAGAAAGAAGTATTGAGCAAAATGCTGGAAGATGACTTTTATCAAAACATAGATAATGCCTTATCTTTCAATGCCCGTATGTTTTACCACAACACGCGTTTTTTATATTATTTTTTGACGGGCGAGATGCAACAATGTTATACGCATATGGAGCAGCAAGTGTTGATGTTTGAGCAACTAGAACCTGGTCTGCTGAAAGGCGAAAAAGAATCCAATTATATCAGTTCCTTGATCAATTTGTACATCATTCAAAAAGAATTACACAAATACGACGCAGGGTTGCTTACACTTCGCAAACTCAGGACTATTCCAACGAATTCAAGCACTTTGAAAGCTCGCTTATTCACCCGAAGTTATAACCTGGAAATAGATCTTTACATTTCAACCGGAAAATTTAAAGATGGTGTTTCCAATTTACCTACGATTGAAAGTGAATTGAAGGAATACCGAAAACATATTTTAAAACAACACCGGCTTGGCTTATTTTATAACCTGGCTTACATTTATTTTGGTGCTGGAAAATACGAAAGAGCGCTGGACTGGATCAATGAATTGCTAAACGATCCGGATATTAAAACTCGCGAGGACATTCAAAGTTTCGGACAAATCCTGAACCTTTTCATTCATTACGAACTAGGGAACGACAAATTACTGGAATACATCGTAAAATCTACTTATCGTTCTTTATTAAAAAGAAAACGCCTTTTCAAAGTAGAATCGGTGATCCTTCGCTTTTTGAAAAAATATCCAAACTGGATCACCAATCAGGAAATTCTCAATGGATTTAAAGACCTAAAAGGAGAGCTACAACAACTTGCTGAAGACGAGTACGAAAAACGTGCCTTCGAATATTTTGATTTTATCTCTTGGCTGGAAAGTAAAATCCAAAACCGCGATTTTGAAACTGTGGTTAAAGAAAAAAAACTGCAACTGTCGTAATAGCTTCTTAGTCATTGAACAATGCCAGGATGTTGTAACATTTTCAATATCTATAAGAAAAAGGCAGCAACCACACTTTTGTGATCGCTACCTTTTTGGCTCGGGTATAAAACCCCCATCTTAGGAAAGCCTAATGTTTATCAACAAACACTTTGTGCGTCATGATATTTGATTTATTTTCTACACGAATGAAGTACATGCCATTGGTTAAATCACCTAAACTCATCTTTTTAACCTGTCCTTCATTTACATTTTCAAGTGTTGTTGCGGTGTAAATTCTTCCAGACATGTCCATCAAAGAGATGGTTGTAGGATCATCCAGATTTGCTTTGAAACGTACGTTGACAAAATCCTTTGTAATCGTTGGGAAGGCCTCTGACAATTCAGCTGTAAATTCAACCTTTTCGGCTGGAGTATTAAATAAATCGCGGTCTGCAGCAACTTCGTCTGGTGAAATATCATCATTTCCAAAGACGTAAAGCAGTGCTTCTGTTGAATATAAAACATCACCATTTGCGCAAGTCACTTGCGCTCTAACCCAAATTTCTTTGTCTTCACCTACGTTGATTGGAGGCGTCGCGTAGTGATCACTTGTTGCTCCAGGAATATCCAGCCAATCCGTGATTTCCGTTTTGAATTGCCATTGAATACTCACACCATAATAATTGAAAAGTAAGAAATTCGTGTTTTCACCTGACCAAATTTCAGAAGGATCAACAACAGCCTCTCCACCTTTGCAAATCATCTCGTCAATGAAAAATATCTCACTTCCTTCACAACCGTTTACATCAGTAACAATTACCATATATGCTCCAGGCTCCAAGCCTTGCACGCAAAAGACATTCAAATCAATGATGGGTAATCCTGTGCCTAGGTCAATCCATTCTACCGTGTAAGGTTCCTCTCCTCCAACCGGATCAACACAGGCAAAGCTACCATATGGATCGAAAGTGAAATTCAATTCTAACATCGAATGATCTTCTACAAGGAAAGTCGCCGTTGCTGTACAAAAATCATTGTCAGTATAAACCTGAACTGTATATTCACCAGCACTCAACCCTTCTAAGTCCTCTGTGGTTTCACCATTGCTCCATTGGAAATAAAACGGCCCAGTTCCTGTAACTGTAAGGTCAATTGCTCCATCGTTTCCAGCGCAACTTTCATGGGTCACCTCACCTTCCACTTCAAATCCAGCGCTTGGTTCTATAACAATCGTTACAAAAATCCAGCAGTTATTTTCATCAGCAATTAATACGTAGTAAGTTCCGGGAGGGATATTATTTGCACATATCACATCACCAGTCACAGAAGTTGCAATAAATTGAAAATCAGTATTTAAAACCATTCCGTCAACAACAGGTGTGTCATTTGTAAAGTCAGGAATTGGAAAATAAGGCAATGGATTTGGACAGGTAAACACCCACAATCTGTATGGTTCAGTTCCACCGTTTATATGTAAACAACCGTCAATTTCCGGGTTACATGGATCGCTGGTAATCTCAAATTCAGCAGTTAAAGACTCTAAATCCGGAATTTCAACAACCAAATAAGTCCAACAGCCATTGGCACCATCGATGATTACATAGTAAATTCCTGCAGGTATGTCTTCCACACAAATTTCATTTCCATAAAAACCATTTGGATCAATATCGACTGCATCAGTTGGAGTCATTCCATCCACAGTTACATTTCCATTTGCATCAATGGTCGGGTCTGGCAAATCCGTTATTGGCGTTGGATCAGGGCAGGTAAAAACGTGAATATTGTAAGGCTGCGTACCTCCTTCAATGATCAAACATCCGTCAACTTGTCCATCACAAACATCGCTTGTTATAATAAATTCGGCAGTCAATGGATTTGCTTCCGAAATCTCGACTGTCAGTAAAGTGTAACAGCCATTTGCATCCACAACTAATACAAGGTAAGTTCCTGCTGGAATGTTTTCGGCACAGCGAATATAATCATCAACCGTACCATCATTTGCAAAATCAAAATCATTGGTAGGGGCTACTCCTTCAATTGTTGGGCCATTGGGTGTAATATCTACATTTGGATCAGTAGGAAACGGTTGAGGTAATTGCCAAACAAATACCTGATAAGGGGCTGTTCCACCACTTACTGTCAAACATCCGTCAACCTGATCAGCACAGATATCACTTGTTATTTCAAATTCAGCGGTCAACCCCTCGGTTTCCGGAATTTCAACAACTAAGAAAGTCCAGCACAGATTTGCATCCGCGACGAGCACGTAATACGTTCCCGCAGGAATATTTTCAGCACACCTTTCGTAAGGATTTCCAGCATCATCCAAAGACATTGTATCAGTTTCTGTCATTCCGTCAATTGTCACATTTCCATTATCATCAAATACTGGATTTGGCACATCTCCGGTGTTGTTTGGATCAAGACAGGTAAAAACCCAAACATGGTAAGGCTGAGTTCCTCCTTCAACAATCAAACAACCATCAACCTGGTCATCACATTGACTACCTGTAAAAACAAATTTTGCTTCTAATTCAGCTGGTTGACCTACTTCAAAAGTTCCGGCAGCGTAGCAAGTTCCGTCTAAAAAAGTAATCACAACATGGTATGATCCCGCAAAAAGGTTTTCAATATCTTCTGAATCAGCAGTAAATCCATTCGGCCCCAACCATTCAAAATTTAAAGGAATATCAATCGGGATGTGCAGATCAACAGCTCCATCATGACCGCCGAAGCAACTTACGTCATCGACATTTGCCTCTAGAAAGTAGTCAATCACAGGGATATTGAAAAAAAGTGTCGAACTACAGCCTGTTGCATCAACCACCACCACTTCATAATTTCCTGGCAATAGATTGTTAAAACATACCTCCAGATCATTTGAAGATGTGGTTGTACCATTATTGTTGTATAAAGAAATAGTGTAAGGGGCTTGTCCTCCTGAAATAATAATGCAGACATTAGCACCATCACATGTATATTCGTATTCAGAGACATCTACTTCCAAATCACAATTGTTACAAGGACCATTGACCCACTCCGTGACACCATAGTGGTTTTTTGCAACACAAGAGTTTGGATAGGTCACTCCATTGCAACCACACACGGGATCATAGATAGTCGTACAGGCAATATCGTTGTTGATAATACTTAAATCAATACAATCCGCAGTTTCTGGTTTTGAAGTATTTACATTCGAAACTTGTGCCTTTACATTAGCAATAAATAGAGAAAGAAAAAAGAGGAAAAGCAGTTTTGCAGAAAGGGAGGTTTTAATTTTCGATTTGGTTATCGCGTTCATGATAAATTTATTTTAGTTATCAAAATATGTTCTGGTTCGGGTAGGATTCTGGCTCAAAATTGCAGGAATCCACCTCACCTTTTCAAATCATGAAGACGCGAAACGTAAAAGTCCAAACGTAGGTTTCCAACGCTATTTTTTAATCAATTCTGACAATTAGTTGCCAATTCAAAAGGCTTCAAACCTAAAACAATATGCTTGTTTTTAAAATATAAGATTTATTTAGAAATCATAAAGTTCTAATAATCAGAGCAACAAAAATCAACCCTATGCACAACAACGTATTTACATTAACAGCCAAAAGGTTGGCTGATGTAATTACCCATATTTTTCTTATTGTAAAACTCCAATAAGTTCTTCGAAAACAATTAATGGAATTATTTATGACCAGATTCTTAAAAAAGCACAAAAAAAACCGCTCCGAAATCGAAGCGGTTTTTTTCATTATTGTTTAAAACAAACAAAACTTATGCTCTTGGCAGCAGGATCAATGATTTGGAAAACATTTTATTTCCTTGCTGAATATTTACGATCAAAGCTCCGGGTGTTGCATTTTCGAGATTCAAATCCCGGTTGTAAATGCCGTCGAAGTTTCCGATATCATCCTGGAAAACAGTTTTTCCAGTGACATCAATTATTCTCACTTTTGTTGGTACAGCAGATCCCTGGAACCGAATATTAACTGCCCCGTATGTTGGATTTGGAAAAGCATCGAAGCTTTCCAACTGAAGCGTATTGTCAATTTCTGGTTGAATTTCAGGCTGTACTTCAGGTGTTTCTTCTGTTAAAATTTCTTCCTCAACCACGGGTTCATCTTTTGGACATTCATCAAACTGAGCTTCAATATCGATGGTAGAACCTGCGCTGATTATCGTGAGCGTGTAATAATCACCGGGTTCGTGCTTATCCCGTTCTCTTACCAATTCGCTGTGAGAACGCGTAGGAACGCCATCCAAAGCAGTAATAATATCACCTTGTTGGAGATAAGCTCTTTCAGCAGAAGTGCCTTTTAGAACGCTGCTGATTTTCATCCCTTTGCTGGTCCTCGAAGTGTAAACCCCGATAAATGGTTTACATTTATTTCTGTTGCTGAAATCGCGATAGTTGTTATGCCTGTAACTATAATTGTAGTTATAGTCATAATTGTAATTGTAAGAGTATCTTTTTTGTTTTTTCTCGGTCAGGGTTGCATTTGTTTGAGCAGGGTTTCCGTTGCGGAGATAAGACACAGAAATAGTTTCTCCGGGTTTGTGTTGAGCCAAAATTTCGGTCAGATCGCGATTTGAATCAACATCTTTTCCATTCAATGCCGTGATAATGTCTCCTTTTTGCAAACCAGCAGCTTCTGCGCCGCTACCTTTAACGATTCCTGTTACCAATACACCTTGCTCATGCGATTCCGGGTAAATACCGAGCAATGCTTTATTGCAGGATTTTAGCGCTTTCACATCGCACTTTTTGTTCCACTTTATATCATCTCCCATCGTAATCCTCAGGCTTTTCAACTCTTCATTGAGTTCTTCAAGTTCTTGATTCAATTCCTGAGCTTGTCGGAAAAGGAAAACAGTTTCGTCATTTCCCGAACCTTTTTTAACATGTACATCGCCATGGGTACTGCCATAAACTTTCAATTCAACATCTTTCCCTTCAATACCTTCCAAATTGAGTTGCTCAAGGTTGTGTTCTAGTGTAGCGCCTTTGCTCAGCGTTTTTCTTTCGATGGTGACGTTTCCTTCATCATCGACAATTTTGGTGACAATTACGACTTTTTCGTCGTCTGCGCTATTATCTTGTTGGGCTAAAAGTAGGTTTGGAGTAATAAATAAAACAACAGCCATCAGGCTAAAGAGAGTAAAAATACTTTTTTTCATAAGTGAGATACTTTAGAGGGTAAAAAAATGGGCGCTTGGAGAGTTGTTTCATTAATAGACGTATTAAAATACAAAACGTTGCAGAATTTTAAGTTAAAGGACGAAAGATTTCGTAGATTTTAACAGTATTTCCTTAATTTTTTAACATTCTCATAAGTTTACTTTAAGACTATCCATTCTATTCACTTATTTTCCAACTTTGCTTTTAAGGATTACAAATGAAGAATTGAATTTTTACTTATCTTCAATTTCCTTTCAAAACAATGAAAAATCTTCTTGAAATGAAGCTTCAAAATACAGTAGTCACCATCTTATTTTACTTTTTTCTAATTTCATTTTTTAACACCTCTAACGCCCAAATCGAATTCCCGAATTTCATCACTGACAGCTTGGATTTTTATGCAGAACGATCATTGAAAGAATGGAATGTTCCAGGTATAGCTGTTTGTGTGGTGAAGGATGGAAAAGTAGTTGTTCAAAAGGGTTATGGCATTCGAGAATTTGGGAAAGAAGAACCTGTGGATGAAAATACACTTTTCATGATAGGCTCCAACACCAAAGCTTTCACAGGAACAGCACTCGCTATGCTGGAACAACAAGGAAAGTGTTCTATGACTGATAAGGTGAAAGATTGGGTCCCTAGCTTTAAAATGAAAGATCCCTGGATTACCCAAAACGCCAATCTCACCGATATTCTGTGTCATCGCATGGGCATGCAGACCTTCCAGGGTGATTTTATGATTTTTGATTCGGATTTTACTAGCGATGAGATTATCGAACGATTCAGCATGCTGACACCGGTTCATGAGTTCAGAACAGATTGGGGATATTTCAATGCAGGTTATATTTTGGCCGGAAAAGCAATCAACAACATCAGTGGGCAAAGCTGGGAAGATTTTATCCGCGAGAATTTTTTCAATCCTCTGGAAATGAACCGAAGCCTAGCATTATCAGCAGAGATCCTAAACGCAGAAAACAAAGCCACAGCGCATACGATAGTCAAAGGCGAAATACTGAAAATCGACTACGGAATGATCGACCAAACTGCCCCTGCAGGATCCATTTCATCTTCTGTTCACGACATGAGTCACTGGCTGATCGCTCAACTCAACAAAGGAGTTTATAATGAAAAAGGAGTCATCCCACCATCGGTCATTGAAAAATCGAGGCAGCCAGCATCCATCGTTGGAAGGAGTGGCCATCCTTTCAACAGGAGCAATTTCAACCTTTACGGGTTGGGATGGGCCTTACAGGATTATGAAGGCCACGAAATTGTTTCGCATACCGGTGGAATCCATGGATTTGTGACCTCTGTGACCCTCGTTCCAAAAGAAAATCTGGGCATTGTCGTTCTTACCAATACTGATCAAAACTCTCTTTATGAAGCGCTGAAATGGGAAATCATGGATGCTTTTCTTGGTTTGCCATATAGGGGTTATAGTCCACTTTACAGCAAATATGTCAACCAATACACCGCTTCAGAAGAAGCAAAATACGCGATTTTGAGTGATTCCGTCGCCATGAAAAACACACCTCCGGTTGCGCTTACTGAGTTTGTTGGAAAGTATAAAAACGACATTTACGGATATATAGAAATCGTAAAATTTGATGAACAACTTTCAATGAATTTTGAGCATCATCCAAAGCTCAGTGCAAGTCTGGGGTATATTGACGGCAATCGATTTTATTGTATTTTTGACCATCCATTATTTGGAAAAAGTGTGGTGCCATTTAAAATAAAAGATGGAAAAGTGAAAGGTTTCACCCTGAAAGTGGCTGATTTTATTGAGATGACCACCTACGACTTTATGAAAGAATAATTTAAAATTGCGTTAAACTAAAAACAAATTTTATTCTCCTGAAACTGCTTTTGTAATTTTGAACAAACTTAAAAACTATATAAAATGACCAAAGAAGACGTTTTAAAAGAACTCAAAAGCATGGGTGACGAAAGAACCAAAAATACTTTCTTAAAACATGGTGCAAAAGAGCCTTTCTATGGTGTAAAAGTGGGCGATATGAAAAAGATCGTCAAAAAAGTGAAGAAAAATCACGAACTCAGCCTCGAACTTTATAATTCCGGAAACGGCGATGCCATGTACCTCGCCGGTCTTATCGCTGACGAAAATAAAATCACCAAAAAAGACCTCGAAAACTGGGTTAAAAAAGCCAACTGGTACATGATCAGCGAATACACCGTTGCCTGGATCGCCTCCGAAAGCCAGTATGGTTGGGAACTCGGCAACAAATGGTTCAAATCAGAAGACGAACGCATCGCATCCTCCGGCTGGTCCACTCTCGCAAGTCTCGCTTCGATAAAACCTGATGAAGAGTTGGACATAAAGGCTTACGAAAAGCTTTTGGAATACGTCGGTGACAACATCCATGATGCTCCAAATCGCGTTCGTTATACGATGAATGGATTTGTGATTGCTGTCGCGGCCTACATTCCGGCTTTGACAAAAAAAGCGATAAAAATTGCGGAAAAGATCGGAAAAGTACATGTCGAAATGGGCGGCACCGCCTGCAAAGTTCCTTTGGCGACGGACTACATTCAAAATTTAATTGACAAAGGAAGAGTGGGAAAGAAACGGAAAATGGCTCGTTGTTAAAAACTATTTCCTTTTCGTTTCAAATAAGCTATAAATTCTTCAGCAAACCAAATGGAGTTGGGATTTGCTCCATGAATATTGATATGCACGCGGTCAGCCCAATTGGATTTTTTTTCAAAAAATGATGCCGGAGGAATAAACACTTCTCCGAAACGTTGGAAAAAAGCCAATTCTTTCGGCGGAAAACCAATCCCTCCGTAAAATGGCGTATATAAAAAAAGTAATTCTACATCGTGCGTTTTACAAAGGCGGTTGATTTTTTCGATGTAATATTTAGGATACTGCATGTTCATGGATCGAAAAATCGGAATTTCCTTTTTCTGATGAAGCTTGACCTCTCCTAAACCGATGACTTCCAGTTTGGTTGAATCAACGACCTGATTCCAGTAGGCATGCCCGTAATCTCTTTCATTTTTTTCGTAATCTGGTTTTTTATAAAAAATTCTTTGTTTCCAGTACTCAACACGACTGACACTCGCCAAATATAAATCCCGAAAACAATCATGATTGAAAAGGAGATGTGAAGCCAAAACCGTCTCATTGTCAGCAAGATAAGGAAACATCGGGTGACCAAAACGGTTTTCATCCTGACGCACTTCCAACACGAGGAATTTTACATCTTTCTTTGTCAAAAGGTCTTTCAAAATGACAAAATTCATATTCCGTCCATACTGACAAAAACTGAGATTGGCAAAATGCCAATCGAGTTGACTATGCTTTCGAAAAGTCTTTTCAAGTAAAAAATCGTTGATGCTGGATTTGGTTACCGATGAGCCGATAAAAGCCACATCGACAGGCTTGGGATTGTTGTAAATCCGATTGTAAATCCAATTAGCATAATCGCTGCAATCTCCTTTCAGAAAATTCCATGCAAACTCGCGATCATAATCCAGATTAAATAACAACACCAGCCCTAAAAAAGGAAGGGTGAGAAAAATGGCCATTTTTTTAAAAAACAACTGCATTATCAAAATTGAAAATAAATAAATTCAGGTGCTGCTTGAAATTCTCCAAAGAAAATAATTGCCGCTAAAAGAAAATAATAAAAACCCCATCGAAGGGGTCGTGCCATGAGTTTCACAAAATTATTAACATCTCCATCTTTTGAAAGCGCATCCAAAACAAATACCAACAGCACAAAAATCAATGAATAATAACCATAAACCGCAGAGCTGAACAACTCATTGAAATGAATCGCTCCAGTTGTCCCGAACCTCTGAAAAATCATAAACGCATCGCCGATGTTTTCTGCCCGAAAAAAGACCCAAGCTGCTGTCACGATCGAAAAAACCACTATCCCACTTAGCCATACAGGCCACTTCAATTGCGATTTGGTCAAACGATTTTCCACAATATAAACCAAGCCATGCACACCTCCCCAGGCCAAAAAAGTCCAGTTGGCACCATGCCACAGTCCGGAAATCAGAAAAGTCAATAAAATATTGATCGCCCATCTCATCGAATTACTTCTATTTCCACCCAGCGGAATGTACACATAATCTCTAAACCAAGTTGAAAGTGAAATGTGCCAGCGCTGCCAAAATTCTTTTATCGCTTTTGAAAAATAAGGTGCCTTAAAATTTTGTATCAGCTCAAAACCAAACAACCTTGCTGTACCGATTGCAATGTCTGAATATCCAGAAAAATCACAATAAATCTGTACGCCAAAAAAGAAAGTTGCCAGGATCAACTCGCCTCCGGAAAATGCTTCTGGATTTTCGTAAACCAAATTGACGGAATACGCCAACCGATCTGCCACCACTGTCTTTTTGAATAATCCCCACAAAATTAGTCGCAAGCCTGAAACTGCTTTAAAATAATCAAAATGACGATCGTTCTGAAATTGTGGCAATAACCGTCTCGCCCGCTCTATAGGTCCTGCTACCAATTGTGGAAAAAAAGCAACGTAAGTAAAAAAAGCTAAGAAGTCCCTCGTAGGTTTAAGCTGCTTTCTGTAAATATCGATGGTATAACTCAGTGTCTGAAATGTATAAAAACTGATACCTACAGGGAGAATAATTTTCAAAGTAGTCAGATTAGCCTGAAAGCCCACAAACTTCAGCATTGTGGCGAACTCCCCAATAAAAAAATTGAAATATTTAAAGAAAAAAAGTATACCTAGATTGACCATCAAACTGATGCCGAGCAATTGCTTCCTTTTTGAATCTTTGCTTGATTTTTCCAATTGAATGCCAACCCAGTAATCCGTCAGCGAACTAATAAGGATCAGGCCCAGAAAACGCCAATCCCAAAAACTGTAAAATACATAACTGGCAACTAATAAAAGGACATTCTGTGTGTTTCGCTTTTTTGTAATTTTCCAATAAAATGCGAACACCAAAGGCAAGAAAGCAAAATAGGCAATTGAGTTAAAAAGCATCGTCTCCTTTTTATCCCATAATCAATCTTTTGCTTTCCAAGAAAAGCATTCAACTCAGGATAACCAATTTGTTGGCTAGGAATTAGTGTAATCGATTGGTCACTTTTTTTAAAAAGTCATCTTTATAAACTCTGCCGATGGGGATTTCCATTTTCCCGATTTCGACATCGTGAGCGGTGTAGGCGGTGATTTTGTTTTTCGAAACGATGAAAGA
>JANQFJ010000335.1 GCA_028277915.1 Saprospiraceae bacterium
AGAACGGTCACTTGCACTCCATCCTTACCAAATTTTTCTTACGCTGATCCTTGCCAGCATTACTGTTCTTTTTTTAGCATTTTCGGTGGCTTTTGTATATACCCGTATAGCAGCCGATATGCCGGCGATTTCTTTACCAGGAATATTTTTTTTTAATACACTTATATTGATTGGGAGTAGTTTGGCGATGCTAAACGCAAAGAAAAGTTACTTGAATGACAAAACTGAACAATATCAATTGTCATTACTGATAGCGATAATTTTGACTTTCCTGTTCATGGTCCTCCAATATATTGGCTGGAGAGAATTGTTCAGTCGTGAAATATTTATCGACACTGACAATTCATCTTCTTATCTGTACCTTATTTCAGGATTACACTTTGCACATGTAATCGCGGGTTTACCTTTTCTGATACAATTTCTAATAACGGCGAGAGTAAAAATGAAAGAACCAGTTAGTGTATTGATTTATTTTAGTGATCCAATGAAGCGTTTAAAACTCAGATTATTGACGATCTACTGGCATTTTTTGGATATACTTTGGATTTATTTGGTGTTGTTTTTTTATCTAAACTATTTGATTCAAGGGGAATAAGCCAGAGCCTTCACCCGGATAATCATCAAATTGACAAACAGATTCAGTTTTTTGAATATAATAGGATCCGAACTCTGGCAGTTTTATCGGCTTCTGGTTATTGGTCATTATCTTACCCGCTAGATAATGAATTGGACCGACTTCATCCATCCACTTTCAAATGTCTGTTTGGAACTAGACAGATTACTTGCTAAAGTCAGTATAGAATATTCAAATTAATGTCGTTGTGCCAATTCTTGACTTCCTTAGTTTTTTTCTTTACCGGTATCATCAAAATGACAATACCAAATTCCCAACAACAATTAACGTATTTTCAAATATAATAATATTTTTAAATTAAACAAAACCGTAATATAGAAATATCGAGGATTTAAGATTGACTTCAGTGATTCATCCAGCTTATAAACAAAAAGGCCAAAGCATATTATGTCGATTTCAAAGTGAAAATTATCTTTGAGTCCATTAATAGCAATTTTTGAAAAATGAAAACTAAACTACTCGTATTTATTATCTCTGTTGCGTTCTTTGTTAATATCTCAGCTCAAAAAACCCTTTCCTGAGGCGACTTAAGCGAATATGAAAAAACAATGACTGTTTCGAATATGATTCTACTGCAGAAGCAGTGGTTTTAAGTGATTATGCAAATATTAAAATTTTAAAATATGAACCGCTGAGAATTCATTATTGCAAAAGGATCAAGATCCTAGATGAAAAAGCTAAAGGTAGAGCTGATATCATCATTCCATATTATCATAGCGATGGTTATGATAAAATCAATTCGATGAGAGCCCAAACAATAAATGTCGTTAATGGAAAAATCGAAAAAACCGCTTTAAAAAATAAAGATTTTTTTAAAACTAAACTAGATGAACATCGATCAGAGTTGAAATTCTCTTTTCCGAATATCAAAGTGGGTTCTATAATCGAATACTCGTACACTTTAGAAACAGGAAGATATAACAACCTTAAAAAATGGAGCTTTCAAACCGACATTCCTACATTGTATAGTCAGGTCAATGCAAGTATAGATTCCAAATTTAACTATCGTGTTTCCTACCAGGGAGCAAGATTAATGAAAAAATATCGAGAAGGCAATTATAACTCATGGATGTTGACGAATTTGCCTGCAATAAAACCTGAACCTTTTTGTCTTAACGAACATGACTATATCGAACAGATCAATTTTCAATTGGAAAGCTATTATAACAGCTCTGGTTTTAAAGAAATGGTGCTCAAAACATGGGATGAATTTGCTAAAGATTTAATCAATGAACAGGAATTTCAAAAAATCTTAAAAAAGGTCAAAGAAGGCAAAGAGATTATTGCTCCTATTATAAAACCCAACGACTCTGATCATGATAAAATTCGAAAAATCTTTGACCATGTATCTTCCAATTATGAATGGAACGAATATGTAGGGGTTTACCCTTCAAAAAATTTTAAAACCATTGTTGCAGATAAAAAAGGAAATGCGCAGGATATCAATTTGCTTTTGGTTTTATTAATGAGAAGTGCCGGCTTAGATGCTGATCCTGTATTGTTGAGCACAAAAAGTCATGGTTTTGTTTCAAAGTCTTTTACATTCACCGATCAGTTCAATCTTTTGATTTGCAATGTACATCTTGATGGAAAAGATATTCTTTTAGATGCTTCTTTGGGAAAAAGGCCTTATGATTTATTGCCTGTAAGAAATTTAAATTTTCTTGGATTTTTAATTCACGAAAATAAATCACGTTGGGTAGAAATTCCAGTTCGAAAAAAAACAAGAACGGTGAAATTGGTGAATATGAAGTTTGAAAATCCTGAAAAAATAAAGTATAAACTTGAGGTTGCTGCTCGTGAATATGACGCTTATAATTTAAGAAATGAACTCAAAAACACAGATATAAAAAAATACTTTTTTGATAACTTGGTTCGCGAAGCAGCAGAAGTTTCAATAGATAGTGTGGCTAGTAAAAACTTAGATGAAATTAACAAACCTGTCTTCATTACAGCGTACATCACTGATAAGAATTTATGTGTAACCAATGATGAATTCGTTTATTTAAATCCATTTGTTGATTATTTTGATGCCACCAATCTTTTTAGTGAAAACATACGATATTTTCCAATTGATTTGATTTATCCTTTTGAACGGAGTTATATTTTGAATTTAACGATCCCAGAAAAATATGAGGTATTGGAATACCCTGAGCCATTAAACTTAAAATTACCAGAAGAAAAAGGTTTTATAAAATTTGCCTCTTCATTAAACAACAATAATTTTCAACTTCGAATGACTATTATGTTTAAAGATCATTTTTTCCTTCCAAATGAATATCCCTACTTAAAGGAACTGTATGATTTATATATAGAAAAAAGGCAAGAACAGATCGTTTTGAAAAAGAAAACATAATCGAGTTTTTCGTCCCTTAACTTTGACTTGTTATTTAGCTGTTATTTTTTCCGTTTGGTTATAGAAGTTTGATGGTAGATACTATCTTTGCATTTTTATTTGCCAGAAAAATAATTTTTACACCATATTAACTCAATTTAATGCAAGTAACTGAGCCGATTATCACTACTGAAATTGCAAACAATCTTGGATTAACTAATGAAGAATTTGATAGAATAGTTGAGATACTTGGTCGAACTCCGAACTTTACAGAGCTGAGTATTTTTTCTGTAATGTGGTCAGAACATTGTTCTTATAAAAATTCCATTACTTACCTCAAAACTCTTCCAAGAGAAGGAGAACAACTACTCGTGGAAGCCGGAGAAGAAAACGCCGGATTAGTTGATATTGGCAACGGGCTAGCCTGTGCTTTTAAAATTGAATCGCACAACCATCCTTCTGCGATAGAGCCATATCAAGGTGCTGCGACAGGAGTTGGTGGCATCCACCGAGACATTTTTACAATGGGTGCTCGACCAATTGCTTCACTAAATTCATTGCGATTTGGGAATATAAATTCCAATCATACCAAACATCTTGTCGAAGGAGTGGTTAGCGGTATCGGAGACTATGGCAACTGTTTTGGAGTACCGACAGTGGGGGGTGAAGTTTATTTCAACGATTGTTACAACCAGAACATTCTCGTTAACGCCATGTCGGTTGGAATTGTCAGAGTCGGCGAAACCGTTTCAGCAATTGCAGATGGTCCTGGCAATCCTGTATTCATTGTTGGTTCTGCGACTGGAAAAGATGGAATTCACGGAGCTACCTTCGCCTCTGCTGACTTGACTGAAGAATCTGCCGAAGACCTTCCGGCAGTGCAGGTAGGCGATCCTTTTCAGGAAAAATTGCTATTGGAGGCTTCGCTTGAAGCCATCAAAACCGGTGCTATCGTTGGGATGCAGGATATGGGAGCCGCAGGAATTACCTGCTCTACATCAGAAATGAGTGCCAAAAGCGGAACTGGAATGCGTATAGATCTTGACAAAATTCCTACACGCCAGGCAAATATGAAACCCTTCGAAATTTTACTTTCTGAAAGCCAAGAACGTATGCTCATAGTCGCAAAAAAAGGAGAAGAGCACAAACTCATGGAAGTTTTTGACAAGTGGGATTTGGAATGCGAGTTAATTGGTGAAGTAACAAATACCGGAATACTGGAGTATTTTGAAAATGGAGTTAAAGTTGCCGATGTACCATCAGAGCCTTTGGTTTTGGGTGGTGGTGCACCTGTTTATCAAAGAGAATATACTCGTCCGAAATATTTAGAAAGAATAAGTCAGTTTGATCCTTCTTCTATAACAACTCCAACGGATTTAGTCAAAACTGCAAAGCAACTTTTCAGTTCTCCAAATATTGTTTCAAAACGATGGATATACGAGCAATATGACTCAATGGTGCGCACCAACAGCATGAGCACTAACAAGCCATCTGATGCTGCATTGGTGAGGATAAAAGGAACCGATAAAGCACTTGCAGTAACTACTGATTGCAATTCAGCTTACGTTTACGCTGATCCTTATATAGGCGCGATGATCGCAGTTGCAGAGGGAGCACGCAACATCGTTTGCTCAGGAGGTCAACCATTGGCTATTACCAACTGTCTGAATTTTGGGAATCCATACAACCCTGAAGTTTACTGGCAGTTTGTTCATGTTATAAAAGGTATGGGAGATGCCTGTTCAAAATTTAATACTCCAGTTACGGGAGGAAATGTTAGCTTTTACAACCAATCACAATTTAAAGGAGAGGATGGTAAGCCACCGAGAACTGAACCAGTTTACCCTACCCCAACGATTGGGATGCTCGGTCTTTTGAACGATGCATCTAATCAAATGACCCTTGATTTCAAATCGACTAATGACAAAATTTACTTAATCGGAACTTCACGGGATGATATCAATTGTTCAGAATACTTAAGAGTTGTGCATGGTGTAAAAGAATCTCCTGCTCCACATTTTGATTTGAAAGAAGAGTTTGATCTCCAAAATATTGTTAAGAGCCTGATCTCCAAACGGCTTATAAAATCAGCTCATGATGTTTCAGAAGGAGGATTATTTGTTTGCCTCATGGAAAGTGCGATGGTAAATAACCTTGGATTCAAAATTGCAACAGATCAAAGTATTCGCAAAGATGCCTTTCTTTTTGGTGAGAACCAAAGCAGGGTGATCGTTTCGGTATCTCCTGAAAATGTTACAGATTTTGAAGAATTTATCAACTCCAGCGATTTTGCGTATTCAAAGCTTGGCGAAGTATTTGGAGATCACATCGTGATAGATGATGAAAGTTTTGGTAAAATATCGGATTGGAAAAATAGTTATGATAATACGCTTGGTGATTTAATGACTCATTAATTTTTTAATCACAATCCAACATTTTTAAAATCAAATTGTTAAGATAACAAAAGTCAAAAATGAAAAGCAGGATTTTAATTTTAACGATCTTATTGGTTAGTGCAAGCAGCATTTTACTTTTTCAGGCTTGCAATTCCGAGGCGTCTGTAAACGTCAAAGGAACACTTATAAAAGGCACTTTTGCTAACTCTGAAAATTTACAGCTTTTTTTTGATCGTATCAATTATGATCAATCCAATAATGTTATTGCAAAGGTTGAAATAGATAACAAAGGGAAGTTTCAATTACCTTTTGAAGATGGGATTGAAAAAGGGATTTATCGCATTAGAATTGGAGCGAAAAAGGCATTTTTTATATTTGATGGCAGTGAAAAAACTATTGCTCTGAGTGGCGATTTAACCACTTTTGAAGAATATGATTTCACTCTTGAAGGGTCTACAAGTGGTGAAGAATTTTGCAATTTAATGAAAAAACTAGCTTCTGGTACCATCGACAAAAATGGTATCGTGGACTTTGTAAAATCTTCTTCAAATCCATTATTGGCTTCTTTCATTATGTACATAACTTTTACCAATACTTTTGATCAGTTGCCTTTGGCTAATGAGGTTGCTGCTAAGTTTGTAGCCGCAGAACCCAATTCAAAATATGCAAAAGACTACAAAAAAATAGTTGAACAACAACAGGCGCAGTACCTTTCTATTCAAGCCCGTCAAAAAATAAAAGTAGGACTCCCTGCTCCTGAGATCAATCTCAATACTCCTGATGGCAAAGAATATGCGCTTTCAGATCTTAAAGGCAAGGTTGTTTTACTCGATTTCTGGGCAAGCTGGTGTGGTCCTTGTCGCAAGGCAAATCCTCACGTTGTTGAGATTTACAACAAATATAAAAATAAGGGATTTACCGTTTATAGTGTGTCTCTTGACGGTATCAACCCCAGATTGAAAAATCGTTTCAAAACAGAAGAGCAACTTACCAAACAATTGGACAAAGCCAAAGAAAGATGGATTGCTGCTATTGAAAAAGATGGTTTGAAGTGGGATGCTCATGTCAGTGACCTTCAACACTGGAACTCAATCGCAGCCAAAACTTATGGTGTCAGCAGTATTCCAAAAACTTTCCTAATTGATCGTGATGGAACTATCGCAGCTATCGATCCACGCTATAATCTCGAAGAAGCATTATTGAAAGTTTTATAAAAAATATTGAAAATCTATTAAAAGCCATTTGGAAATGAATTTCGGATGGCTTTTCTTTTTTATCAAAGTTCTAAAATGGAAGTTCTGGATGCATACG
>JANQFJ010000340.1 GCA_028277915.1 Saprospiraceae bacterium
CTTTTGTAGCTAAACTCATACTTTCCTGCCAAACTTTTAAATCTTCAAATTTTTCAATTCTACTTTTCATCCAATTTCCTTTTTATAATAAGACACCAAACCACCTAAAATTCCATAAAACTTACTTATGTTTTTCCTTCCTTTCATTCCATCTCCTTTCTTCCATCCCCTTCTTCCCTTCATTCCATCCTCCTTTTCCCCCATATGGGCGATTTACTCACTACGTATTCCATTATAATTTTGATTTAAATCAAACAACAACCATTAAAACTTATTTATCATGAACTCATTCAAATACATTTTGACAAGCCTTTTTTTGATCTCGATCGGTGGAATATCTTTTTCTCAGGATTTTGTATGGTCCAGGCAAGTTGAGGTATTAAACCTGGATTTAGTAGGAAGTATTGGTTATACATCTACGGATGTTGAAAAAGATGCTAATGGCAATATTTACATGGCTGGCTTTTTCGCAGGAACTCAAAAATTTGGAGACACGACTTTGACATCAAGTGGTATAGTTGGAATTCCTACAGACGATGGATTTATTGCTAAATATTCAGCTGAGGGTGATTTTAAATGGGTTGAAACAGTCCCATCCCCAATTTATATGGTCATGCTGGATATTGAAGTGGATATATCTGGCAATATTTATCTAATGGCATTTTTCAACGATAGCATCAATGTCGCAGGCACTACTATCCATAGCGAAAACGATGACGGATTGGTCATTGCAAAACTAAACCCTGACCGGGAACTGGAATGGATACAACCAATTATCCAAGTCAATACCTTCAATGGGATCCAAGGATACCATTTAGAATTAACCGAAACTTCTGTTTTTATGACTGGTATGTTTGGAGGCGAAGTAACTATCTCTGGAACAACCTTAACAAATCCCTATCAATTTGGCGATCCAACCTTTTTAGCAAGTTTTGATAGCGAGGATGGAAGTTTGAATTGGGCAAATATAACCGGAATCGCAGGCTGGGGTGGGAATGGTGAAATGGCTGTAGATGCCAATGGAAATGTGTATTTGGCAACTACCACCACCGGAGAATATCAAATCGGAAATGAAACGATCGATGCTGAAGACAGCGCTGTTATTTTGATGATAAAATATGATAATGATGGAGATATTGTATGGATTAAAAGATCAGAAAGCGGAGACTTTTTCACCAATTCCGTAAACGAAATAGATATCAATCCATCTACAGGGGATATTTTTTTAACTGGAATTTGGGGTGATTCATTGAGTTTTGGAGGTATAGACATGGTGGCCCCACCAGCGGGTATCAGCGGGAAAATGTGGATTGCCAAATTCAACGACTCAGGTGACATCCAGTGGATGAAGTCGAGTAATACACCAGATAATTATGTTGCTATCACCTCTGGCATTAATGTAGATGCTATGTCTGATGGAGGTGTACTCATCTCAGGCGAGTATGGAAATGGACAAATGTCGCTAGGAGAAGGTTCAAATGAAGTTTATTTCGGATTTGACGGACTAGGTTTTATTGCAAAATATTCAGCTAACGGCACTTTGGAATGGGCTCAAAAACTGATGTGCTCCACAGTTGGGTGCTGGTTGAATGTAAGAAGCATGGTAGCTGTTGGTGATAACCAGGCCGTATTTACAGGCTTATTTCAGGATGTCTTCGAGTTGGGGAATGTCACTTTGAATGCGGTTTATCCCTCTACTGTTTCCCAACCCAATATTTATCTAGTTAAAATTGATGGTGACCTTGTCAGCGATGCCAAAAATGTTTTAGCTGAAGAGTTTCAAATCAATATTTCACCCAATCCGGCAAATAAATTCATTGTTGTAGAAAATAATTTTACTAGCAGTTCAATGGCACATGTAGAAATCATTGACCAAACCGGCAAACTAATTCAGCGTTCGCAATTGTCTGGTGAAAAGGAACATGTGGACATTTCAAATTTAAATGCCGGAGCCTATTTTATAAGAATCACCAACCAAGAGCATTCAGCGATTAAAAAATTTATTAAAATCAATTAATTCCATACTTAACAAGCTGATCAGTCAAAAACGACAGCAGCTAAAAAATAACTAAAAATGAAAAAGTTAAATCTATCAATAATTCTTGCAATTTGTATCGGTCTTCTTGTCACAACTTCTTGCAAAAAAGATAATAACAATGATGGCATTTCCCCCAATGACGGATGCACTGCATCATGGACTGTAAATGGAACAAACTATTCGGAAGATGACATGACTATTTGCGTTTACCTTGACAACACATTGAATCTCAGCGCTTCTGCAAGTGGCGGTGATTTCCAATTGCAGGTCGATCCAATTACAAGTACGGGAACGTATCAGGTCGATGCATCCGATCCCAATCAAAACGTGATCGTCCTCATAAAACTCAATGATGGCAAACAAATTGGAATCAAATCCGGACAAGTCTCTGTTACGGAATTGAGTTCTTCCAAAGCAAAAGGGACATTTAGCGGAGCTTTTTTTGATATCATGGATATAAACCAAACCCCTAATTACACCGTAACTAACGGACAATTCAGCGCTAATTTTTAAACCCGAATCAACTCAAAAAACCATTTACATGTTGCAAAAACCGGATTCCTGTTATGTGGAATCCGGTTTTTTATTTTCAAAAAATTAGTCGCAAACCCACCAAAAATATCTTGAAAATTTAAGTTGAATGGGAAGATTGTTTTTTATCTTTAATTCCCTCAAAAAATGGAACCAAAAATCCATTTATTTAACAATTTTCAATCACCTAACTATTTCAAGATGAGATCTCCCAAAGTGAAAAATAAATTATCCCTACTTTTTACAATTTTGTTCCTTGGTGTTTTGGGGTTGTTTTTCTTTTTTTATGAAAATGAAGAAAACATTTCTATAGAAGGAGAATCCTTCGCAGAAAAACTTCAACCAAACGAATGGCAATTCAGGCAACGTGCTTATCCAACTGGTGCGATCGATCAAAAAGCTTATTTTGATGCTTTGGCTTTTAAAAAAGATAAAATCTCTCAACAAAATTCGATGTTGAGAAATGGTCAGATTGAAACTCCATGGGAATTCTGTGGAACAACAAATGTCGGAGGGCGAGTTACCGATATTGAAATGACCAGCGGGAACCCCAGCATTATTTATGTGGGTGCAGCATCCGGAGGAATTTTTAAGTCCGCAGATGATGGAGTTACCTGGTCGCCAATTTTTGATGATGCCTTGAATCTTTCGATTGGCGATTTTGCCCTCGCTTCTTCTAATGAAGACATCATCTATGTCGGCACTGGTGAACCAAATGCTGGCGGAGGTTCCCTTGCATATGATGGAAACGGAGTTTACAAATCTACTGATGGTGGAGATAATTGGACTCATTTGGGACTTGAAAATATTGGAAGTGTCGGAAAGGTGATCATTGATCCAAATGATCCCAATAAATGTTTTGTCGGAGCAATGGGTTATTTATTTGAAAATAATGATGATCGTGGAGTTTTCAGAACTGAAGATGGAGGAAATTCCTGGGAAAAGGTACTTTTTGTCAATGATTCAACAGGCGTAATTGACATGGCAATTCATCCGACAAATCCCGATACCCTTTATGCAGCCACATGGGAGAGGATCCGAAAGGTAGATCGCAGATCATATGGAGGTCCGTCTTCAGGAATATATCGATCAGTGGACGGAGGCGACACCTGGGAAGAAATGACCAACGGATTACCAACCAGCTCAGGACGGATAGGTCTAGCTATTTCCGAGTCAAATCCTGAAGTACTTTACGCGTTTTATACAAACGGTAATTCTGGGTTTACCCAAGGCATTTTTAAAACAACGGATCATGGTGAAAATTGGTCAGCCTTAGGTGCCAATGGAGTCACCGATGTACCATACATGTGGTGGTTCAGCAAAATCTATGTTGATCCCACTGATGCTGATGTAGTTTATTTGTCTGGCTTCAATATGCACAAATCAACAAATGGTGGGAATTCCTGGGGTGAAATTTTTATTCAAACTCATGTCGATCAACATGCAGTATGTATCGATCCCCTAAATAATGACAGAGTAATCATCGGCAATGATGGTGGTGTGTACTTAAGTGAAAATGGCGGCAACTCTTATGAAAAATTAAATGGTCTTCCCATAACTCAGTTTTATACCTGCGAGTTGGATTATTCTTTTCCGGAAAGATTATACGGTGGAACACAAGACAATGGTACAAACAGGACTCTGACAGGAAATGTTGATGATTGGGACAGAATCTACGGAGGAGATGGGTTCCGGGCACTTGTAGATCCACTGGACAACAGCTATGTTTATGCAGAATCCCAATACGGAAATTTCAGGCGTTCAACGAATGGAGGTTCTTCATTCATGCCTGGGACCAGCGGAATTTCTTCCGGTGACAGAAAAAACTGGAACACTCCAGTAGCTTTTAACCCAAATGATCCTTCAATTTTATATTATGGTGCAAATCGATTGTATAAAACTACCAATCGCGCAGCTTATTGGTCAGTGATAAGTCCAGATCTTACTACCAACCCCAGCCAAAACAATCTGGTCTATGGAACAATTACAACCATAAGCGTTTCACCTGCTGATGAAAATATATTTTGGATCGGGACAGATGATGGAAATGTCCAGGTGACTGAAAACGGAGGCAGCAACTGGTCTTTAGTTTCTGCAACTTTGCCAAACAGATGGGTCACGAGTGTCGAAGCTGATCCTGAGGATGCAAATTCAGCTTATGTTACCTTTTCAGGATTCCGATATGGTGAAAACATTGGACATGTTTATAAGACTACTGATTTAGGAAATAACTGGACAGACATCACCGGAGATTTGCCGGATATTCCGATAAATGACATCATTGCCACCCCCTTGTTTGGTGATCTGTACATCGCTACAGATATTGGCGTTTTTTATTCAATAAATGATGGTATAAACTGGGAATTATTAGGAACCGAAATGCCAAACGTAGTGATTACGGACCTCGATTATCATCCCCCGACGAATATCCTCTTGGCTGCTACTTACGGTCGCGGAATGTATAAAATATCGCTTGAAGAGATTACCTCTATTGCCGAATTGGAAGAAAAACAATCGTTTGATGCTAAAGCTTTTCCAAATCCATTTTCAACCCAGACTACTTTAAAATTCAGTCTGGAAAATCAACAGTTAATTTCAATTGAAATGTTCAGTGGGACAGGAATTTTGATTAAAAAAGTTTTTGACGGTTATCTCAACCAAGGAACACACAATTTCAACATTGACCTGTCTTCATTCCCAACCGGAATTTATTTTTGTACTATCAAAACTGAAATTGGATCTATAAACAAACAGCTAAAATTGATCAAGAATTAGTTCTTTTTTAAGTAAGAGTTAATTTTTTAAAACCAACACGAACAAATGTTCGTTTTTATTTTGATTGCATATTCATATGCAGTAATTTTGTGAAAAATAATTAAACCCTTTTACAATGGCAGATCTTAATTCACTCGAAGCAAAATTCCAGGAAAAAATCGATAACGAAATTAAAATCGAACCAAAAGACTGGATGCCTGAAAAATACCGACAAACACTAATCCGGCAAATCTCACAACACGCTCATTCTGAAGTTGTTGGAATGCTGCCTGAAGGCAATTGGATCACAAGAGCCCCGTCTCTTCGTAGGAAAGTAGCGCTGCTTGCCAAAATTCAGGACGAGGCCGGACATGGTTTGTACCTGTACAGTGCTGCTGAGACTTTAGGTGTCGAGCGAGATGACCTGATCGAGCAATTGCACACCGGAAAAGCAAAGTATTCCAGCATTTTTAACTACCCTACCCTCACATGGGCGGACATTGGGGCAGTCGGTTGGCTCGTTGATGGCGCTGCGATCATGAACCAGGTGATGTTGACTCGGACTTCATACGGCCCTTATTCCAGGGCAATGGTGAGAATTTGTAAAGAAGAAAGCTTCCACCAACGACAGGGCTATGAAATTTTGCTAACCCTGAGCAGGGGTTCTGAAGATCAAAAAAGAATGCTTCAAGATGCTGTCAATCGGTTTTGGTGGCCATCATTGATGATGTTTGGACCTAGTGATAAAGATTCTGTTCATACTGCTCAAGCTATGAAATGGAAAATCAAAAGAAAAACAAACGACGAATTGCGACAGCAATTTGTAGATGTTTGTGTTGACCAAGCACGTATTTTAGGCGTTACTTTGCCTGATCCAAATTTGAAATGGAACGAGGAGCGTGGACATTATGATTTTAGTGAAATCGACTGGGATGAGTTCTGGAATGTCGTTAAAGGAAACGGTCCATGCAACAAACAACGCATGGATGCCCGAATCAAAGCTCACGAAGAAGGAGCCTGGGTACGGGAAGCAGCCATGGCTTACGCCGAGAAACAGGCGAAACGTAGAAAAGAGGAAACAACCCAGGTTGCATAACTCGCACCTGACTACTGACTACTGACTACTGACTACTGACTACTGACTACTGACTACTAATAAAAACCACAAAACTTAAAAAACATGAAAAATAACTGGCCACTCTGGGAAGTATTCATAAGAAGCAAACAAGGATTGCATCACAAACATGCTGGAAGTCTCCACGCAGCTGATGCTCAAATGGCTATTGAAAACGCACGGGACGTTTATACTCGTCGCAATGAAGGAATTAGTATTTGGGTTGTTGAGTCAGATAAAATCACTGCTTCCAAACCTGAAGAAAACCCTGAATTGTTTGAACCGGCTGCTGACAAAATTTACAGGCACCCGACTTTTTATGATATGCCGGATGAGGTAAAACACATGTAAAAAATAGAAATTTTTGTCAAATGGTAAATTTGAAAAACAACAACAATTAACCATTTCACCATTAACTTTTTAACTAATTACAATGAAAAACAGTTTGCTCAACTATACGATCCATCTTGCTGACAATGCACACATTTTAGGGCATCGTCTCGGAGAATGGTGTGGTCATGGTCCGATCCTCGAACAAGATATTGCAATGACAAATATATCTTTGGATCTTATTGGCCAGGCCCGAAGCCTTTATCAATATGCTGCTGAAATCGAAGGAAGAGGAAGAACTGAGGATGATATTGCTTATTTGAGAGATGCCTGGGATTTTAGGAATGTTTTGCTCGTTGAACAACCAAACGGTGACTTTGGCAAAACCATGGTTCGTCAATTTTTGTTCGATGCCTACAATTTTCTTTTTTACAAAGAACTCAAAAACAGCAATGACCAACAACTGGCAGCAATCGCCGAAAAATCCCTCAAAGAAGTGACATATCACCAACGTTTTAGCTCTGAATGGGTCATTCGCCTTGGCGATGGAACTGAGGTCAGCCATGAAAAGGTCCAAAATGCTTTAAATGATCTTTGGATGTACACCGGCGAGTTGTTTGTAATGAATGATTTTGAAAAAGACATGACTAACAACGGAACAGGTGTGGACCTTGAAAAACTAAAACCGCTTTGGCAAGAAAAGGTGGATTATATTCTTAAAACCGCCACATTGGCAAAGCCACAAAATGATTGGATGCAAAGCGGTGGCAAAACCGGAAGACATTCCGAGCACCTGGGATTCATTCTCGCTGAAATGCAATTTATGCAGAAAACTTATCCCGGACAGGTTTGGTAAATGGTGAATTTTTACCGCTAAATCAACTTTAAAAACTATTATTCTCATGTCTTGTTCTTTTATAAAACAAGATGTTCATGAAAATATTTTTATCTGCAATTTATTTCGCCATACTTACTGCCTGGTATGGTTGTGCAACCAAAATTTCAAATAATACCCAGTCAAATTTTTCTCCGACAGAGCTTGAAGCACAGAAGATTGTTGATAAAGCTATCTCGGCACATGGAGGGGAAAAGTACAAAGACCTAACAGTAGAATTTGACTTTCGAAAACGCCATTATAAAGCGGAGAGAAAAGATGGTCATTATACTTATGAAAGGATTTTCACCGATAAGTCTGATCAGAAAATTCATGATATTTTAAACAACGACACAATAATCAGAACTATCAATGGCAAACAAGTTCATTTGAATGAAAAACAAATATCCGGATATTCCAATTCTATAAATTCCGTAATTTATTTTGTACTCCTTCCATACTTCCTTAATGACCCGGCTGTGATGAAAGATTACCTTGGAGAAGAATCTATTAATGGCTCTAATTATAAAAAAGTTAAGGTCACATTCAAACAAAAAGGTGGAGGAAAGGATTTTGAAGATGAATACATTTACTGGTTCAACAATGAAACTTACACAATGGATTACCTGGCTTATAATTATCGTGTAAATGGCGGTGGAGCTCGTTTTCGTTCAGCTTACAATATCCGTACTATTAAAGGAATACGCTTTGCCGACTATATCAATTATAAGCCAATTGAAAAAACGTTGGATGTCAATTCATTTGGAGAATTATTTCAAAATCAAGGCTTAGAACAGCTTTCAAAAATAGAAACAGAAAATATCATCGTCCACTAAAATTGAAAACAAACTAATCAATGCAAACTATTTCGAAAGATACAATCTACAAAATCCTTGAACAGGTAAAAGATCCTGAAATTCCTGTGTTGACGATCATCGACATGGGCATCATCCGAGATATCAAGCTTTCAGAAAATGAAGTTGAAGTCGTCATCACTCCAACCTATTCCGGTTGCCCGGCCATGAACATGATAGAAGTCGAAATAAAGTCAGCTTTGCAGGCTAATGGCTTCCAAAACCCAAAAGTGACTACTGTCATTTCACCAGCATGGACCACAGAATGGCTCTCTGAAAATGGAAGAAAAAAATTGAAAGAATACGGTATCGCCCCACCTGTTGAGCCTTCAAAAGATAAAAACGCATTATTCCAGGATGAAAAAAAAGTGCAATGTCCTCAGTGTGATTCCTTTGATACACATTTGGTCAGCCAGTTTGGTTCTACCCCTTGCAAATCATTGTACAAATGCAATAGTTGTCTCGAACCATTCGATTATTTCAAGTGCCATTGAAATATTCAATTTTTCCGCTGGCTAGTTTCCAAAAGACTTGAATTCATTCCAATGATTTTAAAGATCATTTTTATTTATTTAATTTACCAAAATTGAAAGAGCGACACTTTCTGTAATTCATTAGTTGGCCCAAAATCAATTCAGCATTATGATTTTTTTAAAATCGCAAACAATAAAATCAATTCTGATTGTTCTCAGTTTTTTTCCTTTTCTAATCAATGGACAGACTTTATACTTATCAGATACCATTGAGGTCTCTCCGGATGGTACAGGATCACGTTCTCCGCGCATTGCTCTTCTGGAAGATAATCGTCCAGTCGTCTATTGGGGAAAACCCGGGGGCAATCCAACACTTTACCTCACAATTTGGACAGACGATAGTTTTGGCAATCCGATTGTATTGAACACCAATGGCATTGAACCTGATTTGTGGAGCGGAGGTCTTGGTCCACAAATCGCAGCACAAGGGAATACCATTTTCCTGGTTTTTGAAACTTATGGCGAAGGCATTTACTGTATAAAATCTAGTGATGGAGGACAAAGCTTTGATGCTCCAGTCAGTGTTTACGTTGCTCCACAAGGCCGTGTTGCCACTCTTCCTTCAATAGCCATTGACCCTGACAACAATCCTGTAATCAGTTTTGTAACAACAAATTTCAGTGAGACAGAAGCGCGTTATGAAATCACAAAATCGACTGATGGAGGTGCTACATTTCCACCTACTACAATAGCAAATACGGCAGCATCAGGTGGCGAGGTTTGTGAATGCTGTCCAGCTTCGATGGCAGTAGTATCAAATGATGAAATGTATTTAGGTTTTCGAAACAATAACAACAATTTACGAGATATTTGGGTAGCAAAATCATCTGACGGCGGTTCGAATTTTACAGAAGCACTCGATATTGACACAACGGATTGGATTGCATTTGTTTGTCCACAGAGTGGACCGGATTTGATGGTAAGCGGAGACAGCATTTTTAGCTCATTTTTCGGTGGGGCGAATGGCTCAAATATCTATTTTAGCTCTATGTCAAAAAATACCATGGAGACAGGGTACCAATTTCAAATCCCTTCTTTCACAGGCCAAAATACTACTCAAAACTTTCCATCCATTGCAGGAAATGGCGATACGCTTGGAATCGTCTGGCAGGAAGTGGGTGCTAATAATTTTGAAATTATGATGGCGTGGTCAGCCAATGGATCAGGAGATCTTTTAAACAATTATTTAATTATTGATGACAATATCTCTTCTCAAAAACAACCTGACATAGCTTATCATGACGGACGCTTTCACATAGTCTATCAAGACCTGAATTCCGGAAAAGTGTTGTATCGTTTAGCCAGTTTTGAGGAAATTGTCGGGGTTAGTCAAACATTTAAGGATGAATTCTCTGTAAAAATCAGCCCTAATCCGGTCGCTGAAAATGCCAATGTTGCTTTCGAAAATCCTAAATCAGAAATGACCAAGATCACTTTATATAATGTCAATGGGCAATTGTTACGAAAGTTTGAAAGCACAGGAAATTTATTCGAAATTAATTGCCAAGGGTTGGAAAATGGCGTTTATTTTTTAAATATCCAGAGGGGCGATCAACAGGCCTTAAAACAGTTTATTGTTAAAAAATAAACGCCATTTTACAATAAAAACCAAATTCTCTTCTTAGAAATTAGCCAATTTATTGATCTGCAAATTCTCACCTTCCCTTTGCTTTGACAGGTGCTTTTAGTACCTTAGCGGCAAATCTGAAAACCTAATTTCTATCATGGATTCAATACTTTTTTCCATTGAAAACGGCGTTGCGAAAATCACACTCAATCGCCCAAAAGTTTATAATAGTTTTAATCGCGAGATGGCTCTTGCGTTTCAAAGGAGATTGGACGAATGCGCCACAGATCCTGCAATCCGGGCCATTTACATTACTGGCGAAGGCAAGGCATTTTGTGCGGGACAGGATTTACAGGAAGCTATTGATCCTGAAGGTCCTGAATTGACAACAATCGTCAGTGAGCATTACAATCCCATCATCCAAAGGATCAGAAATATCGAAAAACCGGTTATCGCTGCTGTCAATGGAGTGGCTGCCGGCGCCGGAGCTAATATTGCTTTGGCATGTGACATTACAATCGCTGCAGAATCGGCTTCTTTCATTCAGGCATTCAGTAAAATTGGGCTTATCCCCGATAGCGGTGGAACCTTCTTTTTGCCAAGGATTATCGGTATGCAAAAAGCGACCGCTTTGATGATGTTGGGTGATAAAGTTTCTGCAAAAGAGGCTGATTCGTTGGGTATGATTCACAAAGCTGTAACAGATGATGAATTCATAGATGTCAGTTTTGCAATAGCATCCAAGCTCGCGAAAATGCCCACCAAAGGGTTAGGTTATACCAAAAAATTGCTCAATCAATCTTATTCCAATAACCTAACTGAACAACTGGCTGCTGAAGATAAATATCAAACCATCGCTGGAAACACCTACGATTACAATGAAGGTGTAAATGCTTTTCTGGAAAAAAGAAAACCTGTTTTTAAAGGGGAATAAAATCCAACCAAACTTTTTAACCAATAACTCATATACAACATGACCACCATCGGCATACTCGGAGCAGGATCAATGGGTTCGGGAATAGCACAAGTTGCTGCAACTGCCGGACATGAAGTGAGACTTTTTGACACCAACCCTGTCGCATTGCAAAAAGCCTCGGAAAAGTTGCAAAAAATACTCAACCGGCTTGTCGAAAAAGGTCGCCTGGATGATGCCACCGCTAAAGCAATTTTTGGAAGAATTTATTTTTCTGACAGTTTGAAGGCGTATGCGGAGTGTGGAATGGTCATCGAAGCGATTATCGAACATCTGGATATCAAGAAGAGTGTTTTTTCAGAATTGGAAAGCATCGTTTCTCAAGATTGCATTTTGGCAACGAATACCTCATCGCTTTCCGTTGCATCGATTGCTTCAGCTTGCAAAGATCCATCAAGAGTCATTGGCATTCATTTTTTCAATCCTGCACCTTTGATGAAATTGGTGGAAATCATTCCGGCTATTCAGACGAGTACAGAAACAACCGAAAAATCCCGCAAGTTGATTGACACTTGGGGTAAGTTGACCATCCTTGCAAAAGATACCCCTGGATTCATTGTCAACAGAGTTGCCAGACCTTTCTATGGTGAAGCGCTACGAATTTATGAAGAAGGATTTGCCGATGTCGCAACCATCGATTGGTCAATGACCGAATTAGGTGGTTTTAGAATGGGCCCCTTCACTTTGATGGATTATATTGGAAATGATGTCAATTATACCATCACCGAAACAGTTTTCAAGGCTTTTTATTATGATCCAAGATACAAGCCGGCGTTTACTCAAAAACGTCTTTCAGAAGCAGGTTATCATGGCCGCAAAGCAGGAAAAGGATATTATGACTATTCCGAAAATGCTGAAAAACCCCAACCCAATAGGGACAAAGAACTCGGCGAAAATATTGTCTGGCGCATCCTAGTAATGCTCATCAATGAAGCCGCGGATGCTTTGTATTTAAATATCGCTTCCAGAGATGACATTGATCTGGCAATGACCAAGGGAGTCAATTATCCAAAAGGGCTGCTGCAATGGGCGGACGAAAAAGGCATCCAGCATTGCGTCGATACCATGGACCGATTGCACAGCGAGTACCTGGAAGATCGCTACCGTTGTAGTCCATTGCTTCGCAGAATGGCCAGAGATGGAAAAACTTTTTATTAAAAATGATGAAAGAACGAGAAATGGGAAAACGGAGGACGGGGAAATGGAGGCTGAAGAAAGAAGAATGTATGGATGTGCTCTACAGTCTGACTTCTCGCAACTCGCTACTTGACTAGAGGATGTGCGGATTGGCAGATTAAAACTAAATTACTCAATCAACAAATAACTTTTCACCACTTAACCCATAACTTTTTAACCATCTACCCCATAACTACTTAACCTACCAACCATGGCATCTTTAGCAACCCGCGTCATCGATAAAATGTACAATAATGATCCTTTTAGCTTATGGCTGGGCATCGAAAGAATTGCAGAGGGACCAGGGACCTGCACTTTAAAAATGACCGTCCGAAAA
Source organism: Saprospiraceae bacterium (assembly GCA_028277915.1). Taxonomy (GTDB): domain Bacteria; phylum Bacteroidota; class Bacteroidia; order Chitinophagales; family Saprospiraceae; genus JAHDHW01. Next base: position 13,082 of record JANQFJ010000340.1, read on the forward strand.
GAAATGCTCAATGGTTTTGGGATAGCCCATGGCGGGATCACATATTCATTTGCTGATAGCGCATTGGCTTTTGCATGCAATTCACATGGCCGAAAATCGGTTTCTGTTGAAACTTCCATTTCTCATACCAAAGCACTTAAAGAAGGCGATATTTTAACTGCCGTTGCTACGGAAGAAAGCCTTTCCAACAAAATTGGCGTTTACCATGTTAAAGTTACAGATCAGGACGATACTATTGTTGGTCTTTTCAAAGGCACAGTTTACCGAACGAGCAAAGAATGGGAGATATAGTTTTTTGAAAATTGATTAACTTTAGATTATTCGTATAAAGCTGAATGGAGAATAGGAGGATAGGACTAATTATGGATGCAAAAAAGACGACAGAATTTAATTCTTCCTCTAACAACTCTTAACCATTTAACCACTTAACTTTTTTAAACCAAACAAATGGTCACCGTCAACTTCACTCAAGCGCTTAAAAGATTTTATCCACAATTACAAACACTTAAAATTTCAGCCAGAAATGTTAGTGAATTGATTGTTGAAGTTGAAAAAAAGTATCCGGGCATTGGGGATTATTTAGTTGATGATCAAAAGTCGCTTCGAAAGCACGTCAATATTTTTGTTGATGGAGTTTTAATAAAAGATCGCACACAACTCACCGATACACTAACTTCCGACAGTGAAGTATATATTATGCAGGCACTTTCTGGCGGTTAATGAACTAACTTTCTGAATATCAATCACCAAATCATGCAAAAAAACTACCTTCTGATCGGAACGCGAAAAGGCCTCGTTGTTTATAAAAACACAACCAATGGCTGGTCCTTTCAAAGTCTTCATTTCAAAGGAATTCCAGTTTCACTTTCTTATGTTGATGACAGAACAACTACCTGGTGGGCTTGTCTTGATCACGGTCATTGGGGAGTAAAACTGCATCGATCTACTGACCTCGGCCAAAACTGGGAAGAAATCGCCGCACCAAAATACCCTGAAGGAGAAGAAATCAAAGAGGGCATTCCAGCTTCCACCAAATACCTTTGGGCTATGACTCATGCAGGAAATGACAAGCCCGGACAACTTTGGCTGGGAACCATCCCCGGAGGCTTATTTTTTAGCAATGACAATGGTGACAGCTTTGATCACAATCGCTCTTTGTGGGATCAACCTTCGCGCAAGGAGCATTGGTTTGGAGGCGGCTTTGACCATCCGGGCATTGATTCGATCATTGTCGATCCGAGAGATAGTGATCATATTTTTGTCGGAATAAGTTGCGGAGGAGTTTTTGAATCAACCGATGCCGGAAAATCCTGGCAAGTCAGAAATAAAGGCCTGATAGCCAGCTTTCTTCCAGATCCACATGCTGAATTTGGCCATGATCCACACATGTTGGTCGCTTGCCGTTCTAATCCGGATTATCTGTGGCAACAAAATCATTGTGGAATTTTCAAATCAGAAGATGGTGCAAAAACCTGGCATGATGTCTCCCAAAAAGATGGTCCTGCAAATTTTGGTTTTGCAATATCCGTTAATGATGAGAATCCAGAGCAGGCTTGGGTGATTCCGGCCGTAAGTGATGAAATCAGGGTTGCAATCAACGAATCCTTGGTGGTTTGCAGAACGGATGATGGAGGAAAATCGTGGAATGAGTTTCGAACCGGCCTTCCTCAGCAAAATTGTTTTGACATTGTTTATCGTCATGGACTGGATACGGCTGAAAATTATGTAGCATTTGGAACAACCACTGGAAATTTATTTTTATCAGACGATTTTGGTGAATCATGGAATTGCCTTAATAATTTTCTTCCTATGGTACATTCTGTTACCTTTGCGCATTCTTAGATTTTTTTCAAAAAAGTGGTCAGTAACGTGAAGTGAGAATTGCTCTGATCTCTTGGAACTAACAAATCAAACTTTGAACTAGAAACTAATTATGAAACAAGCATTTATAGTTGATGCGATTCGAACGCCAATTGGAAAATTCACCGGAACCCTTTCAACGATAAGAACAGACGATTTGGCTGCTCATGTTATTCGCGAGTTGATAAAAAGAAATCCTTCAATTGATGTAAACGCGATTGACGATGTAATTTTAGGATGTGCAAACCAAGCAGGTGAAGACAACAGGAATGTTGCGCGAATGGCACTTTTGCTTGCAGGCTTGCCTTGGGATGTCCCGGGTGAAACGGTAAATCGGCTTTGCGCCAGCGGAATGTCAGCGGTCATCCATGCCAATAGGGCAATTAAATCAGGAGATGGCGATCTTTTCATTTCGGGAGGTGTGGAGCATATGACACGGGGCCCCTGGGTCATTTCAAAAGTATCCAAACCATTTGGACGCGATGCAAAGATGCATGATTCAAGTTTTGGCTGGCGATTTATCAACCCAAAAATGTACGAACTTTACGGGACTGACGGAATGGGTACCACAGCTGAGAATCTCGCCGAAATGTATTCCATCAATCGGGAAGATCAGGACAAATTCGCCTATTGGTCGCAGATGAAAGCCACTGCTGCTAAAAATTCCGACAGATTTGCTGAAGAAATCGTTGCTGTTGAAATACCTCAAAGGAAAGCTGCTCCTATCATTTTTGAAAAGGATGAATTTATAAAACCAAACACAACACTTGAAATTTTGGCAAAGCTCCGCCCTGCTTTTAAAAAGGCTGAAAATGGCGGAACGGTTACTGCCGGAAATGCTTCAGGATTGAACGATGGCGCGGCAGTAATGCTCGTCGTTTCTGAAGATGCCTTAAAAAAATATAGCCTAAAACCTTTGGCGAGAATCGTTTCTTCTGCCGTAGTGGGTGTTGAGCCAAAAATTATGGGCATTGGCCCTGTTAAAGCTTCAAAAAAAGCCCTCTCTAAAGCAGGACTGACTTTGGACGATATGGACATCATTGAACTTAATGAAGCCTTTGCAGCACAGAGCCTGGCTTGTACCCGAAAGCTTGGCCTGGCAGATGATGATCCACGAATCAACCCAAATGGCGGAGCCATCGCAATTGGTCATCCTCTAGGGATGTCCGGAACCCGAATTTTACAAACAGCAGCAATTGAATTGCACAAACAAAACAAACAATACGCCCTGGTGACGATGTGTATCGGAGTGGGTCAGGGTTATGCAACCATCATTGAAAAAGCTTAAAACTTTAGGTATTTTCAATTGTTTACCTTAAAATTTGTTTATTTTACGACTATAAAAATCAAATCATATAAACATGAGTAGAAGAAGATCATTTTTCGAATCCTCCAATCCGGTGATGAATGAAAAAGCATTTCAACAATCCGCCGGAACAATGGTTGAAGGAGGACAAACAATGACTGTCAATGGAGCTGTCAATAAGACCTTGCTTTTAACATCATTATTATTGCTCACCACGGTTTACAGTTATATCAATCCGAGCCCTCTTTTGATGTGGGGAGGAGCTATAGGGGGCTTAATCGTCGTGATAATTTCCGTTTTCAAACCTCAATATTCCAATATCACTGCTCCTATTTACGCAGCGCTTGAAGGATTGTTTGTTGGGGCAATATCTGCAGTGTATGCCTCACTTTTTGATGGCATCATATTTCAAGCAGTGACCATCACAATGGGGATACTTTTTATGATGCTTTTTTTGTATAAATCCGGAATTATCAAAGTCACCAAAAGTTTCCGGACAGGCGTCATTATGGCAACTGGAGCTCATTATGGCAACTGGAGCAGTATTTTTAGTGTATCTCGTCTCATTTGTTTTAGGTATGTTTGGTATCAATCTGCCATTTTTGCACGAAGGAGGAATGATTGGTATAGGGATCAGTTTGGTAATCATCGGTATCGCATCTCTAAATCTTTTGCTGGACTTTGACAATTTTGAAAAAGGAGAACAATACGGCGCACCGGCTTATATGGAGTGGTTCTCTGCGATGGGATTACTCATTACGTTGGTGTGGCTGTACATAGAAGTCCTACGACTTGTGGCCATTCTTTCTGGAAGAGATTAGAAATATTTTATAAAATAGAAAAGGTGAGGTCAATGATCTCACCTTTTTTGTTTCAGGAATCATTAATTTTATTTCTTTTTAAACCAAATTGTAAAAAATGATCTATGAATTCAAAGGCTTCCGACCAGTAGTTCATGAGTCTTCGTTCATCCACCCGCAAGCTGCCGTCACTGGAAATGTCATTATTGGAAAAGACGTTTACGTGGGTCCTGGTGCTGCGATTCGAGGCGACTGGGGAGGAATCATCATTGAAGACGGCTGTAATGTCCAGGAAAATTGTATGATTCACATGTTTCCCGGAATAACCGTTCGTTTGGAGGAAGCAGCCCATATCGGGCACGGAGCGATTATTCATGGCGCAACCATTGGAAAAAATTCTTTGATCGGTATGAATTCTGTGATCATGGACCATGTCGAAATTGGAGAAGAATGTATCGTTGGTGCGCTTTGTTTTATAAAAACAGACACTAAAATTCCCCGTAGAAGCCTCGTGGTCGGTAATCCCGGAAAAGTAATCAAAACTATAAGTGATGAAATGATCGACTGGAAAACCAAAGGCACCAAATTGTACCAAAGTCTTCCAAAGGATCTCCACGAAACGCTCAAACCATGCGAACCGCTTCGAGAAATTCCGAAAGATCGGCCAAAACAGGAAACACTATTCCAAACCTGGAATGAAATCCGCAACTCATGAAATCAATTATACAATCTGCTACCTTTGTATTGCTGGTTTTGATCTTTTCAGGTTGCAGTCATGCTCAAGATCAACCATCAAAAAATCCTGAATTACCGAATACTCCGTTTATCATCGTTTTGGGAGTAGCGCAGGATGCAGGTTTTCCGCAAGCTGATTGCCAAAAAGATTGCTGCAAGGCGGTATGGGCAGGTGAGGTCGAACAAAAAATGGTTTCCTGCCTGGCGCTGGTTGATCCTCAAAATGAGCAATTTTGGATATTTGATGCCACTCCTGATTTCAAGTTTCAAATGCAAAAAGTCAAAGACTTTCTTTCAAATTCGAAGCTTGCCGGAATTTTTTTGACGCATGCACATATTGGGCATTACACTGGTTTGATGCATCTTGGGCGGGAAGTCATGGGGGCAAAAGAAATTCCTGTTTTCGCAATGCCGCGAATGAAAACTTTTCTCGAAACCAACGGTCCCTGGAGTCAATTGATTGATTTAAAAAATATTGCAATACAACCATTGAAAAATGATTCAACCATCATTTTGGAGAATAATTTTCAAATTACACCTTTGCAAGTTCCACACCGTGATGAATTCTCTGAAACCATTGGTTTCTCTATAAAAGTTGACCAAAAGAAAGCATTGTTTATTCCCGACATAGACAAATGGCATCTTTGGGATAAGTCTATTTCAGATCAAATTCAGCTTCACGACATCGCTTTTCTGGACGGCTCGTTTTACCAAAATGGCGAAATTCCTGGGCGTGATATGAGTGAGATTCCACATCCTTTTATCGAGGAATCCATGAATGAATTTCAATCGCTTGAATCTAAGCATAAATCTAAGGTCAATTTCATCCATTTCAATCATACCAATCCGGTACTCAAAACAGATAGCGAAGCCTACAAAAGTGTAATTCAAAATGGATTTCAAGTCGCCGAAGAAGGTCAAGTTTTCTCTTTTTAAAACTGTACCCCTGCTCCAAAGCTCAACATCTTGTTCCACGAAGTTTTATTTCCATTTGGTGAGGAAACCGAAAACATTTGACCGTCAATCTGAATAAAACCATTTTTGAAAACCATAATTTTCACGCCGGCATTAAAAAGCACTCCCAAAGACTTTTCGAAAGTATTTTTAGGCATGTCCATTTTCTGATCACCTATTTTTGCATGCGTACCAATTGATTTCGTAAACACCACAGTTGTGCCAGCTCCAATCAAGGGTTGCACAATGCCTTTAAACGGGTAATAATTTCCGCTGAATTGAATTGATCTGGAACACAAATCTGTGGTCAAAAGCCCTTTTGCAGAACGTATATCATAAGTCAATTCATCGAAAACAACTATTGGAAAATCAGCTGTTACCTTGGTTTTGTATACTACAAATTGAGCCATGACATCAAAACTTGGATGAATCCGAAATGCTCCCGAGATGCTATAAACATTGTCACCGCTTTGACGAAAATTTTCAAATTCTGGCGCTTCCGAAAACGACCCTATGAAAAACTCACCACCGAGTGATTCAAAAAGTTTTTCGAGGAGTTGTGGATCTGAATAAATCATTGACAGCAAACTATCTACACCCCCTCCATTATAATTTTCAATACCTTTTTGTGAAGGAAAAAGTTTTCCAATTTCGAGTTTGACTGCAAATCGCTTATGCTTTTCTTTTTGCACTAATTTAAATTCCGGCCCTATCATTGAAACTGTTGAATAATTTCTCTGCCCATAGGTCAATTGAATCAGAAAGAGTCCCCAAAAAAGGGTGAATGCTATTTTTAAAAGGTTATTATTTTTCATAATACTTGATATTGAGATTTTAGAAAAAAGCAAGGCAGTTTTTAAAAAGGACTGCCCTGCCGAAAGTTTCCGCAAATTGAATCACTCGTAAAGTCTTCTGAAAGTTGCTCCCCATTGGTCTCGCTGGCCTTGTTGTCTGAAAGCTCTTCTCAAAGCTTCATTGTGGCTTTGACCCATTTCTCTCTCAACGATATATCGGTCATATGCTCTTCGGATGTGAGTTGGCAAATCGGAAGGATCATCAATATCCTCTGGTTCCGTTTTGACGCCATCAGAAATATCAAATATTTTGGCTTCTCCCCCTGTAAATTTGAAATTGGTATAAATTACATTCATACTTTTTTTAAATTCTTCTTTTTCCTGCGTAGAAGCTTTTTCGTACTTTTTACCAGTCTGAGCTTCGTATTGTTTTTTACCATTTTCCAACAGGTGTTCAACCTTATAAAAATCACCGGTCAAAGCAGCAGTGTAAATCCATCCGGCTTGTTGAATTGTAGATTCTGGATCAATCAACAGGTCAGATGATAATACAGCTACTTTTTCTTTCAAGTTTTTAAAGGCTGCAATGGACAACTGAGCAAACAACTCAGGCTGCTCAAACTGATCAATTGCTTTCGTGATAAGAATATTTGTTCCTGGAATAGTTGGCGTAATGCCTCCGGAAACAGCCGCCGGAACAGGATTTCCTGAAACTGTAGATTCAGGAATATTGGACAGATAGTGTTCATCTTCAAAAATCCATTCGCTGACACCAGGCATGGCCGCGCCATTCGGTACCGCAGGTTTATAGATATCGGCACAATATCCTTCAAGTGGAATGGACGTTGTCTGGTTTACTCCTACCGTTACTGTAGTCTCAGATGTAACCACATAGCTTTGATTATTTCCATCAGAAGGAATGAAACAAAGGGGAATGGTCAGAGTCACGGGTTTTTGTGTAGGATTGTAGGCGGTCAACGTAGTGATATGCCCAGTGGTGCGACCGGTTCCTTTCACAGAATAATCTAAATAATCTGGAATATTTGGTTGATATGATGCTGAAGCCAAATCTTCCGATTCAGCAGATTCAATATCTCCGATGCGTTTACCATCTTTTGTCCACCACCATTTTTTGGGTTTAGTTTTCGTATCAAACTGCAAGGTGATGCTTTCTCCAACTTCTACAGTTCCTCCTTCATAATCATGCTGCGTTGGAGAACCTTCATTAGGAAAAACTGTAAAAACCCCACCAGCTCTTTTGATTTGGTTTTCATCAGCTATTATGTTGGTTGGCAGGCAACCGTCTTCAAACTTTATGTGTAAATCGTTGGCATCCTCATCAGTTGAGTTGGTAAAAGTCCAAATGGTTTTTTTCTTAATTTTTTCAGCTTTCAAGTCTGTTGCTGAGGTAATTAATCCTAAAAAAAGAAGGGTAATGAATAAACGAAACGATAAATTTTTCATGACTTTAGTTTTTTAATTGAGTGAATAAATTTTTCATTTTTTGCTTTTTTCAGCCCAGGTAGTACAGTTTATTTTTTGAATCCTCGGCTTTTTTTGCATTTTTTTCACTACAAGTTTAAGTCATGAATGGGCCAGTTCTCAAGTACAATTTTCCAGAAAATTTTAAGTGTTTTATTTTAAAACTCTATCCAAAACGGAATAAAAAAAATTTATAAAACATTGGTTTTTAGGTATTTAAATTAAAGATTGTTTTGTACACTAAATTTACCTTTTTGGGAGACTTTTAATTTTTTATCACTTGCCAAAAGAACTTTATTTAAAAAAACTTGAAAATAAATTTGACATTTTAAGCAATCTTGTTTTACATTTGTAGTGTACTAGTTAAGTAGTACAGTAAAACAATTCAAACATGATAAAGATTAACGACCTTTCATTTGGTTACAAAAAACGAAAACAACTCTTCCAAAGTCTTGATCTGGAAGTAGCACCGGGCAACATTTATGGTTTGCTGGGAAAAAACGGTGCTGGAAAAACTACTTTGTTAAAACTAATTAGTGGCTTGCTCTTCCCAAAAAATGGAGCGATTAACGTCATGGATTTTGGGCCACAAGACCGCTTGCCGGATTTTCTAGCTGACATTTATCTGATACCTGAAGAATTTGATGTACCATCGATCAGCATTAATGCATTTCACAAGTTGTATGCTCCATTTTATCCGAAGTTTAATTCCAACTTTTTTGACACTTATCTTTCTGAATTCGAGATTGACAAAACATGGAAAATGAACAAGCTTTCCTATGGCCAAAAGAAAAAAGTTTTACTCAGCTTTGGAATGGCCACAAATGTGAGCTTGCTATTGCTCGATGAGCCAACCAACGGTTTGGACATTCCATCAAAGACCCTTTTTAGAAAGTTGTTGGCCAGTTCAATTACTGATGAAAGAATATTCATCATCTCAACACATCAGGTTCGCGATGTGACCAATTTGATTGATCCGATTATCATTTTGGAAGACGGAAAAATACTTTTCCATGAATTTTTGGAGTCAGTTACTCAAAAATTATATTTCCAAACCTATTTCCAGGAAAACGAGATCGGCGAAGTGCTTTACAATGAAAGAGTGCCTGGAGGTTATTTGGCAGTGACAGAAAATCTAAATGGTTACGATTCAGAAGTTGATCTGGAAATCCTTTTCAACGCAGTAGTCAACAATAAAGAAAAGATTCAAAAACTATTCAAAAAAGAGGCACACCATGCGTAATAAATATCTTAATGGCTCACGATTTTTACAACTTTTCAAGGTGGAATTCATTAGTGGATACCGTAATTTTTTTATCGCTACTCTGGCAACATTTGCATTTTTGATGTTTCTCATTATAATCATGGCAAAAGATCATGACTTTGAAGATTTTCATGGCATTTGGTACCCGATTGTCTTGCTTGGCGGAGGATATTTGTTTACCAGTTCAATTTTTTCAGAGCTAAATCGCGAGCATTCAAGAATGACCTATTTGAGTCTTCCCGCATCTGCTTTTGAAAAATATACCAGTAAATTTTTAATAACCAATTTTGGCTATCTAATCTTTACTACTTTAGTTTACTGGCTATTTACGATACTTTCCAATGCGATAAGCGAAGCGTATTTTAACTTCAGCTTTCAGCAGTTTAATCCATTTCGCGAGCATTATCCAATAATTATTCTCATTTATATCACGACCCATTCAATATTCTTTCTGGGTTCGATAGCTTTCAACAGGTTCGCCGTTTTCAAAACATTTTTGTCGATCCTGGTGACTTATCTCATCCTGGCTGTGATCCTTTATTTAGGTGTCCGAATCATTTTTTATAATATCTTTGACGGTTTTTTTCATGTAAGGCAAGACGTCTTGTACCGTCCAAATGATCAACTAATTCATTTCTTAGAACACTCACTGGCCAAAATTTCAATTTACATCAGTTGCTTTATCATCACACCTTTGATTTTGGCTGCTGGATATTTCAAACTAAAAGAACGGGAAGCATAATGGAATTTAGAAAAAATCAAACGATCTATTTGCAAATAGCTGACTACATCTGTGAAAATATCATGGCAGGTCAGTGGGTAAAAGGAGACAAAATTCAATCAGTTAGAGAGATGGCAGCGACCATCCAGGTAAATCCAAACACAGTTATGCGTACATACTCACATTTACAGGATTTGGGCATCATATTCAATCAACGCGGGATAGGATATTTCGTCGCCGATGATGCTCTTCAAAAAACCAAATCTTTGAAAAAGGAAACTTTTATTAAAGACTATTTGCCGGAAGTTTTTAAAACAATGGATTTGCTCGACATGGATTTCGAGGATTTAAAGACATTGTATAAAAAAAGTAAAAACGGAACGCCAAAATAAGCTTTGAAGCAACCAATTTTTAAAAAATCTAATCTTTCAACTCATGAAAACCAGCAATAAAATTTTACTAGGAATTATCGTCTTTATCGGAATCTGTTGTTTCTGTTTTTTGATCTATGCGAAAACCAATGTGGACAAAAAAGAACCAAACAGAACATTTCAGGAAACTGGCCATATTTTACAATTGGACAATGAAGCCTACGGCTTTGCCTGACGAATCACTCGCAATGTATTAGTTGATTTATAGATTTATTTTAATTTATCTATTGTAGAAGCTCTGATTGATTTCAGAGCTTTTTTATTTGTCTATTGACAACTCATTAACAAGCCCAATCCTTTCTCTTTAATTCCTCTGTTGTATATTTGCAAATTATTATTTGAGTGTGAAAACACTAACCAATCAAAACCACCTGATAATGAAACTACAGAATTATATCCTTGGCAAATGGACTACCGGTGAAGGCGATGGAAAAGAATTGTATAATGCCGTCAACGGTGAAGTCATAGCTACTGCTTCAACAAAAGGACTGGACTTTGGCGAAATGTTGGATTATGGCCGAAAGGTCGGGGGCCCTGCCCTTCGAAAAATGACTTTCCATGAGCGTGGTCGCATGATCAAAGCACTTGCGCTTCATCTCTACGGAATTCGAAAAAAATTCTACCCTATCAGTTATCAAACTGGCGCGACCAAAGGTGACAGCTGGATTGATATCGACGGAGGAATCGGAACTTTGTTTGCTTATGCCAGCTTACGGAAAAACTTTCCAAATGAAACCTATTATGTCGATGGTGAAGCTGCAGGTTTATCAAAAGAAGGTAGCTTTATCGGTCATCATATCATGGTTCCAAAACCTGGAATTGCTGTCCATATCAATGCTTTTAATTTCCCGGTTTGGGGAATGTTGGAAAAAGTAGCAGTTAACTTATTAGCTGGCGTACCTGCAATTGTCAAACCTGCTACAATCACTTCTTTTTTGACAGAAGCCTTTGTAAAAGACATTATCGAATCAGGAATTCTTCCAGATGGAGCTTTACAACTGATTTGCGGGTCTGCAAACGGAATCCTCGACTATGTTGGATCTCAGGACGTTGTGACTTTTACTGGTTCTGCTTCGACTGGAAAAATGTTGAAATCCCACCCCAATATTTTAGAAAATGCAGTTCCTTTCAACATGGAAGCGGATTCTTTAAATTGCTCTGTACTTGGAGAGGATGCTGTTCCGGGTACTCCCGAATTTGACCTTTTTGTAAAGGAAGTTCGAAAAGAAATGACTGTAAAATGTGGTCAAAAGTGTACTGCAATCCGTCGTATAATTGTCCCGGAAAATCTGGTAGAAGATGTTCAGATTTCACTTGGACAACAACTTGCTAAAACTACCATTGGAGATCCCACAGTTGAAGGAGTTCGAATGGGAGCTTTGGCAGGAAAAGTACAGGTGGAAGAAGTTCGCGAAAGGGTTGCCCAATTGGCAAATACAGCAGAGATCGTTTACGGAGATTTAGAAAATTTTGAAGTGATGGGAGCCGATAAAAATAAAGGAGCATTCCTCTCTCCTATTCTCATGCTTCAAAATGATCCTTTTAAAAACCAGGATGTTCACAATGTCGAAGCTTTCGGTCCTGTAAGTACAATTATACCATACAAAAATTTGGATGAAGCCATTGAATTAGCCAACATGGGCAAAGGCTCGCTTTGCTGTTCAATTGCTACGGCTGATGATAAAATTGCTCGCGATTACGTTCTTGGAGCTGCTTCTCATCATGGTCGTATTTTGGTTTTAAATGAAGAATCTGCCAAAGAAAGTACAGGTCACGGATCACCAATGCCTTTACTGGTCCATGGTGGGCCAGGAAGAGCAGGAGGTGGTGAAGAAATGGGCGGTATGCGAGGTGTAAAACACTACTTGCAAAGATGCGCCATTCAGGGAACGCCTACTACCATCACTGCCATCACAAACGTTTATCAAAATGGTGGAAAGCAAACGGAAAAGCCTGTTCATGTTTTCCGTAAACATTTTGAAGAACTGGAAATTGGTGAAACAGTCGTTACTGCAAAGCACACCGTCACTGAAGCGGATATTGCCAATTTTGCAAATGTCAGCGGTGATAATTTTTATGCACATGTCGATGCGACTTCTTTGGATGGGACAATTTTTGAGCAACGCGTAGCGCACGGTTATTTTGTGCTTTCAAAAGCGGCAGGATTATTCGTCGATCCGAAAAAAGGACCTGTTTTGTTGAACTATGGAATCGAAGAATGTCGATTTACAAAACCGGTTTATCCGGGAATGACCATTGGCGTTAAATTGACTGTTAAACAAAAAGTTGATCAGGAAAAACGCGAAGAAGAAGATATTGCAAAAGGTATCGTAAAATTTCTCGTTGATGTCTATGATGAAACTGGAGAAACTGTTGCCATCGCCACAATTTTAACGATGGTAAAAAAGCTAAACCAAGATTAATAAAATAGTATGACAGATATAAAAGATAAAACTCAACTTGGCTCCGTTGAAACAACAGTCCAAGATGGAATCGGAACAATTACTTTCTATCATCCGGCACATAATTCCCTGCCTGGAAAATTGCTCGCTAAACTCCGTGACGCTATCGACGCAGCCGGTCAAAATGACAAAATCAAAGTCATCATTTTGAAAAGTGCAGGCGAAAGAACCTTCTGCGCTGGTGCCAGTTTCGATGAGCTCATTTCTATCAATGATTTCGATACCGGAAAGCAATTTTTCCTCGGTTTTGCAAATGTCATCAATGCTTGCCGCAAATGCCCAAAACTCATCATAGGAAGGGTACAGGGGAAAGCCGTTGGTGGTGGTGTAGGTGTGGCTTCAGCAACGGATTATTGTTTTGCTACAAAATTTGCTGCTGTAAAATTGAGTGAATTAGCTGTGGGAATCGGCCCATTCGTGGTTGGCCCTGCTGTTGAACGAAAAATCGGAACCTCTGCTATGACCCAATTGGCTTTCAATGCCACTGAATGGCGATCCGCAGAATGGGCACGCGATAAAGGACTTTATGCTGATATATTTGAAAATGCAGAAGAAATGGATGCTGCTGTGACGGAATTAGCCCAAAAACTGGCAAAATCCAATCCCGAAGCTATGCGTTTAATGAAACACGCTTTTTGGAAAGCAGCAGATCATTGGGATCAATTGCTTGACGAAAGAGCAGCGATGAGTGGAAAATTAGTTCTTTCAGATTTCACAAGAAATGCCATTGAAAAATTCAAAAGCAAGGCTTGATGTTTAAAAGAATTTCTTTTTTGGTTTGGATAATAATTGTGACCGGGATTGCGATATCCTTTGTCAGTGATGTGGCGCAACAAAGGTGGTTTTTTAATTTTTACAAAACTATCATCGAGCTTTATCTTTTTGGATTCACTTCTTTTATGATCCTCAAAAGAGTATTTTTTTACCGTGTGAAAGGAAATATCGATGTGATCCGTTTGGTCAAAAAGAGTGATTATCAAAGCCGATTGCTGTGGCAGGGAACAGTCCTGGCACTGATTTATTTGGCTTATAACCGCTATTTTTTGGGGACTTTGGAAAATTCCAATTCCATAATGATTTTCATTCTTTTGTTGTACTATCTCGTACAAATCATTATCAATAGCAATCCCTCCATTTACATTGATGAACAATCCTTTTCGTATGACGATTATTTCGTTGATCGTTGGAAATGGAGAAAAATTCAAAGAATTGATATGGAAGAGGACAAAATGAGACTCATCAGTAATGACAAAGATTTTGAACTTAATTTTAAGCTCGTTGATGATATCGATTATGTAAAACTCAACGACGAAGTCGAACAAAGCGTCCTCGATGGAGAGTTTACGACAGATGAATCCTCAAAAACCCTGATCGAAATTGTGCAAAATTATGCTAATAAATATGGCGTTCGATTTGTAAATCTTGGTAGAAATTACTTTTAAAAGTGAATTTTAAGTTCATTTTTAACGTTCTCCTTTAAAAAACTACCTTAGAGGCTGGTTTACAAAGAGAACTATTTGTATCTTTGCACCCCTGAATTAAAAAAGACTATTATTAATAATTTTAAAAAATGATTATAATCAACGTAAAAGATAGTGAGACTATCGACAGAGCTTTAAAACGTTATAAACG
>JANQFJ010000044.1 GCA_028277915.1 Saprospiraceae bacterium
ATTTTGGTGATGTTTTCCTCTTTTATTGTTTTACCGGAATCATCAGCATCTTCGAAAACAGATTTTATTTTTTTATAAGTTTTGTGAGAAGCTTTTAAAATAGAAAGCCAGTCAGAAGGGCTTTGAGTGGTGTCCTCTTCCTGATGTCTTTTTTTAACCTCTTCAAAATAATTCAGTTCATCCTCTGATATAACCTGGTCACGGTTGATTTTTTCCTCCGGCAAGGCATTTTTCTCATCGGTATAATTTTCAGACAATTGTTGCAAAATGACTTCCACCCTATCTTCATTCTGCATTTCATAATTTCTAACCTGCTTTTCACCCCCTTCTGTTGTTGGATTTTCTACGATTTGGATTTCCTCCGATCTTTCATAAACATTTCCTCCCGTGCTTTTTAAAAGGATATAACCAATCAAAAGCAAAGCGACAATCAAAATGATTAATTCAACAGAACTTATAATCTTGCGTTCGGGCGACATTTTATTTTTTTCTAATCTTCAAAATTGTTATCGAAGATATTGCAATAAACATCAGCATAAACAGAAAATTAATCCTAACAATATTCCATTCCATATTTAGGTTTGGTTCATTGTTAGTATAAATATCTGACAACGCTAATGCTGTAAAAAGTAAACTAACAAGGGTAATAAAACCCAATGTCAATGATATTATAACTAATCTTTTTGAAGTTTCCATTCCATTTCTTTTTTAGATTATTGAATTTGTTCAATTCCAAGAATAGGGTTGGTTTCAACTATTTGAATAATGTTCAAAATCAAATTTTAGTTTTTTTCCTCACTCTTTTTAAACGCGAAAAAGTAGCCTAAGTTAATTTGAAAGTTTCGATTGTACAGGTTTCCATCTAGAGGCTGTCCATTGTCGTCAGTAAAAATTACATTATTAATGTCTTTCAATCCATGATTATAAGAAACTGAAATAAAAAAATTCTTAAAAGAACCTCTAATTGACCCAACGAGTCCAAAATCTGTTGATGCAATTGTTTCAATATCTTTTGTACTGAACCAATCCTGGCCAGAATATTTTTGTTTTTCATCAATGGTAAAACCAACATTAAAACCTGCACCTATTGCAAGCCATTTAAGGATATGATATTCAACTTTTGGTATAACATCCAGATAGATAAATTGATATTTTGTACCCGAAAAAAGAATTCCATCCTTGAATTTATACCCTTTTAGGGAATACTGAATATCTGAACTTACTGAAAGCCTGGAATTAAAGTTATACCTGGGAATTACTCCAAAAAAATAATACTGCATACAATTAGTTTCAATATCTTCATATCCGCCGATATTTACATCATACTTTACATTAGAAAGGTTAATTCCAGCCGATACTCCAATTGAAAATTGAGCATTAATTTCTGTAAAAAAGAAGAAAGTTAGGGTGATTAAAAAAAGTGTTCGTTTCATTGTTTTAGTTTTATAGCTTTAAAAATAATTAAAAATCCATTTTGAGACGGAGATTAATTCTCCTTGAAGTTAAGAAGTTTGGAATAGCGTATTGTGTATTGTAAATGGTTTTGATCCATGTATTTGAAGCGACATTGGCTACTTTTAATAAGTTAAATATTTCAAGGCTCAACCAGGTACTTCTCGAAAAACGCAAAGGATGGTTTGGTTTTCTGGCTCTTCGAGACTTGTCCCACAATTGCACTGAAAAACCAATATCTACACGGTGGTATGCCGGAAATTCATAAGTATTTCTATAAATCACATTATTATTGGGCAAGCCATAAGGAAGGCCGGTTCCGACCGTAAAATTGAGGTGCATTTTGAAATTTTCGTTCTTTGGCAGATAATCCTGAAAAAACATCGAAAAGGTTAAAAACTGATCTGTAGGTCGTGAAACATCGCTAACGGGCGTAGCTTCCGTTTGGCCAATATCCCGTTTTAGATGCTGGACACCATCAACAGATTCTCTGGCTCTTAGCAGCGAAAGATTGATCCATGACTCCGCTCCTGGAACAAACTCTCCGTTTAAGCGTAAGTCCAGACCAGCTACATAGCCTTTGGAAAGATTAGCTCCCTGATTAGTGTCCAATCCGGGAATATGATCTGCTAAATCACTTATCCCCATATATTGAATTCGAACATTATTCACATCGTACAAGATAACGTCCCACAAGTACTTATAATAAATCTCAGAAATCAACCTGAACTTTTTAGGATTCTTTTTGCCACTATAAAAATCCCAGGTTATCCCTCCGACAAAATGAGCTGATTTTTGAGATAAATTTTTCTTATTTACAAATCCTGATCTATCCCTCAACTCTCTGTAAAAGGGAGATTGAAAATAGAGTCCGCCAGCCAAGCGGAAAGAAATGTCTTTCTCCCATTTTACTGGTTTGTACAAAAACTGGACTCTGGGTGTTGCAAAAAATTCTTTGTTCAAGTCCCAATAAGCTGCACGAACCCCCAAACTAATTTTCATTTCTTTTACAGAATCCTGAACGGTGTAAGTGTCCTGCAAATAAGCGGTGAATCGATTGGAATTCAAGGAATTACTCGTTTTCAGTACACTGAAAAGCAAAACCTCTGAAGTGTCATAACTCAATGAATAACCAGCTGAATCAAGGCGTTCCCATTCGTTGATTCGATCATCTATTTGTTCATTTTGATACTTTACACTCCATTGGAGAAAGTGGCTTTTTGTAGTGTTTATATCATCCGTATCCAACTGGAGTTCTAAGCCTCCCTTGTGTTGCACATTGGTGACATTCGATTGCAGATAATTGCGAACATATTGCTGCTGTGTACCGGTACCTAGAACTGCAACCACTTCACCAAAATCATCACTTCCAAGTCCTGTTTCGATTTGCCCCAACAAATAATCTCCAATAATATCAAATCGCTCCACTTCATTACTTTGATAAGAAGAAGCTAAAAATTTCAAAAAATATGGATTGTAATCCCTGTCAGGCAAATAAGTCAACGAAACACCTCCCATTCCAGTTGTAAAGTTATCAATTTCCTGCCCTTCGAAAACAGTGAATAATTCCAATGCAAAATCAATCAACCCCAGCGCAGTATTCCTAGTTGACGGTACAAATTGATATTCACTTCGATTATAATTTCCCATTAAACCCAACTGCCAATTGCGATTGATATCGTAAGTAATATAAGCCTGAACATCAGCAAAATTTGGTGTGTATTCTCCTTCCACATCCAATGACCCCAGCAAATATTTTGTGGTTTTATACCTGGCCCCTATAAGATATCTTATTCGATTATAATTGGATTTTCCGGCTTTAAAACTGCCTTCAACATGCGCCGATCCACCCAAAAAACTCAAGCCCACCGAAGCTCTCAATGAATCTGGTCGTTTATAGTGAATATCCAAAACCGAAGAAAGTTTGTCACCATATTTAGCCTCAAACCCTCCAGAAGAAAATGACAAATCGCGAATCAGATCGATATTAGGAAAAGTCAGTCCTTCTTGCTGACCGGCTCTGACTAGTTGCGGTCGATAGATTTCAAAATCATTGACATAAACCAAATTTTCATCGTAATTACCACCACGAACATTGTATTGAGAACTCAACTCTCCCCCTGTGCCGCTACTTGTACCCAAAGCAATATGTGGTAAAACGCTTTCAAAGTTGCCGGTTGTCGTTGGTAACAATTTGAGCTCTATCACATTTTCTTTGATCATACCCTCTTCCTGGATTCGGCTTTCTGTAACAATAACTTCGATATTGGATTCAGAAGAAGAAAGAATTACGTCAACTTTTCGCGAAGCACCGTTACTCAGTGGATTAATCCTTGAATTTCCTTCTTTATATCCTATTCTAGTAAAAATTATGGTAAGTCGTTCATTTACCGGCACCTTTAGTACGTACTCCCCTTTCATGTTGGTTTCAGTAGCAATATTGGTATTTTTGATATAAACGGTAACAAATTCGATAGGATCACCACTCAAAGCATCCGTCACTTTTCCGAATATGGTAGCTTGCTCTACGGATTGAGCATTTAAAAATTGAATAGCAGAAAGTAGAATCAAAAATGGTATAAAAAAGCGTCTCATTAAATTGCTTTGTTTGCATGTAAAAATAGAAAAGCCAGACCTGATCAAAAGACCGATCTGGCATTTATCAAAATTAAACTTTGTCAGGCTGCGGCGTCATTCTCAAATAAGGTTTTATCACCTTGTAACCTTTTGGGAATTTTGCAGCAATCTCTTCTGTTGGGATTGAGGGAACGACAACACAATCTTCACCCTCCTTCCAATCCGCAGGTGTAGCCACACTATGGTAGGCTGTCAACTGTAGAGAATCAATTACTCTCAAAATTTCATTAAAATTTCTTCCGGTAGCAGCTGGATAAGTCAAGGTCAATTTCACTTTTTTGTCTGGCCCGATCACGAAAACAGAACGAACCGTAGCAGTATCCGAAGCATTTGGGTGGATCATTCCATACAGGTTTGCAACTCTTTGGTTTTCATCTGCAATAATTGGAAAATTCACTGTTGTGTTTTGGGTTTCGTTGATGTCCTTGATCCAGTTTTTATGGTCTTCCAGGCTATCAACACTGATCGCCATGACCTTTACATTTCTTTTGTCAAATTCATTTTTCAATTGAGCAGTGCGTCCAAGTTCGGTAGTACAAACTGGAGTGAAATCAGCTGGATGTGAAAAAAGTAAACCCCAGCCATCTCCAAGGTAATCATAAAAATTAATTTCACCTTCGGTAGTCATAGCAGTAAAATTGGGTGCGATGTCTCCTAGTTTAATTGACATAATTCGAGCTTTTTAAAGGGTTAAAAAATCATATTTCAAATGCAGTATATTCAATAGATATGCTTTGGCAAAAATTAAACACCATTTGATCGTAAATATTCGAATGCGATTTTTCCCAATAACTAATAATCTATTAACGGTGCAATTTTGTCAGATGTATTTTCAAATGGAATTGTTAAAACGGAATTCATCCATTTACCATAAAAAACCCTGCCTAATTTGAGGATTTTTTATGATATGTTTTCTGAAAACGAAAAAAAGATTATTCAAAAAGCAAAGTTTAAACCATCAAAGTATTCTGGCCGATACTTTTCATGCGAGAAATGGTATCACTAGGATCATCTGCTTTAAAAATACTACTTCCTGCCACAAGGACTCTTGCTCCTGCTTTTAGCAATTCCTCAGCATTTTGCAATCCAACACCTCCATCGATTTCAATCACTGTTGAAAGATTTCTTGTGGTGATCATTTCGGCAAGCTTTCTCACCTTTGGAATAGTTTGGTAGATAAATTTCTGGCCACCAAATCCCGGATTGACTGACATCAACAAAACGAGATCTAATTCGGGCAAAATATCTTCTAATAAATGAACAGGTGTATGCGGATTCAATGCTACTCCTGCCTTTGCGCCAGTAGCTTTAATCTGCTGTACGGTTCGGTGCAAGTGCGGACAGGCTTCATAGTGAACAGTAATTACATCGGCTCCTGCTTCTCGAAATTGCTCAATATATTTCTCAGGTTCAACGATCATTAAATGAACGTCCAATGGCTTTTTTGCAATTTTTTTAATGGCTTTGACGATGAACATACCAAAAGAAATATTTGGCACAAAACGGCCATCCATAACATCTACGTGAAACCAGTCGGCTTCACTATTGTTGACCATTTCAATATCCTTACCCAGATTTGTAAAATCAGCTGCTAAAACGGAAGGTGCGATAAGATGCTTCATACCGCAAATTTATCGAATAAAAATGCCCCCTGCAAAAGATTTTGTTCGAAAAGATTTTTAAATAGTTTTTTTATTTACTTGGACGATCTGGTTTTCCTCCAAAATGGATTGACGCATATACTTTAATAGAAGCTGCACTACTGCTAAAACATCTTTTTCGCAATACTCTGCAATGCGATCCAGATCCTTTTCATTCCAGTAAACATCACCAACTTCACTACCATCGATATCATCTTTTGGAGAAGGGATTCCAAAAACATTGGTTAGTAGATCGAGAGAAGTATAATGTTTGTAATCTCCAAATTTCCACAACTCCAAAGTATCCAAAAGGTGCTTGGTTTCCCATGGCTTTTTGCCTGCAATATTCAGAGATCGTGGTAAAGGCAGTTGATTAACGATCATCCGACGACAAACATATGGAATGTCGAATTCCCGAAGATTATGTCCGCAGAAAAAATGTTTGTTGGGATTATTATAATATTGTTCAACCAATTGTGAAAAATCCTTCAACAATTGAGTTTCATCATCATTTGTAAAAGATTTGAGGCGTAACTCTAATTGTTTGGTATCCGGATTCCGAACGACAATCCCCACAGAAATGCAGACTATTTTTCCAAATTCTGCAAAGATTCCTGCTTTTTCACTGTAGAGTTTTTTTGCTTCATCTTCTTCAATTTCTTCGTCATATTTTCGTAGAATCTGACGACTTTTTATTTGCCAAAGCTTTTGAAAACTACCCGTTAAATCATCATATTCGGGCTGTCCTGATACAGTTTCAATATCCAGGAATAGAACATTGGCGATATCCAGATTTTCTAACATAGTCTATTTTGATTTTGATGCTCTCTAAAAATACAATTCTCATAAGATAAGACACCAAACAAATTGATTTTCCATAAAATTAGTAAAAAAAATCATTTTTGAAAACAATTTGCGAATGTTTTATAACTATTTAGTTTAAATATTTAAATTATTTTAAAATCAAACAATATATCCCAATTCTTTATCGATTAGTTATTTTAACTTTTTAGACACAAAAGAATTTGTTTTCCGTTACACTAAAAAGTTATCCATTAATCGTTAATAATATTAAACCATTTAATTTAAGTCTAATTCAACAGATGATTCAATTATTTTAAGTAAAAACCATTTTGCATTAAAATTTTGAAAGCATTGTAAACCTAAAATCACCAATTATGAGTTTCACAAAAGATTCAAAGCAAAAATTAACAGCAATTGCAGCAGTGGTCATCGTAGCACTTCTAGGGCTAAATGCCTTTTTGGTATACAATAAAATCAGCCAGGACCGAAAAATCGAAGCCCAAAAAACAGAGCTCGAAGAAGCTGAGCAATTGAAAGTTGAACTCGAAAAAGAATACTATGATGCATTAGCACAACTAGAGGGAATGCGCGGACAAGCCGAAAATCTAAATGCCCTCATCGATCAGCAAAAAGAAGAATTGACCACTCAAAAAGAAAAAATTGACAGAATGATTCGCCAGGGCAGATCTTCTAAAAATGAGCTTGCATCTGCACGTAAGCAAATATCTGAGCTGAAAGCACAACTGGACAACTATCTGGTCGAGATTAATACACTGAAAGAAGAAAACATGATGCTGGCTGATGCCAATATGCAATTAACTGAAGATAAAAGAATGCTTTCTGATGAGGTAAGTAAAGAACGAACCATGAATGATGAGCTTTTGACTGCAAAAGCTGCTCTTGTAAGTGAAAAGGAAAGCCTGGAATCTGAAAAATCTGCGCTCTCCAAAAAAGTGAATTATGCTTCCGTAATAAAACTATCCGAAGTAGAAGCTACAGGCTGGAAAAACAAACCAAACGGAAAGCCTAAAAAGAAAAGTTACGCCAAAAATGTAGAATATCTCAAGATCTGTTTCACCACTACCCCTAATGAAATTGCAGATGCCGGAATGGAGCAGTTTTATATTCGAATCATCAACCCAGTAGGTGAAACTTTAGCAGTTG
Organism: Saprospiraceae bacterium; assembly: GCA_028277915.1. Lineage (GTDB taxonomy): Bacteria > Bacteroidota > Bacteroidia > Chitinophagales > Saprospiraceae > JAHDHW01. Next base: position 7,698 of record JANQFJ010000044.1, read on the forward strand.
AAGACCTTGGCTCAGGAATTACCACCAATGTAAAAACAGGTGAAGAAATCCGTTTTACAAAAGTTAAAGAACTAGACTACAACAACGAAGAAATGGTGGCATGTTTCCATTGGCAACCAAATACACCATTCTCTAAAGGTACATATGATGTTGAAGTTTATAACAAAGGTTATCTGGCAGGTAATGGCTCTGTCACTTTGAAATAAACTTATTACTCAAAACCGTTCAAAATCTGTTTGCATAAAAGAATGACAAACAGGTTTTGTTTTTTGTAACTCACTAAACTAAAATGAAAGAAACTAAGTTTTACTTTTACGAAGCCTGAAAATTTTAATCTAATTCTCTACCATTTTGAAAAAATGAAACTACTCTTCTTCCTATTTTTGATAACAATCCCGATTCTCTCCCTCCACGAATCCAAAGTTAAGTGGCTATCTCCTTTGGAGCATGATTTTGGAGATATTCAGTTAAATGTGGATGTAGCACATTATTTTAAATTTGTAAATATCAGCGATGAACTGCTGACTATTGATAATGTTCGCACATCCTGTGGCTGCACTGCTTCTGACTGGGTAGCGGAACCAACTGCTGTAGCTGACACCAGTGCTGTCAAAATCACTTACGATGCTGCCAAGCCTGGATATTTCCGCAAAAAGATCAAAGTATTTTTCCACGGTCAGCGAAAAGCCGAGGTGCTTTATGTTGAAGGATTTGTTATCGAAGAATAATTGAAATCATTTTCTTTCATAGCTAATATGATTGAGCCTGTCGAAGATTTTTATTTACAGTTCTATCTTTAAGTAATCTTTTACACTTGCTAATTCGCATTTTAAGTTATATTTGCAGCGATTCTCAAAATGGTGAATTGCAGTTTTTTATTACACCTTAAAATACGGCATAGTGAGCATTCAGATTTTTATTATTGTTTATTTCGTTCTCGTTTTTGTCACCCTTTACAAACTATTTGAAAAAGCTGGAGAAGTTGCCTGGAAAGCATTGGTTCCGGGTTACAATTTTGTGATTTGGAGCAAAATAGTCGGTCGCCAGGGATGGTGGGCTGCCCTGCTTTTAATCCCCATTGTCAATATTTTTATTTACTTTGGATTATGCATCGACATGGTCCGTTCGTTTGGAAAATATACCTTCAAAGACTCTGCATTAGCGGTCATCTATGCGCCGATCCCTTTTTATTTATTGGGTAAAAACAAAGACGCCAAATATTTGGGGCCTACGCTAAAGATCGAGAAAGAATACGCACAAAAAATTGCTGAAGCCAAAGAAAAAGATGAAAAATATAAGGTGAAAAAACTGGAAGCCAACAACCCTTACACCAAAAGTGTTGGTCGTGAGTGGGCTGAAGCCATCATTTTTGCGGTGTTTGCAGCGGCGTTTATTCGAATGTTTTTGATTGAAGCTTACGTCATTCCAACTTCATCAATGGAAGGATCACTACTTGTTGGAGATTTTTTGTTTGTCAGCAAAGCAAATTACGGGATTCGCACACCAAAAACTGTTCTTCAGTTTCCTTTGATACACAATACCATTCCGCTACTTGGTGGAGAATCTTATTTGAAAAAGCCTAACGTAAAAATGCGTCGACTGAAATCAATGGAAAAAATTGACAATAACGAACCTGTTGTTTTTAACTATCCCGAAGGAGACAGTGTCTATGTAACCGAAGGTAGAACCTTCAGTATTTATGATATTCGCAGAAATAATGCTAGCGTTGCCAGGTTCGAAAAAGAATATGGATTGCGTGTACGGCCAATTGATAAAAAAGATCATTACATCAAACGCTGTATTGCAATTCCGGGCGATAAATTCGAGATCAAAGATCGTCAAGTGTATATCAACGACAAAGTTGCAGAAAACCCAACAAACCTTCAGTATCGCTACAATGTGACCTCTAATGGGATAGCTTTTAATAAAAAGAAATTGGACGAGTGGGGAATTAGTAATGAAGACATCAATGGCGGTCAGCAACCACTCAATCCCCAGAGAAATATGCTTGTGCTGAATCAGGAACAGTTTGAAAAAATTGAAGCAATGGGAGGAGATATCAAAATTGAGCATATTAAAAACTCACCAATGCCTCGAAATCTTTTCCCTCATGACCCAGCAAACTTTCCAGACTGGACGGTAGATGATTACGGCCCAATCACCATTCCTGCTGCAGGAGCAACTGTAAATCTGAGCCCGGCAAATATCGCCTTATACAAACGGATCATCGAGGTTTACGAAGGTCCAAATACGGTGAATGTAAAAGATGGAAAAATCCATATCAATGGAACCGAAGCAAGTACCTATACTTTCAAACAAGACTACTACTGGATGATGGGTGACAATCGCCACAATTCTGAAGATTCAAGGTTTTGGGGGTTCGTACCGGCTGACCATGTGGTTGGGAAACCGCTGTTTATCTGGTTCTCCACAAAAGATGGAAGCATGTTCAAAGGGATTCGCTGGAGCCGTATTTTCTCAGGAGCTAATAAGATGTAAAGATTATGAGTTATGAGTTATGAGTTATAAATTCCAGACCTTTAACCCATAACTTCAAAATACCCTTTTATATCTACATTATTTTATATATTTGGTCAAAGAAAATCACCTAATTTGGCAATCTGAAAATTCAACCCATGCTTGATAAAATAATTGCTTTTTTTAAAAGATTGTTTTCAGGGTTTTCCAGATCGAAACCTAAAGAATCTCCGCCAAAAACCGTCAATGATCCACCAGAAGAAAAGCCAATTTCAACGACCACCAAATTGTCTCCTCCAGAACCTGATTTGCCAGCTGATGCCAGCGAAATAAAGGCTGATACTGCTTCAACCGTAATTACAGTAAGCGAAAAAGACCCCGTAATCCTTCAACCTGGAGATGATCCTGCTGAAACCAAAACTGTTGAAGAAGAGCGAGAAGTGGAAGAACCAACTCCAGAACCTGAAAAGCCAAAACAAACTCCAAGATATTTGTGGTGCCTGGACAATGGACATGGCAAACAGACAGCAGGAAAACGTTCTCCAAAACTGGCAAATGGCACTCAATTTTTCGAATATGAATTCAACAGGGATATCGTAAAACGTATCATCGCTCAATTAGAAGATTTGGGCGTAAAATATTTCAATGTAGTCCCTGAAGTAGACACAGACAATTTTTTACAAGGTCGTGTCGAACGAGCAAACGTCAAAAAGTCTGATTTACCTAAAATATTTCTTTCTATCCATTCCAATGCCTTTGGCAGAAGCGGATGGGAGCCTCCCAAGGGGATTGAAACCTGGCATTTTCATAATAGTAGATCGGGGCAAGCTATCGCCCGGGTTTTTCAGAAGCACCTCGTCAAAGAAACTGGTTGGAGCAACCGGCAGTTGAAATCTTATCCTGGCAAAAAACAATTTTATGTCCTCAGAAATACGAATATGCCCGCAGTACTTACTGAAAATGGCTTTTACACTAATAAAAAAGAATGCGCCGAATTGATGAAACACGAAATTCGCCAAAAGATCGCCGATGCACACGTAACTGCAATTATGGAAATAGAAAAAAAAGGATTCTAAGTTTGACCAACATTCCAAAACTTCAAATTTATTCCCAAGATGACCAATCCATCGTATTTATTGGTAGTTTTTTTTAGTCTTATTCTACTGATATCCTGTAAAAATGATGCTGGAAAAAACGCAAAAGAAACCGAAGAAAATCCCATTAGTTTTGAAACGAAATCTTTTGAACGCAAAGGAGGGGATTGCAAAGAAGAACATAAGAGATGTGTAGTAGTAAAGCTAAATTATCCTTTTGCTAAGGATGGCCTAGAAACTACAAGAAAATCTATAAATCAATATGTCAGCAGCGTTTTATTGGAATCGATTATTCCTGATCCAAATGAAAAAATAACAGATTTTGACACTGCTGCTGCACAGCTGATCAAATACTACGAAGAGCAAATGGCCGAATTTCCAGAATACGAAATGGGTTGGGCTGTTGAAGTCAATGGCAACGCTGAATTAATCGACAGTTTTGCGGTAATCACATTGCCGATCTATTCGTTTATGGGTGGTGCACACCCAAATCATTTTACCTCGATCACCAATTTTAACCTCAAATCTGGCAAGGAAATAAAATTGTTGGACATCGTTGTAGACACGAAAGCACTGAAAACACTTGCCGAAAAGAGGTTTATTGAAGCGAGGATCTCGGATTATGACGTGGAAGAGGTGGACATTAATGACTTCTTCTTTGGCGATGGATATCATTTACCTGAAAATTTTGCGATAACAAAGGATGGTATCTTTTTTTATTACAATCCTTACGAAGCAGCTCCCTATGCTTTGGGCACCACAGAATTTTTGATTTCTTTTAAAGATCTTGAAGGTATTGTCAAATTGTGATAATTCGATAAAAAACAGAATTCATTTGAAATTGGATTAGTCAAAACAAAGATTAACTCGAAAAAATAATATATTAGCGAAAAGCAGCCAAATTTAAGCTACCCTTCAAAATACAAATCCATGCGAACGATTTTAATTTTTGTTCTATATTTTTTGATCATCAACAATGATTCAATAGCTCAGCAATTGCCAAACACCAACATTCTTCTTTTCAATTTAGAGCAAAAGACCGATAGTATCTTTCTTTTTTCAAATCCGAAATTCCTGACTGGTTTCAATACTCAAGGTTACAACAACCAACCCTGTTTTATGAGCAATGATGAGTTGTACCTGACCGTTCAATTTCCGGAAGATACTACCCAAACCGACATCTATGCGTTGAATGTGCAGAACAATGTGATGACACGAATAACAGCGACAGTCGAAAGCGAATATTCCCCTACGCTCGTACCCAATAGAGGAGAAGAGGATTATCAATCGTTATTCAGCTGTGTTCGCGTAGAAGTAGACGATGAAAACAGCCAGCGACTCTGGAGGTTCCCACTTGATCGATCTAACAATGGACAACCTGTTTTCACTTCAATTGAAAATATTGGTTACCACTATTGGCTCAACTATCGTGATGTGCTGCTGTTTATTGTGGGTAATCCTCATTCCCTCATCGTTGCTAATACCCTCAATCGATCGCAAAAAGATGTTATTTCGCACATAGGAAGATGTTTTCAGAAAATGCCTAATGGAGACATAGCTTTTGTGCACAAGATAGACGATTCTACCTGGCTCATAAAAAGAATACATTCAAGGACTTTCAACACTCAATTAATCACAGCAGCTTTGCCTGATAGTGAAGATTTTGCTGTCCTGGGCGATGGAACTTTCATTATGGCCAGTGGTTCAAAGTTGTATAAATTTAATAAAGCTCTCGATACTACCTGGTTGGAAATTGCTGATTTCAGCTATTATGGAATGCAAAAAATATCGCGCATAGCGGTCAATAAAACTCAGGATAAAATTGCTTTGGTGGTTGAATAATATTGAAGATTATGATGAAAAAAATCCTTTTGATTTCAACACTTTTTACAATAAGTATCCCTTGTATCCAATCTCAGTCTCATCGTAAAGAAATTAAAAACTATCGTCAAACTCAAAAAGAAGAGCTTTTGACTGAAGAGCATTCTCCTTTTTATAAAAAAGAAGAAGATATAAAACACATGTCGTTTTACAGGCCAAAGAAAAAATACAGCGTCGAATGCGATTTTCAAAGAACGCCGAAAGCCGAATCATTTGATATGGCGACTTACAGCGGAAAAACCAAAAAATTTGTAAAGTACGGAGTTTTGTCTTTCAATCTGAATGGTGAAGACCTACAACTGGCGGTCTATCAAAACCTGATGTTGCAAAAAATGGAAAAGTATAAAGATTATCTTTTTATTCCTTTTAAAGATTTGACAAATGGTGAAGCAACTTATGGTGGCGGGCGTTATTTTGATATAAAAATTGGCGATATTAAAAATGATAAACTCATCCTCGATTTTAATAAATGTTACAATCCCTATTGTGCATATAGCGATGGTTATAATTGTCCAATACCCCCTTCCGAAAATCATTTGAATGTCGCTGTGAAAGCTGGAGTGAAAAAATTTGGTATAAAGCATTGAATCAGTTCAAGGTTTGTGCTTTATAGTTTTTAGCTTGTTATTTGACGATTCAAAATCTTCTGTTATAACCACCTAACAACTTTTCTACCTAGCTACTTCCTTAGCTAACTCGACGATAACGAAATGTTTTCCATGTGTAATAAGTGATTATTGCATGCTGAACGCTATTTTGAAACTTTAAGAAAAGAAATCTGGTAAAACTTATACCTTGAAGCTATTTTTACGTTTATAATTTAAGCTTTGACAAATCGATACAAATAAATGCGGTTATGAAGACTTTGAGTTGTTTTTTTTCATTCCTTATGTTTTTGAACATTGGTTTTGCTCAACATGGTGTTGAAATCATTCCTGATCAAATCATTATCCAACTGGAAAAAGGTACTGACCATCAATTGTTTATCAACAAACACTTACCACATTACCCTTCACTTTCTTTTAAAAATATCATTTCAAAAAAACTCGACCTTTACATTTTTGAATACAATCAAAATGCTCCAAACCACGAAAATGATCTTGAAAAAATCAAAAAATTACCCGCGGTCAAAATAGCTGATTTTAACTTTCGTGTAAATCAACGAGCCACCACACCGGATGATACTATGTACGACGATCAGTGGGACATGGAACGTATCGATGCTCCCGAAGCCTGGGATATCACCACCGGCGGACAAACTGTTGATAATGAAGACATTGTCATCGCTGTCATCGAAGGTGGCGACATCGATCACGAAGATGTTCAGGGCAATATCTGGATAAATGAAAACGAGATACCTGACGATGGAATGGATAATGATGATAACGGTTATAAAGATGACTATAATGGTTGGAATGTTAACGAAGAGAATGACGATCCGATAAGGGATAGCCACAGCACCAGTGTCATGGGCATCATGGGCGCCAAAGGAAACAACAACATGGGAGTCACCGGAGTCAACTGGAATACAAAACTGATGATCGTCAGCAATAATCTACAATTCGACCAAATCATTGCATCTTATGACTATGTTTTCACACAGCGTAAGCTTTACAACGAAACCAATGGATCAAAAGGCGCCTTTGTAGTGGCTACCAACTCATCTTTTGGAGTAGATAATGTTTTTCCGGAAGACAATTCTTTTTTTCCGACATGGTGTGCTATGTACGATTCATTAGGCAGTGTCGGTGTGCTTTCAGCAGGTGCAACTACTAATTCAAAACATAACATTGACGATACCGGCGACATGCCCGCTACATGTTCCAGCGATTATTTAATCACTGTTACCAATACAGACATCAATGATGATTTGTTAGGAGGATTCAGCAGCACTTACATCGATTTGTCTGCTCCCGGAAAAAATTCTTTTACACTCAAACCCAACAATGGATATGGTAATTTTGGAGGAACATCAGCAGCCACGCCCCACGTTGCCGGAGCCATAGGTTTGTTGTACAGCATGCCTTGTGAAGGACTGATTGACCAGGCAAAAAGCCAACCGGCTGAAACAGCTTTGCTGATAAAAGAGGTGATTTTAGAAGGTGTTGACAAAATAGAATCCCTCGATGGGAAAGCATTATCAGAAGGTCGTTTGAATATTTTTAATAGTCTGGAGTTGCTGCAAAATGAATTTGGAACTACAAAAGGAAGTTTGCAGATTTCAAAAATATACCCCAATCCACCTACTAATGGTTATGTCAATATTGAATACCAAACTCCTGAGTTTACAGAATACCAGGTCAGAATATTCAATGCGATGGGACAATTGTTTTATACAGAAACTATTCCTGAGTTTTGCGCCTCAAAAGCACTAAATATTACTACAAAAAATTGGCCTTCAGGTATTTACGTAATATCTGTCGGGAATTCAAGTGACGTGACCACTGCGAAAATCAGTGTAGTTTCGCACAATCAATAACCAGATCTTTCCTATCAAAGATTTTAAGACGGGAAGATTCCAACTTTTAAAAAACAATATAAAACGGGCTTTCAAAAAAGTAGATTTTTTTTAAAAGAAAGCTTTATATTAACCCTACAAACACTTATCTTTGCAGTCCAATTGGCAAAAGTGCTGTAAATTGGGGTGTCTGGCACCGAAAAATATTGAAATAAACTGGCTTCGTAGCTTAACTGGATAGAGCACCTGACTACGGATCAGGAGGTTGCAGGTTCGAATCCTGCCGAGGTCACTACAAAGTAGGAAGTCAAATTTTTCTACCGAGGTAAAACCATATAAATTATAAATATTTTCTATTCCCTTGTCGGAAAGAAGAAAATCGAAAACTGAAAATGTTATGTCGAAAGTATGTCAATTAACCGGAAAGCGACCAATTACAGGAAATAATGTTTCACACTCGAACGTGAAAACAAAGCGTCGATTTTTGCCAAATGTTCAAAAAAAGCGTTTTTATATTCCTGAATTGGACAAATGGGTATCGCTGAAAGTTTCAGCCAAGGCTATCAAGTCAATCAACAAATTAGGTATTTATGCTTACCTGAAAAAGTTGGAGCGTAGCGGTGTTGACACCGGAGTGAAACTATAAAACACATTCTATAATCTTAAATTTATAAAGAAGTGGCTAAGAAAAGTAAAGGAAATCGCCAACAAATTATACTTGAATGCACTGAGCATAAAAATTCTGGCATGCCAGGTACATCTCGGTACATCACTCAAAAGAACCGGAAAAATACACCTGATCGGCTTGAACTTAAAAAGTACAACCCAATCTTGAAAAAAGTAACGGTTCACAGAGAAATTAAATAATCCCGAATTCAGTTTTACTGATCATTCGATTTTAATAAACTTTAAAAATTTTCAAGCTATGGCTAAAGTATCTAAAAACGCGAGAGTAGCACAACGTGCTCAAAATGCCGGTTCTGGTCGTGATTTTGTCAAAGTTGTCAAAAGTATCAAAGATCCAAAAACCGGAAAATACACTTACAAAGAGGTTATGATCCACAAAGAAGGAGTGAAAGAATTTTTCGCTAAGAAATAAAAAGGATCTACCAAATATCGAAACAAATAAATGGCTTTTCTTTTAATGAAGAAAAGCCATTTATTTTATATATAATTGCAGGATTTCAGACCAATCCACCTACTAACACTATTTTTATTCTATGAGCTTTTTTAATAAGTTTTTTACTAAAAAGAAAGAAGAAGAACTCGACAAAGGACTGGAAAAAACAAAATCAAGTTTTTTTTCAAAGATCTCTCGTGCAGTAGCCGGTAAAACTACTATTGATGTCGAAGTTCTTGACGAATTGGAAAATGTTTTGATTTCTTCAGATGTTGGCCTTGACACTACTGTCAAGATCATTGAACGCATTGAAGCTAGAGTAGCACGCGACAAATATGTTACAACTGAAGAACTAAATGCAATTTTACGGGACGAAATCGTTCAACTTTTAGCTGAAAACAATACCGAAGAACTTGAAGATTTTGTCGTTCCAGAAGACAAAAAACCATACGTTATTATGTTCGTTGGCGTAAATGGTGTTGGCAAGACAACTACCATTGGAAAACTCGCTTATCAATACAAATTGCAGGGCAAAAAAGTAGTACTTGGCGCTGCGGATACTTTTCGCGCAGCAGCCGTTGATCAATTGAAAATTTGGTCAGAAAGGGTCGGATGCGATTTTTATTCAAAAGGTATGAAAACTGACCCTGCGGCAGTAGCTTATGAAACGGTTCAGTATGCCATTAATAACGATTGTGATGTTGCAATTATTGATACTGCCGGTCGCTTGCACACCAAGATAAATTTGATGAAAGAGCTTTCAAAAATCAAACGCTCTGCTAATAAAAAACTGGAAGGTGCTCCTCACGATGTAGTGCTGGTCCTCGATGCCACTACCGGCCAAAATGCTATTGAACAGGCAAAACAATTTACCGCTGCGACTGAAGTGAGTTCATTGGCATTGACAAAACTGGACGGTACAGCAAAGGGTGGCGTAGCCATTGGTATATCTGATCAGTTTAAAATCCCAATTAAATATATCGGAGTTGGTGAATCTATTGAGCAATTACAGGTTTTCAACAAAAGTGCTTTTGTCGATTCTTTATTTAAAAAGTGATCTTGTAAAACCAAAATTCATTCTTCGGATTAATTTCCATTTCGAAAACAAAAGACAATCTTAGCCCATTTCTCCGTTTTAAATTTATTCTCAGCATTGAAGATAACATTTCTTCGTTGTTGAAAATTTCAACGATAAAATGCTGCTTTATTAAAATATTGCATAGAACACTGGTATATTCTTTGAAAATATAAATCTATAATTTTCTAATTTGGATAGCATTATAAAAATGAAATCGACCCGATCAAATTCACCTTTACTCCAAAATATGGATTTCACAGGTTTCAAATGGATAGGCAGCCTTGTTTTAATAGTACTGTTTTCTAATTGCAACAATTCGGAACCTAAACCAAATCCAGTTAAAAACAAAAAAACTATTCAGTTTGAAGAACAATGGATCCAACCTCCAGATTATGATACAATCCTTTTGAGTTATGTCAAAGCTTACAACACAAACGGAAAACCTATTGAAAAATCAGAATATTCAAGATTAGATGGTTCGTTGGTAAATCTTACCAAATGGACTTACGATGAGCATAATAATGTCACCTCTAAAACCACCCAAAACCTGCTGAAAAACACCTTAGTCGAAGAATCATTTTTAAATAAATATGATGAAAAAGGCAGAAAGGTGCACATGCTTGAAAAAAATCCCAATTCTGATAAAGTATTGGAACACATCTACCATTATCACGATGATGGAAGCTATACTGATACCGTAAAATACATTTCGCAGGTATTGTCAATTATGCAGTACAATAAGAATGATGAGGTATTAAACGGAATAAATTTTCGACAAAAAGCTGTACTTAAAAACGAATATGATGAGTATGGAAATGCTACAAGAAGAAAAAAAGTGTATCAATCTAAGCGTATTCCAACCGATAGAGTATATATCAACGAGTATGACTCCGCTGGCAACCTCATTCGTGTCACTCTAGAACGAAAACAAAGAACATACGAATACAACGAAAACGTCGATGTAATTAAAGAAACCTGGCTCGATAATGATCAGATTTACCGAACCATTCATTACAAATATAAGTATTACGATTAGCCGGAGATCACTTATTTTGGGCTTGGTTTAACACAAATCATTCTTTGGTAAATGGTGAAAATTGCATTGCCTTCACAACTCGATGGCTCTTTGTGGCATGAAATAAAATACAATAA
>JANQFJ010000118.1 GCA_028277915.1 Saprospiraceae bacterium
GCTTTCAATCCTGCATACGCAGGGTCTAATGGCCATATGGCCATTGCGCTCTTGCATCGTACGCAGTGGTGGGGTGTTCCAGGAGCTCCTAATACTCAGTCATTTACCATTCATTCTCCAACTAAAAATGAAAAAGTAGGATTGGGGTTGAGCTTAGTGAGAGATGAGATAGGACCCACGAATTCTATTGATGCTAATATCAGCTATGCATACCATATCCCGGTAGGTAAAAACGCCAAATTGTCAATTGCGCTTCAAGGCGGAGTGATGAACTGGAGAGCTGATTGGTCAGATCTCGATATTGAACATGATCAGGATGATGCATTTTCAGAGATCCAGCCGAATATTTGGTTGCCAAATTTTGGAGCCGGGATGTATTTTTATACCGATAAATTTTATCTGGGATTTGCCAGTCCAAAATTGCTGGAATACGATTTACGGAATGAAAATTTGAATACCACACAGTGGGCAAAACAACATCGCCATTATTATTTATCATCTGGCGCTGCTTTGCCACTGAACGGAGATGCATTGGTTTTTAAACCTTCCATTTTGATAAAAAATGTTGGATTGTTGAGCAGTTTTCATAAAAATGAAGCTTATCAAAGCGTAGGTGCTCCTACTGAGATAGATATTGACCTATCATTTATGTTTTATCAAACATTATGGATTGGTGCTGCATTCCGAACGGCAATAGAGGCATTTTCGGAAGATTCTAGTTCGTATGATTCTGTTGACATTTGGGCGGCCTATTATCTTGCTAATGGCTTGAGGATTGGTGCAGCTTATGATTATCCTCTATCGGAAATAAAACAAGCAACTCAAGGATCATTTGAGATCATGCTGGGATATGAGTTTAATTATATCACGAAACAAGCAGTTACCCCAAGGTATTTTTAATTTTAAATGGATAATACAAAACAAAAATATGGAACAAGGCTTAACCTATTTTTCTTCGAGTGTAAAAAATCTTTTTATTATGAATATTAAGAAACTGATATTCACCTTTTTATCAGGAATTTTAATTTGTAGTGCTAGTTTTGGACAATCTTCCAAACTTAAAAAGGCTAATCAAAATATGGAGACGCTTAATTATCAAGCGGCCATCCTTTTATACAATGAAGTCTTGGAAAAAAACGATGATCCACAAGCGAAAATGAACATCGCTGAATGTTATCGTAAAGTGAATGATCCGGGCAATGCTGAATACTGGTATGGACAGGTTGTCAGACTTCCACAGGCCGAACCCATTCATAAATTGTATTATGGTCAAATGTTACAACGCAATGGAAAATGTGATCTTGCAAAAGAATGGTTTGGAAAGTACGTTGCTGATGTTCCGGGAGATATGCGCGGTCAGTTTTTACTAAAAGCCTGTGATTATGAAGATGAATTGAGAACCAAAAATGCGGGGATTTATGATATAGCTCATATGGAGTTTAACTCAAATCTCGATGATTTTAGTCCTGCTTTTTATAAGCACGGGATTGTTTTTGCTTCGGAAAGAGATCGAGGAAGTGCAGTCAAGAGAAGTCATGGTTGGACTGGGAATCCATTTTTGGAATTGTACTTTATTGAAGCTAAACAAGTAAAAGGCGAGGACTGCGGAAATGTAATGTATGGTAGGCCGGAGAAGTTCGCTGAAGAATTAAATACTAAATTTCACGATGCCGCAGTGACATTTTCAGACGATCAAAAGCAAATATTTTTTACAAGAAATAACATTGAGGATGGTAAAGTTGGCAAAAGTGATGACGGCATTATAAAACTGAAAGTTTATTCTGCTGACATAAAAGGTAAAAGTGATTGGCACAATCTTAAAGGGTTACCTTTCAATAGTGATGAATATTCTGTAGCACATCCAACCTTATCGGCAGACGGCAAAAAGATATTTTTTAGCTCTGATATGCCAGGTGGATTTGGAGGTATGGACATTTATATGTCTGACAAAGAAGGTGGTCGATGGGGGCCGCCAATAAATCTCGGCCCAGAAATTAATACTGAAGGCAATGAAATTTTTCCGAATTTTCACAAAAGCGGGAAGTTATATTTTGCATCTGACGGATTAATTGGTTTAGGCGGTTTGGATATTTATTACATCGAAGATAATGACAATGGCGGATGGACTGAACCCGAAAATCTTGGATATCCTATAAATACAATAGCAGATGATTTCAGCATCATACTCAATGAAGAGGGAACTTGCGGATACTTTGCTTCAGATAGAGAGGGAGGAGTAGGTCGGGATGACATTTACAGCTTTCGCAAAACCGCATCTCCTGTTCAGATACTGGTCTTTGACGAAGAAACCAGAGAACCCATTAAAGGAGCTAGTGTAGTGGATGAATGCACTGGCAATACGCTCGTTACAGGGGAAGATGGTACTATCTCCATCGATATGAAACTGAATCAATGTTGCACTTTTGCTGCCAGTATGGAAACTTACCTTGATGGATCAAAAGAAGGATGTACAAAAAATATAAAAATAGGAGAACAAGTATTTGTTGAAATACCCCTTGAAAAAGAAATTACTTTTGCGCTTCAGGGAGCTGTTTTTGATGTCATTACCAAATTTCCTGTTGAAGGAGTTACATTGACTATAACTAATGACATCAATGATAACATTCAGACTGCCGTGACTGATGATGATGGATTGTTTTCTTTTGAAATTGAAGAAGGAGCTTGTTATACCATCAAAGGAGAAAAAGAAAATTTTATAACCACCCAGCTAGCTGATCTTTGTACAAGAGGCTTGACAGAAACAACAACTTTACAAGTGAACTTAGATCTACAGCCTTACAAAGTTGATGTGGCTACCGTTACCGATAATGCATTGGAAAAGGTCACAGAAATTGGCCCTTCAGGAATCGACGAAAATGGTAGTGTTCCTTATTTGGTCCATGTTTATTATGATTTTAATCAATCTTATCTTCGTGATGAATCAATACCTGCCCTGGAAGCCTTGCTGGAAATGTTGGAACTAAATCCAGATTTCATTTTGGAATTGGGGTCTCATACAGATTCAAGAGGAAGCTTTAGATACAATCGTCGACTTTCTCAAAGACGCGCTGAATCTGTTGTGCGCTGGCTGACGAGCAAAGGGGTTGACCGAAGTCGTTTGACTGCAGTAGGTTATGGTGAAAATAAAAATGTCAATAATTGTAAAAATAATGTGCCTTGCAGTGAAAAAGAACATCAAATGAATCGAAGAACGGAGTTTAGAATCATTGGCAAAAAAGGAGATATTGATATTGTTCAGGATTCTCGCCCAAATCCAAATACCAGGGTTTCAGTTTGTGCCGGTTGTCCTTTTTAGACTGAATGATTTTTGATGTCAGAACGAGGAGTCAGTAGGTTTTAAATGACTCCTCGTTTTAATTTTCTATTCTACAAAAAGGACCAATCCTTTCAAATAAGCTCCTTCAGGATGAAATAAACTAACCGGATGATCAGCAGGTTGTGATAGTTTTTGGATCACACGTACTTTGCGCTTAGCTTCGATTGCAGCAGCTGTTATCGTATTATAAAAAAGTGATTCATCGACCACTTGGGAGCAAGAAAAGGTGAACAATATGCCATTAGGTGCTATCTTTTTTAAGGCTAAAGCATTTAGTCTTTTATAGGCTTGCACGGCGTTATGGCGTTTTGCTTTGCTTTTTGCAAAAGCGGGAGGGTCAACCACAATGACTTCATAAGTAGCTTCAGTCGCCTGTAAAAACTTCAATACATCTGCTGTGAATGCTTCATGAGTCCATTTAAAGTTACCATTTAAACTTACATTTTGATTGGTCCAATCTATTGCTTTTTGAGAAATATCAACTGAATGAACGAGTTTTGCTCCAGCCTTTAAAGCATAAATAGAAAAGCCTCCGGAATAACAAAAAGCATTGAGAACACTCTTATCTGATACATAATTTTTTAAAAGATTTCGATTTTCTCTTTGGTCGAGAAAAAAACCTGTTTTTTGACCACTTTCCCAGTCCACAAAAAATTGATGACCATATTCAGTAACGGTTTGATTATCTAAATGACCGAATAAATAGCTATTTTCGATGGTGGTTCCATATTTTGAAGGTAACGCTGCCGCGCTTTTATCATAAATGGCTTTCAGTTTATTTTCATAGATTTCCAGCAGTGCTTGGGCTATTTTCATTCGCTCGAAATGCATGCCGATCGAATGACACTGAATAACGGCAGTTTTCCCATATACGTCGACGATCAAGCCAGGCAAGCCATCTCCTTCGGCATGGATCAGTCTGTAACAGTTCGTATCATTGTCTTGAAGGTTTCCTATTTCTCTACGAAAGTCATATGCATTCTTAATCTTGGAAATCCAAAAATCTTGATCGATTACTGTTTTTTCAAAAGATATAATTCGAACCAAAATGCTCCCTTGCTGAAAATGGCCAGTTGCCAGATATTGGTTTTCATGGCTATAAATCTCCACTGTTTCACCGTCAGAAATTGATTCTTTAATATGTTTGACTCCACCAGAGAATACCCAAGGATGAAACCGACGTACAGATGCATCCCGTCCGGGCTTGAGAAAGATCTTCTTCATAAAATTGAAATCTGCTTTGTTTAAAAAACAAAAAGCGATCGGCAAAATTACCAATCGCTTTGAAAAGATCAAATCTTTATAAAATCAATTACATTTACCCTTTTTCCAATAGGTGACTCCTGCTTTTTCAGCTTCGCAAGAATTGCCGTATGTTTTTTCGTCGCATCCACAGACCGGGTCATAATTCATTGGGCAAATACCATCTGGATCGATTTTACTTTCGTCGATACATTTATCCGGACACACTCCATCCGTCCATTTTTTAATTCCAGCATTTTCGGCGGCACATGCATTACTGTACGTTTTTCCGTCGCATCCACAAACTGGCTGATACTCCTCTGTGCATGGCTTTTGTCTCGGATTTGGATCAAAACAATCTTCGCATTTTCCTTTTATCCAACTGGTTACACCGGCGTTTTCTGCGTTGCACTCATTGCTGTAGGTTTTTCGGTCACAGCCACAAACCGGATCGTAATTGCGGGGACATCCTCTGTTTGGGTTGATTTTAGTGCTATCAATGCATGGTGTTTTGCATTCTCCTTTAGTCCATCTTGTAACTCCAGCAACCTCTGCTGAACATTGATTGCTGTAAGTTTTACCATCGCAACCACAGACTGGATCGTAGTTCATTGGACATGGCCTGAGAGAGATTTTGGATCTGTCAATACATTCAATGGAATCTTTTTTACACGGACCATCCGTCCATTTGGTGAGACCAGCTTTTCGGGCGACACATTCGTTGCCATAGGTTTTTCCATCACATCCACAAACGGGTCTGTATTCTTTGGTGCAGGCTCCGTCGGGATCTTTCAAACTTTCCATGATGCAGGAGCATTCCCCTTTTTCCCATCTGGTAACACCATTGGTTTCGGCAACGCAATCATTGCTGTAAGTTTTTCCATCACAACCACAGACTGGATCATAATTTCTTGGACAGCCACGGGTTTTGTCAATTTTTTCAGGATCAATACAATCCGTTGACACAACTGGGCCAGGATCTGGTTTTATTTTTGGAGTACAAGCAAATTCGAGAAGAAAAAGAGAGATTATGGAAAGAATTAAAATATGCCGAATTGATTTTTTCATTGAGGTTATTTTTAGAATAAAAAAACTAACAGAACCAAATTTACGAATTCTGTTAGTTTTTAAACATGCTTTAGCGAATTGCTGCCAATAATAATTTGAACAGCTATAAGAAATATTA
>JANQFJ010000169.1 GCA_028277915.1 Saprospiraceae bacterium
CGATAAGAATGCGATCGAAATATAAGGTTCGAAAAATAAAAGAACCTCAATTGATCGTTTCAGCTCGACGCCACATCAAAGCCGGATTTTTAAAAACACGAATACAATGGATCGTCATTAAAAAACTATATTTGCTGGGCGTTTCACCAAATTGGTTGGCGAAGTGGTACAAAGATGTTCGCTGAAAGCAACTTTTGACAATAGCTTGCAGTTTAATTATGAGAAACTAATCAAATAAAATTATGGCAAATCAAACCGATTACGGGATCGTAGGCTACATGGCTCCAGATTGGAATGTTGAGCAATGGGTTGATGAAAAGGGCAAGCCTGCGAAAATTAAAAAGCATCATTACGACTGGAAAATAAAAGTCCTCTTTTGCTTTCAAAGTTGGTGCAAAGGATGTCACCAAGTTGGATTTCCGGTTTTAAAAGAAATGGTAGATGCACTGAAAAATGATGATCGGATTGCCTTTTTTGCAGTGCAAACGGTATTTGAAGGGCATAATGAAAATACTTTTGAAAAGATTG
Source organism: Saprospiraceae bacterium (assembly GCA_028277915.1). Lineage (GTDB taxonomy): Bacteria > Bacteroidota > Bacteroidia > Chitinophagales > Saprospiraceae > JAHDHW01. The sequence continues at coordinate 529 of JANQFJ010000169.1, forward strand.
CCGAATTGCAGAAAAAATATAAACTAAAAATACCATTTGGTCATGATCCCGGAGATGAATCTACGGGCAATATTTCAAAAATCATGTACAATTATCGCTCAGGTGGTACGCCTTGGTTTATTGTGATTGGTGCCGGAGGAAGTGTAGTTTACAACGATTTTCAAATTGATGCTAAAAAGGCTGTGGTAGTTTTAAAGCAACTCGCAGAAGATGAATTGTAACGATTTTACCGGTTTTTTTTGCTTGGACTTTTATTGAGGCGTTCTTCTTTTTTTAATTGTTCTTCACTTTTTTCATTTTGTCCTCCAAAGATCAAATCCGTACTGGAATAACTGGTTCCAAAAGTATCAGCAAGTACTGTCACTTGTTGTAAAGCGTCTGTAAATTGATCGTCGGTCAATTCTTTCAAAGGGTGAGTATAAACACTGATTACATAATCTTCATAAAGACAATATTTGGCATCTAGTGCTGAATGGAAATTGGCTTCCAGCATTTTTTTCAATTGCCCGTTTTTTAGATCGGTTTCAGCGATCACCGGAGTGAAAATACGCATTCGGTTATTTTTTTCGTCGGTGATGATCAGCACCAATCTTTCTCGATACACCAATTGCCAGTTACCCAGTTGGCCATCCATTTCGGTGGCTACTTTTTTGATGATTTTTTCCATTCTATTGTTGGTCATGCCATCGCTTTGAGACTGTGCATCAGAAATTGGAATTCCAAATGAAGTGACTAAAAAGACTAAACAAAGGAAGTTAAAGAGCAACTTTTTCATATGGCTTTAATTTTCAATTAAATTGCAGTTTTATGAGTTTAGAGGTTGTCTTTTCGCTGACCAAGCTCAGTGTTAATCCACACAAAATCGGGAATCTTATTGCTGCGATTTCAACCAACCCAGGATTTCGGAAGTCTTTTGGATTGCAATATCATCGGGCAACGGAATATTTTTTTGAGAGAGCATGTCAATGGCAATTCGTTTTTCCTGGCTGGGATCAGATAAATCTTTTAAAACAATGTAACGATTGTTTTGCGCACTTTTTGAAATGGAGGTTCCCACCTTTAATGCCTGAGGAAACAGTGTTTGAATTTTAAAAGAACCATCATCTGGATCAACCTTTGGTATAACCGCTTGAAAACTTTCATTTTCAGAGCCTAACATAAATAAAGAGTGATACGTTGAAGAATTGGGAACATTGAACTCAGCAATAGGAAGTACATGTTTTGGACTGGTTTTGTCTGTGATGTCGAAACTAAATGCTCCGGCATCAATAGCATAGCCAAGAATATATTTTTCCCAGACAGCCAATGCATCAACTTTCCCGGACTGGGCGTCCACCATTTCTCTTTCGGTCAGAAATTCCGGTTCTAAAGACTTTGATAGCTTTTGGGTCTCAGCATCGTAAAAATAAAAATTAAAATATCCCTGGATGCCAACAATTTTGTTGATTTTTTCATAACAACCGGAAACCAAATAATAAGGAAAATCTGCACTGCGATTTACCGGAAGCGTCAATTTTAATAAATTGGAACAATCCATTGTATTGAAAACTTCAAATACACGATGGCTTTGACCAAGTTCAGGATCTTGAGTGGATTCATCAGCTGAAATACAAATCATTTGTGCGATATCGTCCATCCGAAACGTATTTTTTTCCAGCACTTTTCCACTGGTTTCACAATCTTTCAAATCTTTCGACTCTATTTTGTTTCCATCTTCGTTATAATCCTCAAGGTTATGGGCTGTGGTATCGGTTGGAGAATCAGTACTTGATCCTTTGCTGCTGTTTGTAGTGCTAACTTCATCGCAGGTGAAGAATAATAGGAGAAGGGAAAGAAAAGCGATTTTTAAAATTAATTTCATCTGACCTGGATTTATCGAATGGAAGTTACATTGCTCACCCCAAATTTAGCATTTTTTAATTGTTAATCCTTTCTTAATTTTTTCTTAAAATACGAATTTTATCGTATTAAAATTTGGAATTACGAATTAGTTCGTATATCATTGTAGTACGAAAAATTTCGTAACCAATTATCAATATTTTGAAATGACTAAAAATACAACTCCTAAACCTACGGATGCAGAGCTGAAAGTATTGCAGATTTTGTGGGAGCATGGCCCGTCTTCAGTACGCTTTGTCAATGACAAACTTAATGAGGTAAAAGAAGTAGGTTACACAACCACCTTAAAGATCATGCAGATCATGGCTGACAAAGAATTGGTGAAGCGCAACACTGAGAGCCGGACGCATATTTACGAATCGTTGATCGAAGAAGATGCAACTCAAAAACAATTGTTGAAAAAATTTGTAGACGCAACTTTCCGGGGCTCCGCCATGAAATTGGTCATGCAAGCTCTTGGTAGTCACGAAGCTTCAGAAGATGAGTTGCAAAAGATCAAAGAGTTAATCAAGAAAATTGAGTCAGAGAAATAGGTTTGTTTGTCTGATTTTTTTAATCCTGAAAGAAAGAAAGGATAATTTGAACAACCCTTAAAAATATATCAATCTGTAAGTTATGGATTTCATAATACAATTTATTTCTGAAGATCTTATCTATGCACTAGGCTGGACAGTTGTGCATTCGATCTGGCAAGGACTGCTAGTTGCAATAATCATGGCGCTTGTAATGCAATCTATGCAGAAAAGCTCGGCGAAGCTACGTTATGAAGTTGCCAGTATTTCATTATTTTTAGTATTCGTCTTTTCGTTATCAACGTTTATTCTGCTCTACGATGGTGTCAGTCAAAAGGAATTTGGAGAGATTACCCTGATTGGTCACATGAGTAGTGAAAACGCAGCTATTTCTGGCTCCTTTTTTCTAAATGCTGTCCAGGCCTGCATAGATTATTTCAATAACCACCTTTCTGTAATTGTTGCTATTTGGTTTGTTGGAGTGACATTTTTCCTTTTCCGTTTGGTAGGCGGACTGACTTACGTTCAAATATTAAAACATCGTTATAACCAGCCTCTTGGTGCTTTTTGGCAGAAAAAATTGCAGGAGCTTTCAAGCAGAATTCCAATGAACAAACCAATCGAACTCCTGGAATCCTCCATGGTTAAGGTTCCTATGGTGATTGGTTATTTTAAGTCTGTCATTTTGATGCCGGTAGGTGCAGTGAACGGATTGAGTGAAAGCGAGGTAGAAGCGATTCTAGCCCACGAGTTGGGGCATATTTTCCGCAATGACTTTTTGATGAATATCGTATTGTCGATCATCGAAGTATTGTTTTATTACCACCCTGCGGTTTGGTGGATTTCGGCAAATGTCCGTTTGGAAAGAGAAAATTGCAGCGATGACATTGCGATCAAACTTTGTGGCAATTCACTTACTTATGCCAAAGCATTGGTGACGCTCCAGGAAATGAACCAGCAACCGGTGCCAAGTTTTGCAATGACCTTTTCAGGCCGAAAAAATCAATTGTTAAACCGAATAAAACGAATTTTAAATCAACCTCAAAACAGATCAAATATCATGGAAAAACTAACTGCCACCTGTTTGTTGCTTGCTGCGATTTTTATTTTTTCTGTTGGAGCGTATACACCTTTCGAAGGCATTCGCGATAGGGTCAATGAATTGAAAGATCACCACAGATTGCATATTTTTCCAGAGTCACAGTTGAGCGAAAATATCCTGGTTGATGTGGTTTTAATTCATGACACCATTCCAGAAAAGCGAAGAAAACAAACCTATCGTGTTATTAAGGAAGAGAATGGTGAAAAAACGGAGTTTACTTTGAAAGACGGCGAAATCGTTGAATTAAAAGTGAACGGCGAAATCATTCCTGAAGAGGAGTTTGAAAATTATGAAGAAATGGTAGATGGAATCATCCTCGATATTCCTGAGCCACCTGCTCCTCCGGAACCGCCAGTAGCTCCAGAACCATTTGCAGCGCCCGAGCCATCAGCTCCACCTGCTCCGCCTGTCGCACCGACCGTTCCGAAGCCACCTAAAGCTCCAAGAACTTCGTTTTTTGATTTGAAAACAACATCCAAAAAAACGGTTACCAAAGGGAAAAATGTCGAGGGACAAACCGTCATTGTCATCAAAACAGAGAATGGAAAAGAACCGATGGAGATCGTGATTGAAGGAGAAGGGGAGGTCATCCTTATTGATGGAAACAAACTGGAAGATGGCGATACTGCGATTATAATCGACGAACATGATCCACGCTATGGTTACAGAAGCCTTTTTCCAAAAGCTGATCGGTTGAGGATTGAAGCCAATAAACTTGAGTTTGACAATGATGCCATGATTGGCTGGGTTGAAGGTGCAAAAGCCAGAGATCTCTGGGCTTATCAAGGCGATCATAGTGGCATTCGTTCCTTTACATTTGATGAAAAGGCTTTGAAAAAAATGAAAATGGATCAGGAAAAAGCAATTAAATTGTACCAGGAGCAATTGAAAGCACACAAAAATGATCTCAGGCATCAATCTGCCGAAATGCAAAAACTGACTCGAAAACAAATAAAAGAAGCCAATGATCAGCTTAAAGCTTTACAAAAGCTCCATCGCATTGATGAGGACCACTTTTATTTATTTAGAGATAATTGTGAAGCCAATGACTTTCTCTTCGATGCGAAAGATTTGAAGGATAACTATCAGTTTTATTTTGAAGGAAATGGTCGGTTTAATACGGGAAGCATTAGTTCAAGAATTGAACGAGAACTGATCAGAGATGGTCTCATTGATAGTGGTTCGGACTATAAGTTGGAGATCAATGACAAAAGAATGAAAGTAAACGGGAAGAAAGTAGAAGATCAGGTTTTTGAAAAATATAAAAAAATCTACGAGCGATCCACTAGAAGTAAAATGAATAAAAAATCAATTTTGTCCATTAATAAAAAAGATAAATAAAGAGCTACTGTTTTATGAATTAACTCCAATTAGAATGGAGAATTAGCGGTTCAAAAAATCACCCGATTGCCCTGATTCTCCACCTTTTTTTAAACAGAAGCATATTCAACTCATCAAAGATTGTATTAGTTTTACAATCGGGATTCTTGACATTTAGAATTACAAACGATTAAAATTTTTTAAAATGAAAGCATTTAAACTTAATTACACCATTTTTTTAGCGATAGCACTCATTTTTTCAAGTGTGACTCTTTTTGCACAGCAGGAAGATAACAAAGAAGTTGAAAAGGAAATTGTGATTATTAAGGAAACCATTGACGAAGATGGAAACAAGGTCGTGAAGAAAATCATCAAGAAGGGAGATTCAGAGGATGTGCTCATTGAATCTATCGAAGGAGACGAAGACATCCATGTGATCAAATTAGAAGAGCTTGAAGGCCTGTCTGACGAGTTGCAGGAAAAATTGAAAAATATCCAAATAGATATTGATGAAGACAATTTAGACCGCCGCATCAAAATCATCATGGACAAAGACGAAGAAGGTCACGAACCAATAATAATTGAATGGGAAGGTCATGAAGATATTCCAGAAGATATTGAGAAAGAATTGGAAAAACATGGTGTCATCCTGAACGGAGATGAGCACGAAGGTCATGCCTATGGATTTATGACTCGCGATAAACCAAGCAACAAAGCTTGCCTTGGCGTGATGATCGGAAAAACAGTTGAAAATGAAAACGGACACGAAACCGTTGAAGGAATAAGTGACAAAGGTGTTGCTATTTTGGATGTTTTTGAAGGAAGCGGAGCTGAGGAAGCGGGATTGGCAAAAGATGATATTATCATGGCGATCAATGGGGCAGGTGTTGCAACAATTCATGATGTGCTGGAACAATTAAAACCTTTTGAAGGAGGTGAAACGGTGACTATCGAATATCTTCGTGATGATCAACCAGCGCAGGTTAATGCTACCCTTAAAACTTGCGAAAATAAATTTAAAATTAAGAATGTTGAAAAACATGGTGATAAAGACTTTAATTTTGAAGAGGAAATGAATTGGGTTTTTGAAAATGAAGAAGAAGGCAAAAATCACCACAAACGAACGATCATCATTAAAAAGAAAATCGAAAATGGCGATGTCATAGAAGAAACTATTACTGAAGACGATGAACTTGCTCCGATCGATGATGAAGGCAATACCGTAAACAGTTCAGATGGAATGTCTCAAACACTTGAATTGCAAGAGGTTAATTTGTTTCCGAATCCTACTGCCGGAAAATTGACCGTTGAATTTAAAGGAGCTGCTGAACCCACGACGGTAGAAGTTATTGATGTCGCAGGAAAAGTGATTTACAGCGAAGAGATCAATGATTTTGACGGTGTTTATAGAAATGAAATAAACCTAGCAAACGCTCCAAAAGGCACACTGATGTTGACCGTTAAGCAAAACGATAAAGTCTATGCTGAAAAGGTGATGGTGCAGTAATGAAATAAAATTTGAAAATGATTTTTTGTAAATAGGCCCTCGAAAAAATTCAAGGGCTCTTTTTTGCAATAGTTTTTGGTATATATGAGCATTATATATAAGCACAGACACTAATCTTCTGCGTAATTAAAATTTAAGTTTCGCTTTACTGTCCCACAATCCCCAATAAGCACCTACATCACCCTCAGTACCTACTTTCCAGGATTCATCGAAAGAGGAGAAATAAAAAATGTCAATATCCTCTTCTGCGGACCATTTTTGGGTGTTGATGAAATATCTCATAAAATTTTCCTCGGAAGGCTGGGCTGCTCCATAATTGGTTCCCTGGCTGGGCCAACCGGTTTCTGTAATAATCACTTTTTTCCCATTACCGGCATGCTTTGCATAATGAAACATCTGTTTCATATAAACCAATGAATAGTCCATATGACAACCTTCCCAGAAAGGATAACAGTTTGCCAAGATAACATCGCAAACTTCGGTGATTTGAGGGTGCGCACTAAATTCATAATAGGCATCGACATATCCAACAGGAATTCCAGGCAGTGCTTCTTTTACACGTAGAATGTATTCCAGGAGTTCTTCTACGCTGAGTTCATTGCGGTACAACACTTCGTTGCCTACGGCTGCTATATCCACATATCCATTTCTGGCTAGTGATATCAATCCAATTATTTCTTTTTCATTTAGGTCCTGGTCAGCGCCTAACCAGGCACCGGCCAAGGTTTTAAGGCCATAGTCATGAGCCACTTGTGGAATCAATTCATTTCCCTCAATACAGGAAAAGGAGCGTATCCATTTCGTGTAAGGAGCAATGACCGCGATTCGTTGCATGATCTGTTGCTTATTTAAAATATCACCTGGTTTTTGCCCTTCTTCGTAGGCGCTGTAGCACAAGCCATGCATCCCGTCTTCCAGTGCTTTCCGAAACAATTGATGGATTTCATTAGGTGATTTAGTTGAAAAGTTAATTCCTGTTAAGGAAAGTTGTTTGTTTTCTCTATAAGACATATGCTTAATTTTTAATAATGCTTTCTTGATTTATATTTTCTAATTGCATTCTAATCTCATTGGCTCTATCTTCAGTTAAATCATAATTGCGCATCACCCACATGGCTACGAGCGTTCCAAGAATCGGAAGACCAGAGAAGAAAAGTCGAAGCCCTGTAACGGTTTCCTCAGATTGGGTCGCAGCACCTTGTTCAAAGCCGATTAAAGATAAAATAAGGCCACTTAGCAGCCCGGCAATAGCAAACCCAAACTTCACCATCCACCAATAAATGGCACCGAATAAACCTTCCCTTCGTTTTCCTGTATTCAATTCATCCAAATCACATACATCAGCAGTCATGGACATCATAATGGTGAATAGGCTTCCAATGCCAAAGGAGAAAAAAGGCAAGGCAAACAAAAACATATACGGCTTGCCAGGGATCAATAAAAACCAAAGGAGGATATAACCCAAAATTGATATCCCTTGACAAACTAAAAATGCTTTTTTCTTTCCTAATTTTTTAGACATCCAAGTAACACTAGGAATAACAATGAAAGTTGTTCCCAATGCACCAACACTTCCAAATAAGGTTGGCCAGGGGCTGACAATATCTGTATTGCCATTAAATAAATGATAAAGAATAACAAAGAAGGTAAAAGTAGCTACAGTATTGAATGAATTGAAAATTAGAAATGTTGCGATACACATTTTTCTAAATGGTACTGACTTGAATGCTTGTATGAATCCTTTGAAAATTTCCTTCAAACTACCACCCATGGTTTTTACGGTTAAGGGTAGGTAATCATCCCTATTTAAGGTTGACGGACTTTTAATAAAAATGGCAGGTACCATTGCTAATAGCATACAGACTACCCCTACCCATATCGCCAAATTCCGTGTGGCAGCATCTGGATTGGCGAACCAATCAGGGTCATACATGATTACCCAAAACCAGGGGGCAATCACCCAGGCCCATTGTCCTATCCATTGGGCAACAGCCATGATATTGGTTCTTTCATGAAAATCATCACTCATCTCGTAGCCCATTGCCACATAAGGGACACTGAATACAGTCAAACCCAAATAGAAGATAAATGACCACAATAGGAAATAAGTAAAATTATAATCCAATCCATTTTCACGATATAATTGCCACATGGTGACAAAGGAAATTCCCATGATAATAGCACCTATAAAAACGTACTGTCTTCGTCTGCCCCATTTGGAACGTGTATTATCAGTGATGTACCCCATGATAGGATCTGTAATGGCATCCAAAACCCTTGGCAGGAAAAAGACGATACCCCACATCCATCCTGGGAAACCCAAATTTTGAACAAGCACCACCATAAAAATCCCCATAGCCGCCGGAAACATCTGATTGGCCAACATTCCTAACCCAAACGCTACTTTTTGTCCAAAAGGAACGCTGTTTTCTGCTTCGGTCTTGAAACTTGTTATAGGTTCATCTATACTTGTTTGTATGTTGATTCGATCATTCATATTTTATTGCATTTGGATAACAACTGTTTGAATCGCTTGCGCATTGATAGAAATATCTGTGGATTTATCATCTAGGGTTAGCGTTATGTTCCTGGCCTCAGAATCAGGGTTGAAGATCACTACTGCAATCGTTTCATCCGGGTTTTGGGCTGCGGTTACCATAAGACTCTCATCAGAATTATTGAATCCGATCCTGGTAGCTCCTGGTCTGATGAATTTGCTAAAATGGGTCAACACATAATAAATCGGCGTAAAATAGACCTCATCTTTTTCCGGATCTACGATTACCGGAGCTACACACCAGTTTTTAAACCAATTGGGTCCGCCTTGTTTGTCTAACACCATATTCCAATCGATCCAGCCATCTACCCAATTGTTTAGGCAACCGATGATGTCTCGTGCATATCTGTTAACCGGGGCATATTTAGGATGTAAATGTTTGTCTTTTTCGGGAGCCCAGTCCCATCCCCAGTCGGTCGCTTCTTTGCTCCAATACCATTGGTCGTCTTGCCATTTAGGTACTTCGGAATCAACACATGCTTCTGTTTGGATCAAATGCTTGGATGGTGCCTTTTTGTGCGCATATTGTAATTCGTCAGGAAAAACCTCAAAGGTGCTGGCATACCAGTGAATGGCAGTGCCATCATAATATTTTGAAGATGCTTCATTCTTGTACATTACATCTACCCAATGTTTTAAATGTTCACGGTTTTGATCATAACCTAAAATTTTAATATGGCTTTTCTCATCGGCTTCAAGTCTTGGCCCCAAATAAGTCTGTACAAACTCAGTCATTTCTTCCGCTGTATAATGCATGCTTTCCCAATTATTGTCATTGCCAAGTGGTTCATTTTCTACGGTGATGCCCCAAATGTCAATTCCTTCAGCCTTATAGGCATCGATATATTTTGAAAAGAACATTGCCCAGGTGTCGTAATACTCCGACAATAATTTTCCTCCGCGCCAATCCTTGTTATCTTTCATCCAGGGTGGTGCTGTCCAGGGGGAAGCCAGCAGTTTAAACCCATCTCGGGATGTTGCCATGGCATCCTTGATCATCGGAATAATGTCCTCCCGGTCTTCTTCAATTGAAAAATTTTTCAGCCCTGTGTCTCCCTCCACCGGCGCATAGGAGTAGTGGTTCAAAGAAAAATCACAGGAGTTCATATGTGTGCGCGTCAGTGAATATTTTGCACCGCCTTCACCAAAATAGGCTTCTATAATTTTATCGCGATTGGCTTTACTCAGGCGATTTAAGAGATGAGCCGATGCCTCTGTGAAAGAGCCTCCAAATCCTGTGATTGTCTGAAAAGTTTCTTCTGGCATTAAAATTATCGTCGCCTTCTTTTCGCTGGAAATAAATTCGTTTAATTTTTTAAGCTTATTCCCATTTGCGGAAGTTTCATATACCTCAATATCTAATTTTTGATAAGTTGAAATACAAGCATCAAGCATAGCAAATAAGAATAAAATGAAGCCATATTTTAAAAAGGCATTCATGTATGAAATTTTAATATTTATCAATCAATTCTTTTTTAACAGGAGGCATATCGACTTCATCAAGTAAAGCTTTTTCGTCTCCGTTGTAGGTTTTTGAGATAGTATTTCCTCCACGAGTCAATCCTTTAAAAACACCCTGATCTACCCATTCCCAAACCGCGTATTTCGCTTGTCCATTGACATCGAAAAGGCCAAAGTGATTTTCTGAACCGCGAGGATTTTGGGCATCTTTCCAGGGCTCATCAAATGCTTCAAAATAAAAGCAAGTTATTCCCGCCTGCTTTGTCCAATCCTGCATCAGTTTATAATAAAGCGCAGATTTATATTCATCCGTAGCTCTTGATCCTTCCGCTCCGTAAAAACCATTGGAAGCCGTTGCCCAGCCTGTTTCACCGATATGAACGGCTTTACTCATCCCCAAACTATTGATATAATCAACAGTATTTTGGTATTGTGACCGGGCGTAATCTCTGGCGCGTTCCATAGCAGCAGCGATTTTCTCAGTTTCGGACAAACCATCTTCCTTTTCGGAAACACCCCAGAATTGAGGGTTATAATGCGTGTCATGCATAGGATAGGTATGAAGGGACACATAATCTACAGCCTTAATCAATTTTGTTAAATCTTCAGTATGATATTCCGTGCCACCACCACCCCATGAAGCAAAATTATCTGAGCTGGTGATCCAAAGATCTTTAGGTAAAAGGTCAGTTGATTTTAATGCCTGCAAATGATTTACCCATTTGAGGATTACTCGGGCTTGTACAAAATAACTGGCGGCCCATTTTACCATTGCTTCATTACCCACAGCAATGATCTTTACAATATCCGGATACTGAGTGGCCATATCTACCGCTCGTTGAATTTCGGCTGCATTAGCCTCGACATCTTCGTCGTCGTGATCAGGATGAGGGGTCCAGGCATTTTTGCAATTGATCCAGGCACCCAGCATGACATACATTTCAAAATCCGGGTTTTCGTTTTTCAATTGACGAATTGCCTTCAGGACATTGGAGGCATGGGCCAGTTTTGTGTTATAGGTACGGACTATTTTAATTTTTAAAGCGGCAAGTATCTTTAAATCCTCTTTCAATTCCTCTACGGTAGGTTGAATGTCACGTGTCTTTCCACGGTATCCACCATAAGATATGGCTTGATAATTTGGGTCTCCTAAAATGTCTTTCGCTGTCACGTTCTTCTTAATTTGTAGTTGATGATCTTCCTTTTTCGTTCCTTCTGTATTGCACGAAATACTAAGCAGTAAAGCCATCGCAGTTACAAATACTTTACATGCTAACGACTTCATGTTATTTCAATTTTGATTCTTTAATTTGAGCAATAATCCTTACCACTTCACCTGTTCTTTCAAAAACCTGCCGGCTCGTATTAACATCCAGGCTCAACTTTTCGAAATTTGTAGAAGTATTGTTTTTACGAATCACTTCCAGCTTTTCCTCTGATGCCAGCTTATACACTATTGGTACCTGGCAATAAGTAAAACAAAGAGAACCTTCTTCCAGTGGTAACTGTCTGCGTTCTAATTGAACATCTACATATTCGAATATTTTGCTGTCTGTAAGAAATTCACTTTTCCGCAACAAACAGGGATTGAATTGCAATTGTCCGCCTTTGACAAAAACACCTAATTCGCCAAATCTGCACAAAATATCTTCCTTCACCTGGCCGGTCATTCCGGGTTGCTGAGCTCCTTTTCCAGCAGGTGTGTGAGAGTACGGGTCTGTAGGAAAAGCACCATACAGGGAAGGGGACTTATGTACACCTATGCCTTCATTGATCTCGTAGTAATGTTCGAGCAAGCTACCAATGACTTCTTCACTTTCATTGTCATTAATGGCTTTCAGACAACACTCTTGCACAGCAAGCTGCAATTTGGAAACCATATGCCAATAGATAGAACCCAAGCCTTCATAACCAAAGAAAGTACCTGATCTTCCGGTAAAAGCTTTATGGTTAAAGACTTCTTCAAATGCCTTGAGCACCTGTTCGCTGTTTTCTTCCACAAATTGTTGTGGATACATAGTCGAAGAAAGTTCATCTAATGCGTTTTGAAGGTCGTTTGCATTTTTGAAATTGCCATTGAAGTGATAAACGCCGTCCAGGTCTTTTTCGATGATAGCCACATTATCATCCTCAATCAATTGTTTGAGTAAGACCGAGCCGCTAACGGCTTCTTCAGGTATGATATTTTTCTTTGTAAAACCGGGTAATACCTTGTTCGGATAGAGCAAATAACTGTATTGATCTTCACGGAACAAGGCACTGTTTTTCAAAGCATCCAAAACATTTAATGCTTCTTTTGAGGACAAGTATCCCGAACTCAAAACCGCCACCTGGCCTTCTAACATTTCACTTAAATATGCTATTGAAACCGCATCATCATTTTCGACAGTCATTAAATTGTAAGCATGAAATAAATGATCTGGTCTTTTATTGCTTTGGATGGTGTGTTCAATAAATTGAAGGCTTTGATCAATAAAGCCTTTTAAGCCTTTAAAAGATATCGTCCTTTTTCTGCCCCAAAACCCTTTCTTGTAAATATGTTGTCTGAAATCATTACTTGCCTGCCCTAAATCATCCAAAACCAACTTGCGATCTTTGTCGCTGATTTTTTCGGTTAAAAGATGCTGGTGTCTACTCTGGGTTTCGCGCACTTGCTTATAAAAGTCAACCATTTCGGTGGAAACTTTAACCCCTTTAATATCTGTATTTGCTAATAGTTGTTTGAAAAAACTAAGGAATCGTCTCAAATAGTAAAGGGTGACCATTGAAACGCCATTGCCTACCAGTGCGTTATTGGCATCATTCCATTCAGGACGTTGGGTATTCATCCAAATGCCACATTCAGGGATAAAATTTGACAATTTTGCCAAAACAGTTGCCAGCATTTTTTCGATGAAATTCACCTTGTATATAGACTTGGTTTCGTCCTGAAGCAATGCGCCATCTGCTCCAAGTGACGCCTTTAGCTTACGCACTTTCTGGTCCAATTCATGGTCAAAATCTATGGTATCTTTTGGGTTGTTGAGGATTTCGCTGTAGCTTTTAATTTTATAGGGTACGTTGGCATAAACAAAGATATCCTGATCATAATACCGCTCTAATTTGCCCGGCTCATGGTTTTCAATAAACTCAAGAAACTTCAACAAATAAATGATTTGATGGTCACCCCAGTAGCCGATGTATGACCATGGATCGTCAGGTTCGATGGTTTCCCAGTCAAACCCATCTTTGGTAACTCGGTAAGGGTTATAACCGTCGAATGTAGTTGCATTTAAAAATTTATGGATCATATTCTCCACAAAGCCAGGATAAGAATAAGCAAGAGCTTCCCAGTTTTGAAAAATGTCTCTCCAGTTACCTTGGTAATCAAGGATTTTAGAGCCATCCAATTCACTGCGGGTATTGATAGAAAACCTGTTCCAGGGCCGACTGGGGTCGCCATGCCTTCTACTGAACTTTAGCGGCATATATTCCAGGCATAATCTTTTGAAATCCGCATCTTCACTTTGAAGCGCCAAGGATTTTAGTATTGTCAGTGAAAAGACATTTGGAAGTTTATCTATCAGGGAATATGAACTTTCAAAAACTGAATTATTTGCTTTTGAAAGGTAATCGCAAAAATCCCATCTTTCAATTTCATAATTGAAATCGAAAATGCCACCACGCATGATGTTGAAAAGCGTATTGGAAAAATGCCTTGTGTCTCTAAGGTTGTCAGAAGTAAGTTGCAAGCCGTCAGCTGCCCCAGTAAATTCAATTAATCGCTTTGTTCCTTTTTCGATATTTTCCTTTACTAGATGGATTAATTCTTTGCCGGTCTTTAATTTTTCTGAGATTTTGGCAATATCAGAGTGGTTTTTATTAACGTCTGCAACAATAATCCACTCCTTTTTAGAACCAGGTGATAAGTATATATCATCATTGACGAAGTAAGCCCCTTTTTCAGCTCTGATATCGATCTCTTCGCGAATGGCGTTTCCTTTTCTAAAATTTTTTAACTGTAAAGAGGAGAGAAGGTATTTGGGTTGTTCCAAACCAATTGACCAGGCAATATTTGCTTTTAGAGCCTCACTCGGC
>JANQFJ010000173.1 GCA_028277915.1 Saprospiraceae bacterium
AGGCGATATTATGGTGGCTGTGAGATTGTTGATGAAGTTGAACAACTCGCCATTGACCGGTTGAAAGAACTTTTTGGTGCAGAATACGCCAATGTACAGCCACATTCCGGAGCTCAAGCCAATGCTGCTGTTTTTTTGGCAGTGCTTCAGCCTGGTGACAATATATTGGGTTTTGACCTTTCACATGGTGGACACCTTTCACATGGCTCTCCTGTCAATTATTCCGGAATAGTTTACCAACCTCATTTTTATGGTGTTGAAGAAGAAACCGGAATGATTGATATGGATAAAGTTGAAGCAAAGGCACTCGAAGTAAAGCCCAAGCTGATCATCTGTGGAGCATCAGCTTATTCCAGGGACTGGGATTATGTCCGGTTCCGGGAAATAGCTGACAAAGTTGGAGCATTACTTTTGGGTGATATTGCTCATCCTGCAGGTATGATTGCCGCAGGATTACTCAAAGATCCCTTGCCACATTGTCATATCGTAACCTCTACAACACATAAAACATTGAGAGGTCCTAGAGGAGGTATCATAATGATGGGAAAAAATTTTGACAACCCTTGGGGCCGAACTACCAAAAAAGGTAATCCTATAAAAATGTCATCAATTCTCAACAGTGGCGTTTTTCCGGGAATGCAGGGTGGGCCTCTCGAACATGTGATCGCTGCCAAAGCCGTTGCATTCTTTGAAGCTATGCAGCCCGAGTTTAAAGTTTATGCCAAACAGGTTATAAAAAATGCAAAATCCATGGCTGAAGCTTTCATCCAAAAAGGTTATAAAGTCATTAGTGGCGGAACTGACAATCACTTGATGCTCATTGACTTAAGATCAAAAGGCGTGACTGGAAAAGATGTTGAAAATGCTTTGGCCAGAGCAGATATCACGGTAAATAAAAACATGGTTCCGTTTGACACACAAACTCCGTTTGTAACCTCTGGAATCCGAATAGGAACAGCAGCTGTCACTACTCGCGGTTTTAAAGAAAATGATTGCCTGAAAGCTGTGGATTGGATAGATATGATCATCAATGATCATGAAAATGAAGCACTCATTGAACGAGTCAAAAATGAGATAAACGTGTATATGTCAGATTTTCCGCTTTATGAAAAAGCGATTCCGGCTTAGTTTTTAATTATTGGTTCAATATCAAATCCTGCTTCTTCCACAGCCTCGATTACCTTTTCTGGAGTTACTTCTCCTTTGACGGTTAGGATCTTTTCAGGATTTTCGGTATCGACTGTCCATTCTTCGATAGACGGGACATCGTTGATAAAGTTGCTGACGCTTTTCACGCACCCGCCACAGTTAATATTTGTTTTAAATTCCAATTTCATTTTTTATGGCTTTAAGACAAATCCTCGTCTATTCCAATTGGGATAACAGAATTTTCAAGGATTATCTTTACTTTTAAATGTATGTGTCAAATCAATTTTGTCTCCAGTAGCTCAATAATAACAACTTTTAATCATGTGGAAAAGTTTAACAGTTTTAATATTGTTTTTTACTGCTTTGTTTGAAGTAGAAGCTCAAAAAATGATAAAAGGGCAAATCTTCGAAATTGAAACTGAAGAACCTATAACAGGTGCTACAATTTTGGAATCAGGCATTGAAAATCCAAAAGGTGTACTATCAGACATCAATGGAAAATTCGAACTGAAAACCACCGCTTCTGTAATTCAAATAAGTTTTTTGGGTTTTGAAAATCAAACTTTGCAAATCACAAAAGATACTTTCCTGATCATTTTATTAAAATATAGCAACAATATCCTAGAAGCTCCCATCATAAGACATTCTGAACTTCCTGGCTACAAAACACCTATTGAACTTAAATCGATCAGCAAAAAAGAACTCAACCTCAACAATACGACGATCATTGCCCCATCGCTCAACCGCGTAGCGGGCGTACATATGCAATCCGGGGCATTGAATACCAATCGATTAACAATACGCGGTATAGGCAGCCGCTCTCCGTTTATCACTTCAAAAATAAAGATCTACCTTGATGATATTCCTTTGACAAATGGTTCCGGTGAATCTACATTTGAAGATATCGACCTCAGTATTTTGGGAAAAGTGGACGTTTTAAAAGGACCAACCTCAAGCATTTATGGAGCTGGCCTGGGTGGAATGCTCCATTTGAATACACCGCAACATCAACAGCCAGGAACACAGTTTTCTTTGAATGGGACGGTTGGCTCCTATAATTTGAGACGAAGCGTTTTACATTTCAAACATTCAAAAGATGGAAAAAATTCTGTCAATATAAATTTGAACACAACCAACCGCAAAGGTTATCGACAGAACAACTGGTATAGCCGATCCGGATTTTCTACTCATGGAAAATTTTGGCTAAACGATAAAGAAGTAGTCAGTGTTTTTGGTAGTTACACCTACCTTTATGCACAGATTCCGAGCTCTTTAGACAGCACAGATTATGTCAATAACCCACAAAAATCCGATCCTAATTGGAACAACATCAACGCATACGAAAACTATAGAAAAAGTATTATTGGAGCGACTTACCGGTCTTTGATAGGGAGCCGATTTTCTCAATCCTCAAGCATTTATAACAGTTTTCTCAATTCTTATGAAAAGCGGCCTTTCAATATTCTGAGAGAATATTCCTATTTGATTGGTGCCAGGTCAGAGTGGGCTTACGGCCCTGCCTTTTCCAGTTCAAACAATAAATTAGAATTCAGAGTTGGTGGAGAGTGGTTTAGCGAAAGATATACCTGGCTGACCAGAAATACAGTTGGTCTTGGTGCTCCTTTGAGCGATAATCTGGAAAAAAGGAGGCAATATAATGTGTTCGGACAAATTAAATTTGATTTAAAAAATATCACCTTTTTTAGGGCTGGCGTCAATTTCAACTCAACAAGATACTACAGTTACGATTACCAAATAAAAAGAAACAGCGATCGTGATTTTCCTTCGATGTGGTCTCCATTCTTATCTATAAGCTACAAGCTGAGCGATGCTTTTGGTTGGAAAAAAAATATTTCACTGCATGCCAAAATTGCACATGGTTTTTCACCACCAACCCTTGAAGAAACGCTAAATCCGGATGGTAATATCAATCCGGATATTTTGCCTGAACAAGGATGGAATTTTGAGTTTGGAAGTCGCGGAAATATTTTCCACAACCTGAGTTATAATTTTTCCATTTATAGCATGCAAATTAAAGATTTGCTCGTCGCAAAACGTGTGGATGATGACCAGTATATTGGGATCAATGCAGGAAAGACGGAGCATAATGGTTTTGAACTGGAAGTGATGCAACCCGTCTATTTTAATTCATTTAACCTAAGATTCCTGGCTACATACACTTTTGCAGATTATAAATTCAAAGAATTTATTGATGACGATGAAGATCATTCCGGGAACTTACTCACCGGCACCGCTCGCCACCTTTTCAATGCAGGAGTGGATGCCAGTTTTAGGTCTTTCTATGGAAATATCCAGTACTATGCTGTGGGTAAAATGCCGATGCAGGATGACAATTCTGTCTTTTCAGATGCTTATAATTTGATGAATACCAAAGTCGGTTATTTGTTAAAAATTGGGGAAAAATGGCATCTTGATATTTATGCAGGGATCAACAACTTATGGAATGAAAAATACGCATCCATGATCCAGGTTAATGCAGGTAGTTTCAACAATAATGTGCCTCGGTATTACTATCCGGGGCTTCCAAGAAATTATTATGGAGGAGCGAAAATTATTTATGATTTGAAGTGACCTTCAAACTGGATTAAAAACTAAAACCATTGTGATCTGTTCTAAAAAAGCAATGCTTTTTTCATAAAACCAAATTTCAAACCCCTTGATGAACATTAGGCTCGTAAAAAAAGAAAATTTAGACAAAATAAAGTGGAATAGCTGCGTTCACTATGCCCTCAATGGAAATATTTTCGGGTACAAATGGTTTCTTGATAGTGTATCAAAAGAATGGGATGCACTGATTGAAGGAGACTACGAATCCGTTTTACCCCTTTTTCATTCTACTGACAATGGTGCAAACTATCTCCCTTCACTAATTCGACCTGTGATCTATTCCATTCATATTCATTCTCAAAAGCGCATTGAAGCTTTTATCAACGCAATTCCGGATGAATACAAAAACATTGAGATCCAGTTAAAAAAAGGCATTCAACTTCCGTCCAGAAATAATTTTGAAATCAAACAAAAATGGAATCACGAACTTTCTCTTCAAAGCCCTTATGACACGATTCGAAGCAATTATTCGGAAGCAATGGAGCATTCTTTAGATAAGGCAAAGCAATACAAATTGAGACCATCTTCAAGCGTAAAACCAGAAAAAATAGCAGCCCTTTTTAAAGAAAACACGAAAAAATCAAAAGACATAGAGGCTATATTTCATGCCTATCATCGGATCATGTACAACGCACTTCACCGTGGATGGGGCTTTTCATCGGGGATAGAAGATCAAAACAATAACCTTCTGGCTGCAGCTTTTTTTACTTACACGCATGGGATAGCACTCACATTGCTGGCTTCCGAAACTCCGGAAGGAAAACAAATGGGAGCCCGCAGTTTGCTTTTTGATTTTGCTATTCGAAAAAATGCCGGACGACCTCAAATCCTTGATTTTAACACAGATGAAGATTATCCTAAAGATTTTAGAGCTATTCAGAAAAACTTCCAGCAAATCACCCGCAAAAAAAATAAATGGTGGAAAGTATTTTGACCCATCCCAACCTATTCTATTAAAAATTTAAATAAATATTTAAACAGTGATAAAAATCATTGTTATTAATGTTATGTATTTCTAACTTTATGTTAGATTTACTTAACTAATAGAATGAACATGAGAAATACAAAATTTATATTGTTTACTTTGATTGGGTTGACATTAACTTTTGCCGGAGGAATTGCTATGTACTCAACGATGACCGAATTGGTTGTGACGGACTATTTAATTTATTCAGCCATTGGCTTAATCGCTTTTTTCAGCATAGTAGTCGCTTTCAGAAATTTAAAAGCCGAAAAAAAAGGATTGATCGTAGAAGATGAACTAAGCAGGAAAATTAAAGAAAAAGCAGCTGCAAATTCATTTACAGCTTCCATTTATCTTTGGACGATGATTTTGCTATTCACCATCGACAGTAATATCCGCAACGAAACTTTATTGGGTATCGGAATAGTTGGAATGGGCCTGATATTTATTGGATTTTGGTTTTATCACAATAACAAATGAATTGAAAGTGAAAACCCGCATTAAAGAACTTCGAGCACGAGATAAACTTACACAAGAAGAACTTGCTAAAATGGTCAGCGTAAGGCGTGAAACCATTGTTTTTCTTGAAAAGGGGAAATATAATCCATCGCTGAAACTGGCATATGATATTGCAAAGGTTTTCAATCTGCAAATCGAAGATGTTTTCCTGTTTGACAATGATTAAACTTTCAACCTTTTAGCACAAACGGATATCGAATATTAGTCAAAAAAAGGCCATGCGGAGGAGCGCTATAGCTTTTTTTCAGGCGTGATTGATTATCCATGGCCAATTTGAGCTGCTCGATAGAAACTTTATCTAAACCAACATTAAGGCACATTCCGACAATCAGCCTGACCATACCCCGTAGAAAACGGTTGGCTGCGATATGAAACGTTAGTTTTTCCTTTTCCTGATCAAAAATCCACTCTGACCTTTTCAATTCACATTTCATGGTTTTGACATCAGAGTTTGATTTGCAAAAAGGAAAAAATTCTTCGAACGAAAGTAACATCGTTGCAGCTTCCTGCATTTTTTTCTGATCCAACTGTCGTGCAAAAGGATAATGATAAGCTGTATTGATAGCAAACGGATTTTTATTAAAACTCACATGATATTCGTATGCCCGATGGAAGGCATCAAACCGTGCATGGGAAGTAGATTCAACTTTTACGATTTTTTTAAATGCAATGTCTGGAGGCAACACTTTATTCATGCGATTCAGAAATCCTTCCGGGAATTCACCATCATAGTCAAAATGTAAA